>DROQ01000209.1 GCA_011321845.1 Planctomycetota bacterium | reverse complement strand
CCTTGACCACGCAATCTCTCTTCTCGGAAACAGCCACCTTGGCCACAACTTTCCGAATCCTTTTCACCGCCTTGGCCACAAGGATGATGTATTTCGCGGAACCCTTGGGGATGTCCTCGTCCTGAATTTTTTGCATTTCAGGAGTCGCATCCAAGACCTGCTTGAAATCAATGGTGGCAGGAGCCCTGCAATGCCGGGGACTTCCGAAAAGGACCGACCGGGCCTTGACCCGGATTCCGGCTTGATCCGAGGAGAACTGCCCAAGACGGCCCGCGGAGAGGTATGGGTTGGAGGGGGCTCTTCGGGCCGCGAGTTCTTGTCCCGAGAGAAGGGAAGAAAGGGAAGTCGTTCCCAGAAGGACCAGGAAGACCAGCATAGGAAGGGAGCGGAACAGAGAGAAGACCTGCCGTTCACGGCGAATCAACCTGAACTTCTTAGGAGATTCCAACATTTCTCTTTTCCTCATCTCGGTCATCCTTTTTCCCTTGCTCGAGGCGCAAGAGGAAAGCTCTTCGAACTTGGCTTTTTCTGGACAGAAACAGGTTTCGGATGAAAAGGTCCCCCAAGAAGGGAGCATCCACAGCATCACAGGAGCCCCTTCAGGGGAGCACCATCACCGGAACCCCATCACCCGAAACACTGTCATCCACACACCGTTTCAACCAATCTCTTCGAAAGGAACCTCCTCTCGCACTCGACAAGAGACGAACAAAACTTATGCGAAGTTGTCGAGAAACCCAAAAAAAAAGACAAAAAGTCCGGCCAGATTCTCAAGCCTCTGGAAACAAAAGGCTTAGCCAGCAAAAAAACAGGGATTTTTTTTCGAAAGAACCCCGCCCCCATGCGGTGGGTAGAAACGTAGGAAGGAGCAAATGCGCCAAAAATGCGCCATGGCGCAAAGGCTCATAAGAGACCTTATGGACGGGGCGTCATCCAACAAGGGAATGGATCCGGGCCCAGCCTAGTCCAAATCCGAAGCCCATGGAAGGTTTCCCCGAGGGCTCAGCCTTTCTCCCTTCCAAGTCCATAGCGAAGAGATCTCTTGTTCCCCCTGCTCCAAAGAAGTCCCTTCTCCTTCCACGTCCCCAGATCCCTCGTTGCGGTCCGGCGTGAGATTCCCAACCAAGTGCGGTATTCCTGAGGACTGATCTCACCTTCCTCCTTGAGCCGCTTCTCCAAAAGGGCCCAACGCTCCCCCTGCGAAGGTCCCCGAACACCCCCCTGAGGCCTGTCCCGAGGAGGCAGGGAGGGGAGAACAAAAGCCGGCTCGGACTTCTCTTCCTCCTCTTCGAGGCGCGGCCCCTGGAGGGGGGGAAGGTCCAAATCCTCGGGCTCGATAAAGGGCCCCCTCGCGAGGACGAAGGCTCGCTGCAAAAGGTTTTTGAGCTGACGGATATTCCCGGGAAAATCATACCGATAAAGCAGATCTAAAGCTCCCGGACTCAGCGTCTTGGCCTCTCCTTGGTATTCCGCGGCAAAATGATCGATCAGATAGGGGATCTCCTCCTTTCGCTCCCGAAGGGGTGGCAAGTTCAAGCAGAACTCCTGGAGACGGTAATAGAGGTCCTCACGGAACCTCCCTTCCTTCATATCTCTGGTGAGATCCCGATGGGTCGCGGCGATCACCCGAACATCCACCGAGATGGGGTGGGTTCCCCCCACTCTGAAGAATTCCCTGTTCTGAAGCACGCGGAGGAGTTTGGCCTGAACCGCTAAGGGAAGTTCCCCCACCTCATCCAAAAACAAGCTACCCCCAGACGCTGCCTCGAACAGACCTTTTTTTCGCTGGGTTGCCCCGGTAAAGGCCCCTTTCTCATGTCCGAAGAGTTCCGATTCGATCAAAGAGGAAGGGATCGCAGCGCAGTTCACTTTGACCAGAGGCCCCCCACTCCGTTTGCTCCCCTGGTGGCAAAGATCCACAATGATCTCCTTACCTGTCCCGGTCTCCCCTTGGACCAGAAGGGAGAAATCCGTTCCCGAGATCCGATCCAAATCATCGAGTACGGCCTTCATGGCCTTGGAAGCGAAGACGTACCCCCCTCTCACAATGGGCTGGCGACTCCTTCCCGAGGGGAGATCCTCGTCCCTCCTTCCCAGGGCATCCAACAAGAAGGCCATGGACCGTCCGTCTTCGGGAAAGCGGGCCCCTTGAACCTCGAGATAGGCAAGGAATTCCTTGGAGGAAAGCTCATCCAGCACATCCAAGGCTGCAAGCCGTGCGGCCCTTCGGAAGGCCTCGACCAGGTCCTCGCCCCTGCTCTCCAACAAGAACTCAAACCGAAAGAGCCCCGTTCGCCCAACAAGAGACTCCCGCGTCAGGAGCTTTCTCGCCCCCTTCGCGAATTGGGCGAGAAGGAGATCGAAGCGGCTGTTCCCCCAACGCTTGCGAAGATGGTCGGAGCCCTCGAGCGCAACCCGAATCAGGAACCGCGTTTCCCCGTTACGAAGAGCTTCGTCCAGAGCACCTTCGAGCCTCTTTCTGAAGTAGGGCTTGACCAGGAAGCCAGTCCTCGGGTCCTCCACCGCAAGATGGTGAAGACGGGCCCGATCAAAAGCAGCCACCAGCTGCTGCCCCAGACCTTCGAGATGCGGCAGGTCCAAATCGCAGGCTTCCCCCTGGTGCAAAGGAAAGACGACAGCCCCCCAGGGGCGCTCCCCGTTCCTGAGGGGGAGCACCAGCCCTAGGGGCGCTTCTGCAAAGAGAGGCCAACCGCCCTCCGTCCCCAGGACCTCACGGCGAAAGCAAAAGACCCCGACAGCCTCGAACACCAGGCGCACCAAGGGGTTTTGCCGGGACACCCTTCGTTCCCCTCCCTCCTCTCCGAAGACCAGGACATCCTTGCCGGCCCAGTCCCTCACGAGAACCATGCCTGGAGCGCAGCCCAAGGCCTCCCCCATGAGTCTTGCCCCCTGGGCGGCGACCTCGTCGGGATCCACAACCTGGAAAAGAAGGTGAATGGTCCGGCTCATCCGCTCCCCCTGGAGCATGCGGCGCTTCAGTTCGCTCGCCATGGTGGAGAAGGAGCGGGTCAGCTTGGAGACTTCCCCCACCCCCTTCTCAACACTGACATCGATCTCGAGATCCCCCATGGCAAGGCGGCTGGCCATCCCTTCCAGGGCTTCGATCGGCCGGGAGATCCGGTCCGTCATCATCCATGCGAAGAACAGGACAAGGGCAAGGAGTAAGCCCAGGACCGCAGTGAAAAAGGGACCGACCCCCAAACTCCCCAGGAAGAAGGGGAGGCGGGCACCCCGGGCAGGCTCGAAGAAGCCAAGGACAAACTGCGCCTGCTGGTTAGGGTCCCGGAGGATCTTTAAACTCCCCAACTCGGCCCCGAAGGGAGCGGGGACCGATTGGATCTCCGGGGACAGGCTGCCGCGAAGGGGTCCGACAACCGAGGCCAGAAGTTTTTGGAGAGAAGGCCTTCGCATCCCTAGCAGGAACCGCTCATCTCCCACAAGGGCGTCGGGGTTACTGCCGGCCAGGAGGGGGTAGCCCTTGAGGTCGAAAAGAGCCACCGTCCCTCGCTCCGCCCAGGAAGAGAGGAGCTTGGGATCCACCACCCTTCCCAGGGAGAGGCGAAGCCCCTCGGAAGGGGAGGAGGGAGCCTTGGCCCCTCGGGCCCTCCCGGAGGGCGGTGTGGGGTCGATGCGGGCCGCCAGAAAGGATCGGGCCCATGCGAGGTATAGACCCGCCCCCGGCCCCAGGGGAACGCTCCCCAACTTGCGAGAAGAAGGCCGGTCGAAGACGCGCTTCACCTTGCCATCCTCCCCCGGCCATTCCAGGACAAGGAAGCTCTCGGGAGGCCAATCTGTGGGGCGCACCAGGGAGAGGGATTTCCGAAGAGACTCTTCGGACTCGCCGCGTGCCAGGGCGGAAGCCATGAGTCGATGCAACTTCCTGCCCATGGTTTCGAGGGCGTTCAGGCTCTCCCCGATTCTGCGTTCCACTTGGGAGAGACCATCCAGGAGGTCCTTCCGGGCATTCTCTTCTTGCCCCTTGGTGAGCAGATTGGCCAAGAACATCGAAAGAACCACAAGGGGGACGATCGTGGCGGCTGCCATCGTTGTGCTCAACTGGATGCGCAATCCCCCCCCCATCGCAAAGACCTCGAAGAGCAGAACGAGAAACCAGGGGAGGGAGACTCCTCCTAGAAGAAGGGCGATCAGCTGATGCATTTGCAGAAAACGGCCCCAACCTGGATCTTCGATGGAAAAGGCCAGCACCGCCCCATCCCAGTCCGGAGATTTGAAGCGATGGAAGGTCTCGAAGCTCTCGGCCTTCTTTCCGAATGAATTGCGGCCGTCGCGCCAAACCCAGTCCGTCTCGATCTCCTCGAGTTTTTTGGGAAAACGCTGGAGGGTGCCCGCTTTCCCGAGCGTGGAAGCACTCAACTTGCCATTGCGAAAAAGAAACCAACTACCCAGGCCAAGCACCTTCTGGGATGCGGAAGTCAGCCGGAATCTTCCTTCTCCTCCCGCCCTCGCAAGGGGAAAGGGAGAAAGCCCTTCCAGCTCTTCCTTCTCCACCATGGCAAGAACCAGATCGCGAACCCGTTGGGGGTAGGTCCCAAGATTTTGGTATTCGAGGCTGAGAATCCTCCGTCCCCCTTCCAAAGGGATCGGAACGACGGGAACAACATGAGGCTCCTCATCGGTACCTTCCCACTCAAAGCCGACCTTTGTTCCCTTGCCTTCCAAGAGGCGGGGCAGTTCCTGGTTGGCGCTCCGCTTCCCTGCGAAGACCTGGACCTGGTGGCGCAGATCCCTGTTTAAGAATGTTCCCCCCTCCAGACCAACCCGGAGGCGCCCGACAATCGTTCCTTCCACAGTCTCCCCGAAGCGGGGACCCTCGAAAGCATCCAGGAAGGCCCAAACCCGAGTCACCCCCAGGCCCCAATCCCCTGGTACCTGGAGCTTCATCGATTGACCGGGAAGCAGGATCCTCCCCGCCTTTTCGGGATGTCCCCCGCGAATCCCCGTGGGAACTCCCGCGCGAGAAAGGAAATGCAGGAGAAGGGGCTCCCATGCCCCCCCCTTTTTACAGGAGATCCCCTCGAGCTGGAGCCGCCCCGGCTCCCCTTCCTTCCGCAACACACAGGAATGAACCCCCGCCCCCGCCTCGAAGGGGGCGAAGAAACGCAACATCCTCCCCTCGGTTGTCCCCAAAACCTGGACGTCATGGAAAGAGACGACTCGCTCCCTCTTTTCCCCCTTCTCCATCCAGGACAGAGTGAAGAGGGGCCCCCCTTGCCCCGGGGTTCGGCCTTCGGGGAGTTCCAAGCGCAGGAGGAACCCCAGGGAGGTCGCTCCACCTGCGGCTTCCTCCCATTCGAGGGGCAGGTTTTTCTTCCCGATGGGGAGGTCATAAGGGAAAAAGGAGTAACCCTCCACTTCGGTGGGCCGCAGACCAAACTGGCTTGCCTGTTTGGAGAGCAGGGAGCCATAGCGATACCGGACCGGAAGCTTGAGAGTGCCCCCCTTGAAGAGGCTCATCAGGGGTTGATCGCGGCTAGGGCCCGGAAGGCGGGACAAGGCCCCCTCCTCCAACTGGCGGAGCAATCCGGTTGCGAGCTTCATCGCCTGGTGAGCCTTTTCCTGGAACTGGTTGGCACGAAGATATTGCGCGATGCTGGGCCAAAGGAGGGCAAGCAGGACCATCCCAATGACAGAGATGACAAAGGTTCTCTTGGTTCTTGGTCCTCGCTCGAGGAGACGTTTGGTGACCGAGCGCGCAACCCAAAGCATGCCGAAGAGGAGGACCCCTGGCAGCAGAAAGGGGAGGGATTGCAGCCAGGACCCGGTCATGAAGGGACTCGACTCTTCATTGCTGCTGAGAGGAGGGGGGCCGAGGAATTGCAGCCTCCCAAGATTGGCCGTGTTTCGATAGGGAGGCCTCCCCCCCGACCAAACAAGGTACTGATAGACCTTTCTCCCGGGGTCCCGGTCCCCATAGGCAATGTTGAAACCGATCTCCCGGGTGCCAGCCTTGAACTCGGGCAAATCCACCAGGGGGAGAGAGAGTTCCACGATTCCTCCCTCCGGGGTCCTCCTTCGGACGAGCTGCAAGCCCGAAAAACCCCGGTCGACAATGTGGGTCTTCCCCAGGCGGGCCTGGTCCTGAAGATCGAAATCCACCAGGCCCCAGTCCCGTTCCACCCCAAAAGGCATCACCAGGAATTGGAGGTCATCCTCGTTGAACTGGGTATTCCCCTCGCCTCCATCCCGGAGATCCGTATCGAAGAAGAACTCCAAGACATCCCCGCTCTCCCAACTCTCCCCCAACTTGGGTGCCAGGGGACCCTGATCCCGGATCCGAATGAAAAAGAAGAGGTGCATCCCATCGTGAAGAACCCGCACCTCGAGGGAACTGTCCCTGGGTCCCTTCCAATCGAGGAGAGTCCCTGGGAGGAGCTGTTCCTTTTGATCCAAACGGCAGACCACCGCCTTCTCCCAGCAACGATCCCTCTGCCCATCGATGCGGGGAGAGACGGAGCTGAAAGGGACCCTAACGGTCTCCCGCACCTGCCGTTTCGGGCTTTGCGCCCCGAGAATGGCTGAAAACCCGAACCCGATTCCGAGGCCCCATCGAAAGGCAGTGGCCAAGCATTTTCGCATGGGAGGGATTCTATCCTAGAAACCAGACCTCGCCCCCCTTCATCAGGAGATCCAATCAAGGGAACCCAAAGATCAAGGAGGATGCACCCATATCTCCCAAGGAATCGGGTTCTCTCCCAGCTATACCGACCCGAACCGAAGGAACCGGGTCTCTCCCAATAATAGGACCGGAACCGAAGGAACCGGTTTTTCTCCAGGAAATCTGGACCGGAACCGAAGGAACCGGTTTTTCTCCAGGAAATCTGGACCGGAACCGAAGGAACCGGTTTTTCTCCCAACAATACCGACCGGAACCGAAGGAACCGGGTCTCTCCTAATAATAGGACCGGAACCGGAGGAACCGGGTCTCTCCCAATAAATAGGACCGGAACCGAAGGAACCGGGTCTCTCCCAATAAATAGGACCGGAACCGAAGGAACCGGGTCTCTCCTTATAATAGGACCGGAACCGGAGGAACCGGGTCTATGCCCAGTAAAAAGAACCGCAACCGAGGAACCAGGATCCTGGCCCCAGCCGGGACCTTCTCCCAAAGATGCAAGGGCCGGAATCCCAAGGGCTGGAACTCCGGGGAATGGGGAAACCCATGCCCTCAGGGGAGGACCCCGCGGGAGCGGAATCTAGGAGAATGGGGGTTTTTGGGGAACAAAAAGGCCGATCAGTTGACGCTCGCTTCCTTGTTTACCGGCCGGACATTGAAGGCGAAATAGCCCTTTTCGCCTTCCTCCAGCTCAAATGTTACGGGATCGCCATCGTTCAAGGTTCGGAATCCTTCACCCTCGATTTTCGAGTAGTGGACGAAAATGTCTCCAGGAACGGTGTCTGCATTGAGGAAGCCGAAACCCTTGCGGTTATCGAACCATTTGACGGTTCCATTGATCATGATGTTCTCCAAAAAAAGAGCCATAACTTCTGCTGCTCGATGGCCTTACGTCTCAAATTCAGGAAATGGGCAGGAAATCCCGTTTTTTTTCTCGGTTTCTATGAGCGGAGAAGCTCCTCGAATGGAGAAAAGGGGAGGGGATTGGATGTCCATGGGGTAGAGACGTTTGCCAAGGGGCAAAGAAATTGAAAAAGGACACGTTGGGAGAACCCCAACGTGTCCCTTATCGGCTAGAGCGATTTAGCCCTTAAACGGATTCCTGATATTTAAGCACCCCAGGCCAATTCCCTCGCTTTTGGAGCGGTGGAAGACCGGAGAGGCCCTTTCATGGACCTTTCCGGTCGGGGACAGAACCCCAAAAGGGTCCTCCGGGGAGGCTTATCCGGCGATCCGGGAGGGGAGCAGGAGCCTCAGGAATCCTGAGACCTCCTGCGGCCACCTCCCCCAGAACGGCGTTGGCCTCCACCACTTCGTCTCCCGCCACGGGAGGAACCGCCCCGTTGCCGGTTAGAACCTCCATCCCGGGAGCGGCCCGAATCCCTTCGCTTGCCACGCTTCTCCGAGGATCGGGCTCCCCTTCTGTCCGAGGTCTCTCTCGAGGGCTCAGAAGCTTCAACCTCTTCTTCGGCCTCTCCAAAGTCCTCATCCGACTCGTAACCCATGGCGCTGCTCCCCGAGGACTCGAGTCCTTTCCGGGTCAGGCGAATGCGTCCCAGCTCGTCGATGGAGTCGACTTTGACCTCGAGGACGTCTCCCACCTTCGCGACATCGGTCACCGAACGGACAAAGTCATCCGAAAGTTCGGAGACGTGGCAGAACCCTTCTTGTCCAGGAAGAACTTCGATGAAGGCGCCGAACTCCTTGACCGCCACGACCCTGCCCTTGTAGAGCTTGCCGACTTCGACCTCGGCGGTCATGGCCTGGATCCGCTTGACGGCCTCTTCGACCCCTGCCGGGTTGGTGCCCGAGACCAGGACGGTTCCATCATCCTCCACGTTCACCCTGGATTTGGTCTCCTCCTGAAGAGCCCGGATGTTCTTGCCGCCCGGACCGATGATCAGGCCGATCTTGTCAGGATTGACCTTGATCCGTTCCAAGCGAGGAGCGAAGGAGGAGAGGGTGTTCCGCGGCCTACGGATCGCCTGCAACATCTCCTTGAGGATGTGGACTCGGCCCTCTTTGGCCTGGTCCAGGGCCTTCTTCATCAGGGCACGGGTCAAGCCGCTGCATTTGATATCCATTTGAAGGGCAGTGATTCCACGCTGGGTTCCGGTCACCTTGAAATCCATATCCCCGACATGGTCCTCGCTCCCGAGGATATCCGAGAGAATGGCCGTCTTGCGGCCCTCCTTGATCAGGCCCATGGCGATCCCGGCAACCGGTTGCTTGATCGGGACCCCCGCGTCCATCAGGGCCAGGGTTCCCCCGCAAACAGAGGCCATGGAGCTGGAACCGTTGGATTCGAGGATTTCGCTGACAATGCGGATGGTGTAGGGAAACTTCTCGGGCTCGGGAAGGATGACCTCGAGAGCCCGTTCCGCCAACGCTCCATGGCCGATCTCGCGGCGGCTCACACCACGAATGGGACGCACCTCCCCAACGCAGTAGGGCGGGAAGTTGTAATGGAGCATAAAGCGTTTCCGGTATTCCTCGCTCAGCCCATCGATGATCTGCTCGTCCTGGGAAGTTCCCAAGGTGAGGATGACCATGGCCTGGGTCTCCCCACGGGTAAAGACGGCGGAACCATGCGTTCTCGGGAAGAGACTCACCTCGATCGAGATGGGACGGATATCCTTGTATCCTCGGCCATCCGAACGGGTCCCAGCCAGAATGGCCGCCCTCTCCGCCTGGGAGCGGAGATCCTTGAATGCCCCGCTCAAGAACTTCTTGGCCTTGGGGGCTTCGTCCCCGAGCTTCTCCAGCTTGGCTGCGAAGTATTCCTCCATCTCCTCCTTGACTGCGCCCACAGCCTCGGCCCGGTCGTGTTTGTTCCCCTTGGCCGAGACCGCCTTTTCGATCTTCTTCTTGAATTTCTTCTCCAGCTCCTTGGCAAGTTGGGGGTAACCCTCGGGGGGGACGAACTCGACCTTTTCCTTGCCCGCCTTCTTGACCAATTCCCGGATCATGGAGCCAACTTCGACGCAGAGGTTTTGGCCGGCTTCCAGGGCTTCCAACATGACCTCCTCGGGGACTTCCCGGGCGCCCGCCTCCACCATGACCACAGCCTCTTTCCAGGCTGCCATCGTCAAGTTGAGGTCCGACTCAAGGGTCTCCTGGACGGTCGGGTTCAACACAAGAACCCCATCCTTGAGCCCTACTCGACAAGCGCCGAGGAGGGTGTCAAAGGGCATGGAACTCACGTTCACCGCTGCGAAGGCCGCGATCATTCCCACAATGTCTGGATCGGTTTCCCCATCGTAGCTGAGGACGGTCGCCATGACCTGGACCTCGTTCTTGTAGCCCTCCGGGAACAGGGGACGAATGGGCCTGTCGATCAACCGGCAGGTCAAGACTTCTTTGGTTGTGGGACGCGCTTCTCTCTTGAAGAAGCCACCGGGGATCTTGCCCGCGGCATAGGTTTTTTCGCGATAGTCCACCGTAAGGGGGAAGAAGTCCAACCCTTCCCGGGGTTCCGCGCTCTGAGCCGTGCATAGCACAGTGGTTCCACCATAGGTAACCACGACCGCGCCGTCGGCTTGCTTGGCCCATTTTCCGGTCTCCATGACCATGGGCTTTCCTGCGATCTCTCGCTCAATTCTGTGATAACTCAATGTATTCTCCTAATGATTGTAATTCCTTCGCCCAAGAGCAGGCCTGCGGAGGGGTGGAAAGGGGCCGATCTTCCGGCTCCTTCCGGGAACCCGGGCAAGCAGGAGCCCAATGGGATAAAGCGAGGCTTTTGAAAGACCTCTTACGGGGCAAGAAGGACATGAATGGTCTCTGCCCGTGCAAGTCATGCGTTTCAAGATGGGTTTAGTGGCGAAGACCAAGGCGGTCGCAGAGGCTCTTGTAAGTGGTGAAATCCTTTCGCTTCAGATAACGCAGGAGCCGATTCCGAAGCCCAACTTTTTGCAAGAGGCCGCGCCGAGAATGAAAGTCCTTCTTATGAACTTTGAGGTGCTCGGTCAATTCCTTGATGTCTTTGGTGAGAAGGGCCACCTGAAGCTCGGCGCTCCCCGTGTCCTTCTCGTTTTTGCGAAATTCTTCAACGATCTTCTTTCGATCTTCGGGTTTGATAGCCATATCCCTGTAATCCTTGTGTTTTCTTTCGTTCCGGCTGTCTCCCATATCCGCAGAGAACAGGGGCTCCGCAGAAAGGGACAAGGCTCGGTGCCCTCCCTTTTGGAGGCGTCCGGGCCGAGACTCCATTCAGGCACTCTGCCTGAAAAAATAGAACCAAAAAGGGTAGGGAGGGGCTTGGGAGGGTGCAAGCCAAAAGAAGCAAACTTAAGCGGACCTTCCCCTCCAGAGGCTAGGCAGGGGCGAGAGAGGAGATCCCAAAGCGCACGAAAAGGATCAGAGAACGCGATGAGGAGGGAACTTTTTGCTGAGCTTGCGGGCAAGGTTTTTGACCGCTTCCAGCCTCAGGTCCTCAAGCAGGTGGGACTCGAAATAGGGGTCCACGAGTTTGCCGTTGTTCCGAAAGCGACCCTGCCAAAGGACGGTGCCCTCTGGGGATAGAAGGACGAAGCGCCCCTGGGTTTCGACCTTCCCGAGGCTCTCCAACCCTCTTTCGTTCCAGGAATCGACGGAAACGACAAGCACCCCATCACCCTTGAGTCTCCGCAGGGCTTCGAGCGCGGAGTCCTGTCCGGTTCCCAGAGATTGTGCCAGCTCCACGGCCTTTTTGTGGCTCAAAACGGAGTACTGCGCTCTCAGGAGACCCTGATGGAGTTCGCGGGTCATCAGATCCAACACTCCTGCAAGCTTGGGATCCTTGGACGTGACGGGCCAGACCAGAATGTCATCCAGAGGAAAGGCCCTGACCTCGGCATCCGTCCGGCTCAGGTCCGAGAAAAACCCTCGGGGTTCGGCCACTCTACAGGAGGAGAGAGACAAAAACCCCACCAACAGGACAGGCAGGACCTGCCATACCCACTGTTTTTTGTTCGCAAGAGTTCTCATGCACCCCTCTCCTTTCGGACCTTCCCGGCGGACGTTCCCGGCGGACGCTCCCGCCCAGCAATGGCTGGACAGCTTGGAGCATACCCCCCTTCGAATCCCTCCTCCAAGACTTTCCCACCCAGCTTTTGCCTCACTCCTCTCGGCACGGGGACCACGCCCCCTTCGCCCTCATTGGACGGTATGGGTCACCGCCTTGGACCGGGAAAAGGTCAACTCGAAGCGGGGGAGATCGACCAGGTTGAACTCCGTCCCGCTCAGGCCGGGGGCGAGGAGGAGGCGGTCCCGGACCCGAATGGACCAGGATCCCTTGGCGAGCCCGGTCAGGGAGGATGCCCCCAGATCGGGAAACTGGACGGTATCCACCCCCGAGGCCGCATCCTCATCTTCCACCAACAACTCCCAGCGCCGCGAGGAGGGCCCAACCGCCTCGATCGTGTGGAAGGCGAGCGTTCCACTTAAGACCGAAGTGGAAAGCCGATCCTGAAAGCTCACCGAAGGACTCCCCGTAAAGTTGGAGGCAGGGGTGCTCACGGTCGGAACTCCCGCAGGGGAGACCAGGGAGGAAACCGCCCCCGAGAATGGATCGGAAATGAGGGCGCGGTGTCGGCTCAGGTTCCCATCCGTGTCCCTCGCCTGGGTCGAGACCCAGGCGATCGGTCCCAGGGAGGCAAAGTCCACCAGCATAGAGAGGCTGTAGGACCCATCGATCGACCAGGAGGACCCGCTCCCCTTGGCAAATCCAAGCCCAGCCAGGATCATTCCGGGGAGCCCGTTCAAACTTGCAAGAATCTGAACGCTTGGATCCTCCACTAGCTTGCTGGTATCCAGCCCCGTTGCGCCGCTGAAGTCCAAGGAGTACGCCCCGGAGAGGTTGGAAAAAGTGTTGATCGCCGAACTCAGGCTCAGCGAAATGGCGTAGTCCTCTCCGGCCGCCAGCGGGGAGGGGGGGGCGAGATTCTTCCCCCCTCCCCCACTGGTGGCCGCGAGGGAAGCAGAGTAGAGGGCGTAGGTGGGTTTGAGCGTAGGGGGAAGTGTCCCCGCGAAGGCGGAAACAAGGAGGGGACGTCGCGCCTGTACCGGAACCGGCCCAAAGGTCTTGGGAGAGCTGGAGGTCGTCTCCAGCACAAAGTCGTCGTCCGTATCGGTCGGGATATTGAGGCCCACCCTCGCCCGCAGCCCGGGAAGGGCCGTGAACCCCAGCGTCCCTGACAGGCTCGAGGTCCCGGTCGAAATGGGCTTCAAGGGCAATGACACGGAACCTGCCGCCGTGTTCAACAGGCTGAAGAGGTGGTATCCGCTTTTGACCAGGGTGATGGAGTAGCGCGACCCCGTGAGCCCCGAAAAGACCGCTTCCCCGTTGGTGTCTGTGGTCTTGACGATCTGTCCGGACCCCGGCTTGGAAGGCATTCCAGGCTCCACGAGCACCGAAACCCCAGAAAGCCCCTCAAGGGTGGCGTGGTCGTAAACCACCACCGTCAAAGTCCCCCCCGACACCGAGCCTGTCACGAATCCCCGCTGGACGATGGACCCACTGATCGTGGAGGAGGCGAAGTTCCCCGCCTTGTCCCGGAGATTCAAGGTGAGGGAAGAAGCCGAGGTTTGCCGGTTGAGGAGGAAGGGATTGGTCATAAAGGTCCCGTCCGCGTTGGAGGCGAAGAGCTGGTAGGTCGTCGAGCCCAGGACCAGTTCGGCGGCACCCAATTCCTCGGAAGCGACCCCCATGAGAGAAGCCGCGTTCAGGTCGGTGAGAAAGACGTTGGTCCCCGTTGCCGAAACGGGAGGACCCAGCTGCGTCAGGGTCGGACGCACGGAGTCCTGCAGGGTTCTCGGGGCAAGGACATAGCCGGTGATCTCGGTCCCTCGCGAAATGCGGGCGCAAAGCGTGAGGGTTCCATCCTTGAACTTGGTGCTCCCTGCGCTCCCCAATTCCCCCACGAAGGAAAGCTCCACCGTCCCACTCCCCGTGATCCCCGCTTTCTGGGTTTTCTCCAGAAAGAGGAGGTCCTTGTCCGTCTTCCCGCTGGGGTCCACCCCGTAGATCCGCACCGTAACCTGATCCCCGGCTTCGGTCTCGTCCGGAGTCTCCACGGCGACCTTGAGATTGGAGAGATTGTCCAGGTTCACCATGTGATCGAAACCGGAGGTGGGGTTGCCCACCTTGACGCTCTTGACAGCGAGCACCCCAGCGCTTGTGAAGGTCACTGGCGGCGACTTCTTTCCCGGGTCCAACTCCACGTTCCCCGCCTTGATGTCCTTGGTGTAGACAAACTCGATTTTTTTGGACTTGGGGAGGGATTCGGAGGGTGCGAGTTGGATCAACCTGGGGTCGGGGGCCGAAGCAATACGAAGAGGAAAGGAGATCCCGGCCGAGAGCTTGGCGCTGGCGCCCTTCTCCTGGAGGTAAATGGAATTCTCGGTGACGGTCGTGGGATCGACTGGAACGGAGAGCCCGAGGAGGGCGGGGCTGGAGCGAAGGATCCCCTTGTCGTTGTCCTCCGGGTAACGAAAGACAACCTTGGGTCCCGCGTTGGAGGGGGCGTCCGTGGTGAACTCCCCGAGGACCCCTCTCTTGGCCAAGGTGGCCTTGTCCAGATCGCGAACCCCCGTCCCGGCGACCACTTCGATGCTGGCCCTGGGTGGAAGGGGAGCCGAGGAGCGCATCACCAGGAGGCGGCCACCCAGGATCAAGTCATAGCTGGCCGGGATCAGAGTTGTCGTTCCCTTGACCCGCATGAAGAGATGGCTGGGCTCGGTGGTGCTGGAGCTTTTGATGCTGTCGAAGTTCATGGCCTCGTTGAAGAGGACGAAAACCGGGGTCGTAACAGGCCAGCCCGTTCCAGTCGGCCCTACCTTGACCACCTTGGGACGGTTGGAGAGGACAATGGCACCATCCATGGGGACTTGGAACTGGTTGGATCCGGCGCTCTTGGACGTGCCCTTTTTCCGATCGAAGGCCCTCCCCAGATTGTCGGAGCAGGAAGCCGTGAAGAAGGGGGAAACAGCCATGAGGATCAGCAAGCAGCGCGTGGCGTTTTTCAGCATTCGCAGGAGGCCCCTTTGGGAGAAGAAAATCTTCCGGCCCGGCTGAACCTGGAAACGTCCAACCCGGAAGAGAGTTGCCCCGGTGATTCGAGATCATGAATCATAAGGCTTGGCAGGGAGAACTCCCACCAACGACGGAGGGAGGGGAAAAATATTCCCCCTTTGCCCCGAGCGGTTGGTCGGACTCCGCCCCCCGACCTTAGCCCTTTTTTCCTCTCCCACCAGGGTTCTCCCTTTCTGTGGGCGGCTCGGAAGGATCCAGGGTCGAAAGGGTCAGCCGATCCTTGCCAGGAGGCCCTCGAGCCCACCGAGGAGGGAGTTCTGGGCTTGGAGAAGACGCTCGATCTCCCGCGCTCCTTCTTCCATCCTACCCTGCTGGAGAGCGTCCTGGATCCCGGCGCAAAGGGTCGAAGCCCGGGACATCCCGATGTTGCCGAAGCTGGACTTCATCCTGTGGACGATCGCCCCAGCTTCATTCCATAGACCTCCCTGGCTGCAATCCTCCAACTGTGTCAGGAGATTCACCAACTCCGCCTGGAGGGAACGAGCAAGGTCTTCGAGAAGCTCCAATTCGTCCTGGTCGTCGAAGTCGTAATTGTGGAAGAGGTAATCCCAGTTGATTTTCTTCAGCTCTTGGGGCGCTCGTTCGGGAGTTGTCATGACTGGATCCTATTTCCCAGGTTTTGCACGGAAACCACCTGCCCAACCCTGACCCTCGAAGATCTCGGGAAGAGGCAGAATGGCTTGGATAAAGGCCTCTTGGAGCTTGGCGACCATCTGGGCAGGACCTCTCCGATGGACCCCAAGGTTCTTGCGCAGACGCCCCTGCCAGAGAAGAGTGTTGGTCCCCGATTCCCGGAGCGTTACCAGGAGATCCACCCGGACCTCGATCCCCGTGGCGGACGCACCCTCTTCGAAGTGGAAGACCCGGCCCGTGAGCACCCAGTCCGAGGGGGTCGGATCGGTGGCGTCCACCACGGCGTCGAACATCCCAGACTCCTGAAAAGAGCGCAGGAGAGCGTCCGAGACAAGGGCCCCCAAGGGAGCGGCCCAGCGCTGGTAAGGATAGCTTTCCATCCGCCCTTTACGGGTCATGGCCCGGATCTCCTCCCCTACCAGGTGGGGAGCGAGACTGAAATCCTCGACCCGGAGCACCTTCCCCGTCGGCGAGACAGGGGAACTCAAAGCCGGCGCGGGCAACGGGTAGAAGTTGGGCTCCCGGACCTCCACACTCCCGCAGGAGACCGGCAGCAGGAAAAAGACCAAAAGGGACAGCCATGCTCGGAGCCTGGTCTTCTTCATTCTTCCCTCCCAGAGCTTGCGGGGAGGGCCTGCACCCTCGCCTTGCGGTTGCTTCCAAAAATCAAGGCCCGCGGGCTCGAACGAAGGGTCCTCGCCAGGCCTTGGAATTCCTGCACAGCCACCCGCAGATTCCGAAGGAGCTGCGCCCATTCGAGGCGGTTCCCCCCCAGGAAGCGCCCCAGTTGCGTCGAGACCTCCTTGGCCCCCTGGAGGGTGCCCTCCAAATTCCGAGCGATGGCATCCGAGCGGGCCAAGGCCGCCTCCAGCTCAGGTTTGCCCAGGAGTTCCTCCACCCGCTCCAGGTTCCTTCGGAAAGGGGTAAGCAGCTTGCGCGAATCCCCCATGAGGCCCTCCAGCTCCGGGAGGCTTTTCCCCTCCAGGCGGTCCAGGACCCTGGCAAGGCGACCGTCCATGGTCTCCATCAGATGCTCACCTCGGTCCATCAGAGCGGCGATCCGGTCCAGGTTTTCATCCTTGAGGAGGAGTCCCAGCCTGCGCGTCACATCGTTCAGATTGGCGAGAAGACTGGAGATCCCCTTCATGGCTTGGGGGAGACTGCTCGCCATTTGAGCGGTCGGGGAGAGGGAGGCTTGGATCAGGCCGTACTCGGGGACCTCCTCACCGTCCTTCTCGTACCCGGAAAGCTCCACGGTCACCTGCCCCGTCACCCAGGCTCGGTCCAGGCTCGCCCTCGTCACTTTCTGGATGGGAGCCTTCCGGGGGTCCACCTCGACGCTGACCTCCGTCACGCCGTTGGAGAATCGCATATCCACAACGTTCCCGATCCGAACTCCTTGGAAATTCACCGGCGACCCGATCACCATCCCCTTGACCGTCTCCATGAAGTGGATGATGTAGGTCTTCTTCTCCGTCCGAAGGCTGGCCCCGATCGCCAGGAACAGCAACAAAAGGAGCAAACCCGCTGAACTCAGCAGGAAGAGGCCGACTTTGAAACTTCTCGAGCGCTGTCTCATCGATGTCCTTGGGGAAGGAGGCGGAGGGGGGTCATGTCTTGAGGAACCGTGCGAGCCCGCCGCTTCTCTGCTCTTCGGCCGGAAGCGCGCGGTGGATGAAGTCCTGGACCTTGGAATCTTTCATTTCCCGGATCTCATCGGGGGTTCCCCGGGCCAGAACCCGTCCCTCGTGCAGCATGATCATGCGGTCCGCGATCAGGAAGGCGGAGGGGATGTCGTGGGTGACGACCACCATGGTGATCCCGAAGACTTTGTTGAGTTTGAGGATCAGGTTGTCGACCTCGACGGCGGTGATGGGATCCAGGCCGGCCGAGGGTTCGTCGAAGAAGATGAGTTCGGGATCGAGGGCGATGGCCCTGGAGATGGCCGCGCGTTTCTTCATCCCGCCCGACAGGGAGGAGGGGGAGAGGTGGGCGGCGTGCAGCAGACCGACCATGTCCAGCTTGAGCCTGGCGATCCGTTCGATCTTCTCCCAGGGAAGGTCGGTGGACTCCCGGAGGGGGAGAGCCACGTTTTCGAGGACCGACATGGAATTCAGGAGGGCCCCACCCTGGAAGCTGAAGCCCATACGCCCTCGCAACTCGGCCAGCTCCTTGCCCTTCAAGGTATAGAGATCCCGGCCGAAGAGTTGCACGATCCCCAGGGTCGGCGGAAGCATTCCGGAGAGGTGGCGGAGGAGGGTCGTCTTCCCGCAGCCCGAGGGGCCCAGGATCACGAAGACCTCCCCCTTGGTCACGGCCAGGTCCACTCCCTTGAGGACGGTGCGCCCATCGAAATTCGTCTCGATGGCGATCCCCCGGATCAGATCCTCGGTCCGGGATTTCCGCTCCAGGAGTTCCTTGGGAATCCTCGGCTTTCGCTTGAAGATCCTCACGCGCCCACCCTCAGCAGCAGGACAAAGACGGCGTCGAACACGATGATCATGAAGATGGAGGCCACGACCGCCCCCGTGGTGGCTTTACCCACCCCCACCGGCCCGCCCTTGACGTTCAGGCCGAGGGAGCAGCCCACGGTCGCGACGAGAGTCCCGAAGACGGTGGACTTGATCAGCGAACCGAGGATGTCCCCCGCCTGCAGAGCTTCGCTCGTGGCTTCGATGTAGACCTGCCAACCGAGGTCCACGACGAAGACGCCGAAGAGCAGCCCGCCGAAGATGGCGATCGTGGAAAAGAGCACAGCGAGGCAGGGGGTCGCCAGGGCCAAGGCCCCCACCTTGGGGACGACGAGATAGCGGACAGGGTTGATCCCCATCTGCCGGAGCGCGTCCACCTCTTCGTTGATCACCATGGTCCCAAGCTGGGCAGCGATGGACGAGCCCGAGCGCGCGGCGACGAGGATGGCCGTCATCAAGGGGCCGATCTCCCGCGTGATGCTGACCGCGACCATGTCGGCCACGTATTTGTCGGCACCGAAAACTTTGAGCTGCACCCAGGCCTGCATGGCGAGGATGAGACCCAGGAGGAAACCGATCAGGCTCACGATGCCGATGGCCCCGATGCCCGCGTGTTCAAGCTCCAGGAAAAAGCGCCCTCTGCCCGCGCGCTTCCCCCCACTCGACGGATCCATGAGCGAATGGGCGGCCTCGACCAGAAGATCCTTGCCCGCTCCAAGCCGCTCCATCATGGGGAGGGCCAAGTCCCCCACCTTCTCCACGAAGTTGCCGCCCTTCGCCTGCTGTTCCGGCACAAGCAGCCGTTCAATCCCCACCAAGGAGAAAAAGTCGGAGACCGCAGGCCGAACCCCCACAAAGCGCAGGTCCACCTCTTGGGCCCGGGCTTGCTCGAGGGCTTCGATCAAAAAAGCCATCCCGGCGCTGTCGAAACTCTCCACCGCCGAAAGCTCCACCAGGGCTTTCCCCTCCCCCTTCGAAGCCTCTCGGAGAACCTCCTCGATTTGGGGAGCGTATTCCTCCACCACTCCCCGGTCGAAGTGGGAGGGAAGCACAAGCGTTGGACAAGATGCGGCGGACTGGGGCAAGAAAACGCTCTCACTACGGGGAAAACGGATCGATCGCTCCTCCCTGCATCGGCCCAAAACCTTCCCTTTCTGAAATCGAGCAGGCCAAGGCACCCCATTTGCTAAACGGGCCTGGGTGTCCCAAGGGAAACATTTCCCGGGAACCCCCCTCTCTCGCCTGTTTTTCGTGAAGAACTGCGGGCGAACCTTGTCCTCCCCCCCTAGGCCCCTTCACAATGGGTGGCGAGAACCTGATCCTGGAATCGATGACCAAGAAGGTAGACCTTGCAGAAACCTACGAGACGACGCCCAAAATTGGGGACTTTTTCCTTTCTTTGCCTCCTCCTCCTTCCCCTCGCCTGCCAGGGGACCCAGTCCCAGCCCAAGGCCCGGGGTTCGAAGGAGGCGCATCCCTCCACGATCCTGTTACTAGCCCGGAACAAGCTGGAGAGTGGCCAGCCCCAGGAAGCACTCCTCCTCCTCGATAAGCTCCGTCCCCAGCAGGACAAGCTCGACCCCGTCACCCGCTTTCGCTGGGAACTCCTCTATGGGAGGAGTTACCTCGCCTTTACCCGACACCTCAGGACCAATGGAGGCAGCGCGCTCTCCGTCCAGGCCAACTACGAGGATGCGAAAACCCACCTCCTGACCGCTTCCAAGCTGATGCCCACCGATCCCCGCCCCTTCAAAGTTTTGGCGGAGACCTACAAGGACATGGGGCGTTACCGGGAGGGAGCGGAGGCCGGACTCAGGGCTCTCGCCCTCCTCAAAAAGAGAGGGGACTCGGGAGAAAAGGCCAGGGTGGCCCTGCTCACGAGCGAAAACCTCTACGGGCAGCTGACCCAGCAGCGACGCCGTGAAGGCAACAAGGTCTCGGCCGCTTCCAAGGACCTGGCCTCCAGGATCTACGAGGTCATCGATCCGGCCCTGGGTTTCGAGGACACCCGGAACAGAGCCTACCAACTCTACGCCTGGACGAGCCAATGGGTGGGCGACCCCGCGGAGGGTTTCGGCGTCCTGAGCGACGCGGTCCGGGAAACTCCCGAGAACCTTGGACTCCAGCAGACCTTCTTCAACTTCCTCCTTTCGACGCGCAAGGTCGGGGATGGCCTCGAGTTCTACCGCAAATGGGCCCGGGAACTGGCCAGGGACTCCGCCTCCCCCAAGGCCCAAGCCATCGTCCAATTTTATCTCGGATCGGCGGAAGCGGCGCTGGGGGACGCCCTCAGGAGAGAAGGCGACCTCCGGGGGGCAGGGGCGGCCTTCGAACGAGCGGAGCGGGCCTTTCTGGAGGCAGCCAAGCTGCCGGCCTTCGCCAAGAACTCGAGGCTCCGCGCGGCCCTGACCCATGTTTCACGAGCGGATCTCGCGATCCAGGACGGCAAGCTCGAGGAAGGACAGAAGGAGCTGGCCAAGGCCTACGACCTTGCCCCCGAGGTCGCCCAGGTGGACCCCAACGGGATCGACCACTACTTTGACGGCGCGCGCAAAACCTACCGGGGCCTGCTGTTCCGCATCGGTTCCCGATTCGTCGGAGGGGGCCTGGAAAAGGCCCTCAACTACTGGCGCTTTGTGACCAAAAAGCACCCCACCTGGGGACCGGCCTGGAACAACCTGGGCCTGAGCGCCCGGGACCTCGGGGTCCGCTACGCCCGTTCGGGACAGGGCGAAAAAGCCAAGAGCCTCTGGGAGGAAAGCTACGCCGCCTACAAAAAAGCGGTTCAATACTCCGGCGACGACCCCCGCATCGTCAACGACTGCGGCCTCATGCTCGTCTACCACCTCAAGCGGGACTACCCCGAGGCCCGCAGACTTCTTCACAAGGCCATCGAAATCGGCCAGGCCCAGCTCGACGAGTTGCCTGAGCCCGACTCCAGCGACGCTTCCCATCCAGGAGATCCAAACCTGAGCGAAAGGCGACGCAGGATCGAGGAAGCCGTCGGGGACGCGTGGCAAAACCTGGGTGTGCTCGAAGAAAACCTGGGACACCCCCAAAAAGCCCTCCCCTTTTATCGCGAGGCGGTGAAGTTCTATCCGTACAAGCGGAGGGCGGCTGCCCGCAAAATTCTCAGCCTCGAAAAGGGCAAAAAGAGCGGTTCAGGCCTCCTCCCCCTACCCCGGGTGACAGTCGGCCTCGTCCTCCCCCGCCGCCCGGCGGACCTTTGGCTCGACCCTCCCCTCCCCGAAGAAGAGATCCTCAAGGCCCTTCAGCTCGCGAAGGAAGGCAAGTTCCAGGAAGCCTTCGAACGGATCTCTCCTCTGCTGAAGAAGGCGGGCGAAGACCCGGAGCCCTTTTTCGCGGCGGGCCGGACCTCGCTCCTCCTGGCCCAGTCCCTCATGCAAAAGCGGGAGCGGGGCGCGCGAAACCACCTGGCCGACGCCATCGACCGCCTGGAGCAGGCCCATGAAAAATCGGACTCCCTCAAGAAGGGAGGCGAGGTCTTGGGTCTGCGCATCCACGTCCTCCCCGCTTACGACCTCTGCCAGGCTTACATCCTCAACGGAGAGCCCGACAAGGCGATGACCCTGGCCTCCCGTCAACTCCTGCACCTCGACTCCCTGGGGTTGGAGTTCCCCAAGCCGCTGCTGGCCGCCTTCTTCCTCCGCGCCGCCGATGTCGGCGCGCAAAAGGCGATCGCCGACCTCTCCAAAGCCCCCCGGAACTCCAAAGCTCCGCCGCCCTCGCTGGAGAAGGCCCGTACGTGGAACCTCAAGGCTCTGGACTCTCTCAAGGAATGGGCCGCGGGAGGAACCCTCGACCTCGGGCCCCTGGAAAAGGCCGTAGGACTCCCGGTCGACCTCGTCCGCTACGCCCGGAATTGGAAGAATATGGAACTCTGGGCCCGGCGCCCCAAGGCAGCCATCTCCGCGATCGGCAAGGTCCTCGCCCTGGCTGATCGCAGCCTGCTTCCCCCCCTTCTCACAGAACTCAGCCAGGTCGTGGCCAAGAACGGGGGGGCAGAGGATGCGCTCCGCTTCCTGGAACCCTTGGAAAAGCGCTTTGCCAAGGATGCCAACCTCGCCTGGTACAAAGGCTATTTCTACTACATCCTCGGAAACGAACGCCGGATGGACCCCAAGAAGGGCTCCCCTCTCGAAGCCTACCAAAAGGCGGAGCAGGCTCTGGTCCAATGCACCAGGCTGAATCCCGGCTACAAGGCTTCCGCGGACTACTGGAGGGCCATGGCCCAAACCGGCATGGGCTTCTACTACGCCGTCGCCCGCCGGAACAAGGAGGCCAAGAAGGCCTGGTTCCAGGCCCTCGCGATCAGCGACAAGGCGGCAACCACCGGCAAGGACCCCCTGATCTCCCGGACCGCCAAGTTGGGGATCCTGGGGCTCGGCGGCCCCTTCTTCCGCAGCCGTGATTTCGACGGGGGGATCGCCCTCTTCGAAGAAGCCACCAAGGCGCGGCCCGGGGACGTGGACTTTTGGAACAACCTCGGCCTCTTCCTTCGGGAAGCGGGCAGGACGGCCCGGAATCCCCAAAAAGCCAAGGCCTACTTCGAGCGCGCCTGGAAGGCCTACAACCGCGCCCGCCTTCTGGAGCCGCGCAACGTGCGCCTCCTCAACGACACGGCCCTGATCGATGTCTACTACCTCAAGGAGCACTCCAAGGATTCCGAAGACCTCCTGCGCCAGGCCATCAAGGTCGGCAAGCCCGCCTTCGCCCGCAACAAAAAGGACCAGGTCCTGGAAGAAGCCCTGGGCGACGCCTATATGAACCTCGGCGTCCTCCTGATGCGGGATCCCGCCCGGTTGGACGAGGCGGAGGCGGCTCTCAAGAAGAGCCTGGCGTTTTATCCCCATGGCCGGAGAGCGACCAAGATGCATTTGAGGAAGTTGGAAGGATTGCGCAAGGAAACCTCTTCCGACAAAGAGGAGAAAGGTAAAGTCCGCGAAAAGGGGAAGGGATGAGCATCCACATCCTGGTTTTGGGGTTTTTTCTCGCCCTCTTTCCTGCGACCACGGGGATCCCTAACCCCACGGGGATTCCTACGGCCACGGGGAGGAGGGGCCAGGGAAACCCAGCAAAACTCCGGGAACAGGTCCAGAAGAACGCCCGGGCCAAGGCCAAGGCGCTCAGCCTTCGTATCAAGGAGTCCCCCAAGAACCGCGACCTGCACCTCGAACGTGCCCAGGTGCTACTGGAAGCCGAACTCTTCGATGACGCCCTCGAAGCTCTGGAACAATCCCAAGGGGTGTTCCTCAAGGACTTCGACCTCTGGCGCATGACCTCGAGAGCCTTTTTAGAAAAGGCTAAAAGGCTCATCGCAAGCCCAAGGACCAGAGACGGAGCCATGGCGGATTTCGAAGAGGCCATGACCTACGCGGACTGGGCCTTGGACCTGAAGCCCAAGGATTACGAGTGCCTGCGCATGCGGGGCTTCGCCGCCTATTACATGGCCGAGGACGACGAAGCGATCCTCACCGCGAACCAGCTCATCGATACCCATGGCCAAAAACCCGACGGCTATCTCCTTCGGGCGGAGACCCTCTTCCGACAGTACACAACAGGAGTCCAAACCGAGAGCCTCCAACCCAAGGACCGAGCCATCCTGGCCCGCAAGGTCCGCAAGGACCTGGAACAGGCCATCGAACGGAATCCCAACCTTGCGCTCTCCTATCGGAGGCTCGCGGATCTCGCCGCCTGGGAAGGGGACCTGAAACGTGCCATGGGCTTCTACCTCCAAGCCCTGGTCCGGGATCCGCTCAAGGGAGCCCCCCTGGCCTGGATGCGCGGAGCCAGGAAAGCGGGATTCCGCCTCGACTTCTACCTCAAGGCCCAGCGGGGCTTCGCCAAGAAGCACCCCAAGGACCCCAGGAACGCCATCCTCCTCTTCGAAGCCGGCTACGCCGCCTTCGAGCTGGGCGACAACAAGCGGGTCCAGGAACTCATGAAGAAGGCCTGGACCCTGGACTCCAGCATGGACCGCGCGGCCTATTATTTCGCGATCTCCTCCCTGGCCCTCGGCAAGACCAAGGAAGCCGCCCTGGCCCTGAGCTATCTCCTGCGGGAGTCCCCCCATCCCCTGGTGGAGGCCCTCAAAGCGGCTGGCAACCCGGGTGTCCTCCACGCC
Organism: Planctomycetota bacterium; assembly: GCA_011321845.1. GTDB lineage: Bacteria > Planctomycetota > UBA1135 > UBA1135 > HyVt-539. The sequence goes on along the minus strand of DROQ01000209.1, from coordinate 28,149 downwards.
AACTCCCTGGCCGCCTTGGCCAAGAAGGCCGACCAGGAGGGGGCGCTCGCTCTTTCGAGGGAACTCAACCACGCCCTGGGGATCTACCGCAACCTTCCTGAGGAATGGAACAACTACGCCTTCCTCTGCCGGGAAACCGGGAAATACGAGGAGGCCTGGCGGGCCTATCAAAAAGCCCTCGCCCTCTCCCCCAAGGACCCCCAGCTCCTCAACGACGGAGCCCTGATCCTCCAATACCACCTCCACCGCGATCTGGCCAAGGCCCGAACCATGTATCTACAAGCCATTCGCTTCGGGCAGGAGATCCTTGCCTCGAAAAAGGCAGGCAAAGAGGAGAAAAAGAGAGCCCGAGGGGCCATCCGAGACGCCAAGGGCAATCTGGCCAAGATGGACCAGGACGTAAACGAGGGAAAGAAGCAGGGAAGCGAGAAGAGGCGCAAGGGGAAGAAGAACAAGAAACGGGGGAAAAAGGCAACAGGGGGTAAGGGGAAAGCCCCCTAATCCTCCGTCCTTCCGTCGCCAACCCCGACTTCTTTCAAAAAGCGCGGGAACGAAGGCCAGCTCTTCTCGACGCAGCTCTCCCCGAGGACCCGGGTGTGGAGACCCCCGAGCCGGCTCAAAAGCAAGAAAACCATGGCCATACGATGGTCCCCCCGCGGATCCAATTCCTTGGGGCCCTCCCCCTTGGGAGTCCAGCCTCCCCGGATCCGCAAGCCTCCCTCCCGTTCTTGGACCTCGATCCCGAGGCTGCGAAAGCCCTGGGCCAGAGCCCCGATCCGGTCGGATTCCTTGATCCGCAGCCGCGGGGCATCCCCCAACACATGGACTCCTTCACGAAAGACACAGAGAAGGGAAAGAGGCGGGAAACTGTCCGGACGCAGGTCCAGGTCCTGGATGCATAGGTCCCCCGCCCCGGCACCCCTCCCCCGAAACCTGAGGCCCTCCGGGGTGGCTTCACATTCATGCCCCATCTCCCGGAGATCCTCCAGGATTCTCAGGTCGGGGTGGGAAACCCCCAAAAGGGGACCGGGGAAGAAGCATTCCCTGCTCTGAAGAGCAGCGACCACGAGAGCGAAGGCAAGGGCGGAGGGGTCCCTGGGTACATGGATGTCCCCCCCTGCCGGGGACCTCCCCCCCGGCTGAGGACGGGGGCTTCGGGAGGGAAGGACCAGGGTCCCCGCCTCGGATCGGCAAGCGGGATAGCCCATGACCTCCAGGGCTTCGCCCGTAAGGAGCAGATAGGGATGGGTGTCCCCCTTCGCGCTCGGACAGTGGAGATGGGCGCCCCGGCCGAGGGCCGCCAGCCCCAAAAGAAGGCCCGAGGCCCCCTGGGTGCCGGCGCTGGGATCGACAACAATGGGTGTCCCCCATGTCCCCCTCGAGCGGAGGCCGGGAGCACGAAAGTGGAGGGGGAGGTGGCCGGGCGTTTGGGAAAAGCTGAAATGGGCCCCGAGGTCCTGGACCAGAGCGCAGAGAGGACCGATGGGGCGACGCCGGAGCTGGGGGCTTCCGTCCAACTCCAGCTCTCCGCCCAGGACCGTGCAGATCCCGATGCTGAAGCGAAGCAGGGTGGCGTTGGAACCGAGGTCCAATCGCCCCCGCAGGGGGCCCGCACCCCGTCCCCTCACCTGGAGGAGGGCCGCCTTTTCGTCCCGTTCGTAACTCCCCCCCAAGACGTGCAGGGCCTGCAACAGGACCCGCAGGTCCTGGGGCAACTCCAGTCCCACAGGGTAGCGGAAGCGACGCTCCCCCTCTTCCAAGAGCGCCATCAGGAGGAGGCGTTGAAAAAAAGACTTACAGACTGGAAGGCTTTGGATCGCTTGCGGCATTCGTCAAGAAGCTTGAATCCCGGCTCGGAAAGGCCAGGATCTCTCCATTCCATTTCCCACAGACTCAAGAGGAAGGAGCGATGACCTTGAGCCTACCCCCCACTGTTCTCGAAACCGACCTTTCTTCGGCCCGACTCCTGGGAAAGGGCAAGGTCCGCGACCTCTACGAACTGGGGGGGGACCTCCTCCTGGTCGCCACCGACCGGCTCTCGGCCTTCGACGTGGTTCTCCCCACGGGGATCCCCGGCCGGGGTCGCATCCTCTGCAGCCTCTCGGCCTTCTGGTTCCGGATGACCCGGGACCTCTGCGACAACCACATGATCTCCACGGAGGTCTCCGAATGGCAAGAGCTGAGCCCCCGGGAGCGCGAACTGCTCGAAGGAAGGACCATGCGCTGCCGGAAGGCCGAGCCCCTCCCGGTCGAATGGGTGGTCCGTGGTTACCTGACCGGCAGCGGCTGGAAGGACTACAAGGCCAGCGGCGCGGTCTCCGGGGTGCAGCTCGAAAAAGGCCTCCAGCACGCCCAAGCCCTCCCGGAGCCCATCCTCACCGCCTCGACCAAGGCCGAGGAAGGGCATGACGAACCCATCTCCTTCGAGCAGGTCTGTGAGCTGGTGGGAGAAGAACTCGCCCACAAGGGCCGCGAGCTTGCCCTCGCCCTCTACAAACGCGGCCACGACTACGCCAAAGAGAAGGGTTTCATCCTCGCCGACACCAAGTTCGAGCTGGGCCTCCTGGACAACCGCCTCCTCCTGATCGACGAGTGCCTGACCCCGGACAGCTCCCGCTACTGGCCCAGGGACCAGGTCCGCCCCGGCGCCTTTCCCGAGAGTTACGACAAGCAAGTCGTGAGAGATTATCTCGAAACCCTCGACTGGGACAAAACCGCCCCCGGTCCCGCCCTCCCCCCCGAAATCCAGGAGAAGGCCCTGGACCGCTACCTCGAGATCCACCAAGCTTTGACGGGATTGAAGTTGTTCTAGTTCCTCCCTTTGAAGGAGAACAGCAAGATGGCGCCACCGATTGTTTTTATCATGGGTTCGGATTCGGACCTTCCCACCCTCCAAGGGGGTTTCGAACTCCTCGAATCCCTCGGGGTCTCCTTTGGGGCCCGCATCCTGTCCGCCCATCGGACCCCCCGTGAGGCGACCTCTTTCGCGGAAAAGGCAGCCTCCGAAGGCGTTCAGGTCCTCGTGGCCGCCGCTGGCCTCGCCGCCCATCTTGCTGGGGTGCTCGCCGCCCACACCACCCTCCCCGTGGTGGGTGTCCCCATGGGGGGAGGCGCCCTGGGAGGGGTGGACGCCCTCTACTCCACCGTCCAGATGCCGGGAGGAGTCCCTGTGGCCTCGATGGGGATCGGCAAGGCGGGCGCGAAGAACGCGGCCCTCTTCGCCCTCCGCATCCTCGCCCTTCACGATGAAGCTCTTCGGAAGAAACTCGAAGGGTTCATTCAGGACCAGGCCCGGGTCGTCCTCGAGAAGGACCGAAAGGTCCGAGAGAATTACGGATGGTAAGGATCCCCGAGATCTCCCCCCCCACTCTGGAATGGATCGGGGATGAGACCGGCTCGCTCCAGCTCATCGACCAGACCCTCCTCCCACGGACCCTCAAGGTGCTGGACATCCAGGACTGCGCCACCCTCATCGACGCGATCCAGAGGCTGGCCATCCGTGGAGCACCTGCTCTGGGGGTGGCGGCAGCCTATGGGGCCGCCCTCGCAGCACGCGAAGCAGCTACCCCCCAAGAATGGGACCAGGCTCTCCAGGCTCTTCGGGCTTCCCGCCCCACGGCCGTCAACCTCTTTTTCGCTCTTGCCCGGGCCGAGGACATCGCTCGAAGAGAGCGGGAAAAGGGTTGGGACCCACAAAGACTCCTCCGCCTCCTCCTGGACGAAGCCAGGAACATGCACCGACAGGACCAGGAGCTTTGCCTGGCCATGGGCCGGCACGGGGCCGAGTTGCTGCGGGATGGAATGCGGATCCTGACCCACTGCAACACGGGGCGCTTCGCTACGGCGGGGATCGGAACCGCCTTTGGAGTCCTCGTGACGGCCCACGCCCAGGGGAAGGATCTCTTCGTTTACGCGGACGAGACCCGCCCCCTCCTCCAAGGCGCCAGGCTGACCGCCTTCGAACTCGAAGAACGAGGGATCCCGGGCGCCCTCCTCTGTGACGGCGCCGGTCCCGGACTCATCCTCTCGGGAGAAGTCGACGCCATCCTTGTGGGAGCCGATCGCATCGCCGCCAACGGAGACACAGCCAACAAGGTGGGGACCCTTCCCCTCGCGCTTGCCGCGCGCCATGCCGGGCTGCCGTTTTACATTGTCGCCCCTACGACCACCCTGGATCCGGAGACCAGAGAGGGGAGGGAGATCGTCATCGAAGAACGGGACCCCAGGGAGGTCACCCTGGGGCCGGAAGAGGGGCGCTGCCCCCCGGGATTTCCTGCGAGGAACCCCGCCTTCGACGTCACTCCGGCGGAGCTGATCACCGCCCTTGTGACCGAAAAGGGCGTCGCTTCCCCCCCCTTCTCGAGCAGGATTCAGGACTGGGCGGCCGAGTGACGATAAGGCTCCAAAGTCCTCATAGCGAAGACGGAGAAGAGCCAGATGAGCGCCAGCACCAAGACCAGAAAAAAAGCCAAGGCAAGCAAGAAGAAACCGAGCGAGAAGGCCCCGAAAAAAGCCAAGAAAAAGGCCGCCGGCAAGAGCGCGAAAGGCTCCGCCAAAAAAGCATCCAAAAAAGCTGGCTCGAAAAGCCCGAAGAAGGCCGCCAAAACAGGTTCCGGGAAGGTGGGAACCTCCACCAAGGCCAAGCCCATCCGCAAGGACCCAGACCTGGAGATCGACCAGGAGGTCCTGGAATTCATCGCGGCCTTGGATGCATACAAAAAGAAGAACAACCGCCTCTTCCCCTCCAACAGTGAGATCCTCCAGGTTCTCAAAGACCTGGGGTACCGAAAAGTCCAAGACTGAAAGTCCCAGGCTGAAAGTCCTCCGCTGGAAGTCCCAGACTGGGGCATCCCCCACCCTCCCCAACTCCGGGCAGGGGAGTTTCTCGCGGGGGCTTGCATCCAGGGGCCTCCCCTGCTTTCATGCTTCCCCCGGACCCTTGGGGGGAAGCACAATGACGGTGAATTTCGAGATACTCCGGAGGATCCTGCTCGAGGTCCTCGAGGGACAGGCAGGCGAGCTTCGTCCGGACAGCGACCTCCTGGGCGAGGGAATCCTGGATTCCCTCCAGGTGCTGGAGCTGGCGGGAGCACTGGAGGAGCGCTTCGAGATCCGCCTCGATCCCTACGATTTTACTCCCGAGAACTTTCGCTCCCTTCGCAGTCTCATGGCCTTGATCCTCAAAAAGCAGCCGCGCGCCCGCAAGGCGGCCATGTAGGACCTGTTTCCCCGGGCCTCGTCTTCAGCGCCCGATCCTTGCCAGGCTGCGCCCCCTGAAATCCAAGACCCCCCAATGAAAATCCGTGGGGACGACGAAACGCAGTTCCACGAAGCAGGCTCCACGCTTGGGGAACTCCAGAGGGTCCGGCTGTCCCAGGACCTGGTAATCCCACAACTCCCCCATACCCAACTCCTCCCTGGTGCTGGGTCCACGTTGGAAACGGCTCACCCGGGAAGGTCCTCCATTGATGCGATCGACCAGGAAATAGCCTGGGTGCACTCCTTGGGACAAACCTTTGAGCCTCAGCTTGAGCCTGAGGAGACCGTTACCGATGGACTCGGGGCTCCCGAGGAATTCACCAGGGAGGTTTTTAAGCATCCCCCACTCGAGGACCTTTGCCGAGAGAGCCGTCCCCCCCTGAGCCATGGGTTCCTTTTCGGTGAACCACGGGATACTCAGAGTGGCAACAAGGGCGAAACTCCCTGCCAGCATGAGTATTTGTTTCCCTGATAAAAGAGCCATGGAAATCCTATCGGCCCATGGCCCATTTTCCTTTTGCCCAGCTGGAGAAAAGGAGGGAGTTGGGGGATCAGCACCTTGCGGCCGGGAGTGCGCCCTAAGGGGCCAGGGGAAGGAGGAGGAGGGGACCATCGGGAGTCATTTGGATGTCCCCTCCGTGCGCCCGAAAGAGGGCCCTTTCCAAGGACAGCATCCAAAGGCCCTGGGAATCCGAGAGTTCTCCCTGGAACAGGAGTCGGGCGTAGTCTCCGTCGACCAGCCCCTCTCTTCCGGCCAGACGGGTCCGGTCCAGATGGATACAGAGTCCCCCCCCTCCCATCAAGGCGAAGAGGGTAAGGAGAAACTGGCGCAGTTCCTCCTGGAGGAAGGTGACCTCCCCAGGGTCCTCCCGGACTTCCAGCGCAAGGCCTTCGAGCAACTGAGGGCGCAGCTCCCCGAACCAGCTCTGGACCTCCTCCAGGAGGGAACGAAGCGAAAAGTCCTCCGCCTCCTCCCCCCCTTCGCGGAGCAGGCCCTGGGCCCGAGTCAAAATCGCGTCCATCCGATCCAGGGCGCCCAGGGAGGTGGCGAGGTCCTTGCGGACGCGCTCGTCCTCGACCTTGGGAAGGGCGAGTTCGAGATTGCCCATGGCGATGCTGAGAAGATTCTTGAGATCGTGCCCGATGGGTCTGAGGGCCGGAAGGAGGGCGACGAGCCGGCGGATTCTGAGGCTTTCATCCATGGTGCCATCAAGCAGGGAGAGAGTGAGTCGCTTCGTTCCCTGCCAAGGGAGGAAGGCCTTCACGAGATTCGGTCTATAGATTACTTCTTCGGGGAAGAGGAACCAGCTTTGCTCGGAGAAGCCGCCCTCTTTTCCAGCCGAATCGCCTTGGACTTGGTCGGAGTCCCCACGACCCACCCGGCCTCCTCCCAGACCCGCCCCCCTTCCTCGCGGCGCACCATCTGGACGTTGGAGCGGCTCCCATCGGCGTGGACATACCAGGAAAGGCCGGTCGCGGGATCGGTGTAGATCGAGACGACAGGAGCGTAGGGGCGCCCGGGGGGAAAGCCCGGAAAGGGAGGGGCCTTCTTCACCCCGTTGATAGGGAGGAGCCAGGTCCCGTCGGGAAAGAGGATGGCCTGGGGAGGGCGAGGGCCGGTTCGACCGATGCCTGGCCCCTTTCTTCTGGGGGCGGGATGTCTCCTCCCTGCGCCTCGGGTGGGGAAGTTGGGAGGGAGCCCTGGATCCGGGTTCGAGCTGGGGACGGATGCGGGGGGCTTTTCCCCGGCCTGGGAAGCTTCCCTCCCCAGGCTCTCCCGCTGAGGGGCAGCCCCCCAGGGAGGAAACACAAAGAGCAGGGTCAGCCCCAACAGGAGGATCAAAGGAACCAGGAGAGACCGGGACAAAGCTCGCATGGAAAGGATCTTACTTGCTGCCCGGGCCTGGCATGGAAGCTGCGGCAAAAAAGACGAAGAATCGCCTCGTCCAAGAAGGCGGGAATCCTTGAATCGCACCAAGGCATGGCTAGACTTCCTGGCCAAATTTGAGGGGTGGACCGATTCCGGGCTGCCCATTCATCGGGAAGGGAAGATGCTGAGCGAATACGTTCCAATCCTCATCTTGTTTCTCGTCATTCTGGGCTTTGTCACCGTAAGCATCCTCGCTTCGGAGATTCTCGGGAGGAAGAGAGGGACCAGGGGAAAATTCAGGACCTATGAATGCGGAATGACACCCCAGGGGAACGCCCGGGGGCGCTTCTCCGTCAAATTTTTTCTCGTCGCGGTCCTGTTCATTCTCTTCGATATCGAGTCGGTCTTTCTTCTGCCGCTCGGAGTCAACCTCCGGGAAATGACGGCGGACGGAAACGGACTCTTCCTCATGGTGGAGATGTTGCTCTTCATCCTGGTCCTCTTCCTGGGTCTCTTCTACATCTGGCGGAAGGGAGGCCTCGAATGGGACTGAGCCCCGAGAACCTCCTCGCATTGGTCCAGGACCGGATCTCGCCCGAGATCAGCGATGGGACCCAGTATCTCCCCTCGGCCGACGGGACAGCCAGCCTGGACTGTCCCAAGGAACACATCCTTTCCCTGCTTCGTTATCTGCGGGATGATTGCGAACCGAGATTCCGACTTCTGACCTCCTTGACGGCCACGGATGAATCCCTCCCCGGGAGTTCCACCCCGGATTCCCTGGCTCTCCGCCCGGGGGCCAAGGAGCGCTTTCGCGTCGTCTACCATCTGCAGCGCGTCGGCGAAGGGAACGCCCCCTTCCAGGTCCGCCTGATTGTTTGGACGCACCCCAAATCCACCATGCCGAGCTGCGTCCCTCTCTTCCCTGGAGCCGACTGGCTCGAGCGCGAAGTCTTCGACATGTTCGGCATCGTCTTCGAAGGGCACCCCGACCTCAAGAGGCTCCTCATGCCCGACGGGTACAACGGCTTCCCCCTCCGCAAGGACTTCCCCCTCCGTGGCAAGGACCCCTCCAAGCTCTACCGTGAATGGAATCTCCTCCGGCTCCCTGACTGAACCCGGCGGGAGCAGCTTCGTCGGCCTCTAACGGGTCCGGCATGGAAAGATCTGTCAAAGAGATCAGCCAAATGGTGACAACGAAAATCCTCGAAATCGACATGGGAAAGGAGATGGGGAAGCAGGGCGTGAGCCCTCTCCACCGCCTTCTCGAGTTGGACCCCGCGGAGAGGGAACGCCTGAGCCAGGAGTTTGGTCAGGAACTCCACGAAGACCTCATGACGGTCAACATGGGTCCTCAACACCCCTCGACCCACGGCGTTCTCCGTATCGTCCTGACCCTCGACGGGGAACTGATCGTCGACGCCGAGCCCGTCATCGGCTACCTCCACCGCGGTAAGGAGAAGATGGCGGAGACACTTCGTTTCTTCCAATACATCCCCCACACCGACCGCCTCGATTACCTCGCTCCCCAAATCAACAACGTGGCCTTCTGCCAGACGGTCGAGAAGGCCGCCGGTCTCGAAGTCCCCCCCCGCGCCCAGGCCATCCGCGTCATCCTCATGGAGTTGATGCGGATCATGGGGCATCTCATCTACGTGGGCACAACCCCCCTGGACATCGGTGCGGCCTCCATGTTCTTCTTCGCCTTCCGGGAACGCGAGGACCTCTATGACATCGTGGATTCCATCACCGGCCAGCGGATGAACAACAGCTACATCCGGATCGGTGGAGTCGGAAACGAGATCCCCGATGCCACGGTCAAGGCGATCACCGAGTTCGTGGACGGATTCCCCGCCAAGGTGGACAACTTTGAAAAACTCCTCACGGGAAACAAGATCTGGTGGGACCGCAACCGGGACATCGGGGTCCTCACGGCGGACGAGGCCATTGGCCTTTCCCTGACCGGTCCCATCCTCCGGGGTTGCGGTATCGAACATGACGTCCGCAAACTCGCCCCCTACTCGGGCTATGAGAACTACGATTTCGACATCCCTGTCGGAGAAGTCGGGGACTGCTTCGACCGATACCTGGTAAGGATGGAGGAACTGCGCCAGAGCGCGCGCATCATCTCCCAGGCCATCCGGAACCTCCCCAAGGGGGACATCTATGCCGAGGACCGACGCTTTGTCCTCCCCCCCAAGGAGAAGGTCTTCAGCTCCATGGAGGAGTTGATCTACCAGTTCGAAGTCGTCGCGAACATGAAGGTTCCCAGAGGCGAGGTCTATTCGGCGGTGGAGGCGACCAAGGGTGAGCTGGGCTTCTACCTCGTCAGCGACGATGGTCCCAGGGCCCATCGCCTGCACGTCCGCTCCCCCTCCCTTCTCAACATCCAAGCCCTCAAAACCCTGGCACGCGGGCGCTACATCTCCGATCTCGTAGCCATCATCGGCAGCCTCGACTTCGTCATGGGAGAGTGTGACCGCTGATGCTTTCTCTTCGAGCAACGACCAAGGCAAGACTATGAGCGCATCCTCCACATCATCCTGCCCCCTTCCCAAGGAGCGGGTCGCCTGGTGGGAAGGTCGCAAGACCTGCTTCCCCCACCCCAGGGCGATCCTCCTTCCCCTGCTTCACGACATCCAGGACCACCGTGGGATGCTGGGACGGGAGGAGATGTCCTGGGCTGCCGACTTCGTCGGAATCACTCCCGTGGAGGTCCTTGGAGTCCTCACGTTTTACTGGATGTACGACCAGGGACCCCGCGCCAAGTTTCGTATCGCGGTTTGCCGCAACATCTCCTGCGATCTCCGTGGAGCCCAGGAGATTGTCAAAGCCCTGGAAAAAAAACTGGGGATCGAGGCCGGCAAACCCGCCAAGGAGGGCGCGCCATTCTCCCTCCGGGAAGTCGAGTGCATGGGCTCTTGTACTACCGCGCCCATGATCGACGTCAACGGAACGTACTTCGAGGAACTGACCCCCGAAAAAGCCCTGGAGATCATAGACCAGATCGAGAAGGGAGTGATCTCGCTTCCCCCGGAGATCGAGACCCTCCCGGAGATCCCCAAAAACCTCGCGCATTCCTATGGGACCGTCCCCTGCGGTGAGGAGGAGGCTCGCTGATGAGTAACGGCTACGCATGGCCCGTAAGGGACCAGGACCCCGGTTATCCCACCTACCTCTTCGATCGCCTCCGGAGGGAAGGGATGCAGACCCTCGAGGGGGCAAAGGCCGCCGGCGCTTACAGCGTCCTGGAGAAAGCTCTCAAGGAGCTTGAGCCTTCCCAGGTCACCGGGATGGTCAAGGACTCGGGCCTTCGGGGGCGTGGGGGCGCGGGCTTCCCCACGGGGCTCAAGTGGACCTTCATGCCCAAATTCGACGACCCTCGGCCCCGGCTCATGGCCGTCAATGCCGATGAGTCCGAGCCCGGCACCTGCAAGGACAGGGTGCTGATCCGACAGGACCCCCACCTTCTCCTCGAAGGAATCCTCCTCGCTTGCTATGCGATGCAATGTCGGGGGGCTTATATCTTCATCCGTGGGGAATACGTGGAGGAAGCCCGCGTCCTCTTCAAGGCGATCGAGGAAGGTTACCGCGGGAGGTTGATCGGCAAGAACATCCTGGGCTCGGAGTTCTCCTGCGATATCCACCTCATCCGGGGAGCCGGGGCCTACATCTGTGGCGAGGAGACCGCCCTGATGGAGGCGAGCGAAGGCAAGCGGGGCCATCCCAGGCCCAAACCCCCCTTCCCCGCCGCCGCGGGACTCTGGGGTTACCCGACCACGGTCAACAACATCGAGACCCTCTGCAATGTCCCCGCCATCGTGGCCAACGGGCCGGACTGGTACCGGAAAATGGGAACGGAGGCATCTCCCGGGAACGTCCTCGCGGGGATCTCGGGCCACGTCAAGACTCCCGGCATCTTCGAAGTTCCCCTGGGCATCCCGATCCGGGAGCTGATCTACAGCGAGAAATTCGGTGGAGGAATTCTGGGGGATCGCAAGCTCAAAGCCTTTCTTCCCGGGGGATCCTCCTCGGGTTTCCTGCCCCCCTCCTTTCTCGACACTCCGCTGACCCACGACGATCTCAAAAACACAGGCTCCATGCTCGGAACCGCCTCGGTGATCGTCATCGACGAAAGCGCGTCCATCATTCGGGCCGCCCGGGTTATCGCCGATTTCTACCACGACGAATCCTGCGGCCAGTGTTCCCAGTGCCGGGAAGGAACAGGTTGGCTCGCCCACATCCTGAAACGGATCGAACAGGGCAGGGGCAAGCCCGACGATCTGAACACCTTGCTGGATGCCTGCGCAAACATGAAGGGAAAAACCATCTGCGTGCTCTCGGACGCAGCCGCCTGGCCGGTGGAACTGGCCCTCAAACACTTCAGGGAAGAGTTCGAGGAGGCCCTAAACAAAAGCTCCTCTTCGTTTTCCTCCCCGGAGGACAGCGGCCTCCAGGGAGCCCTCGCCGGAATGGGACCCGCAAGGGAACCCGCCAGGGAACCCGCAAGGGAACCCGCCAGGGAACAGAGCAACGCGGAAGGAGGTGAATCATGAGTCCGGACACGAACAAGGCCGAGACCACATACACCAGCATCCTCGTCGATGGCAAGGAGTACCAAGCTCCTCTCGGAGGGCGGCTCATTGATTTCCTTCACTCGATCGGAAAGGAAATCCCCCACTTCTGCTACCACCAAGGCCTCCCGGTCGCGGCGAGTTGCCGTCAATGCCAGATTGAGAGCAAGGGCAAGGGGCCGAGACCTGGCCTCGCGGTCTCCTGTCGGGAAACCATCATCGAGGGCATGGAGATCCTGACGGACTCCGAACTGGTCCGGAAGGCGCGTGCCGGGGTCATGGAGTTCCTGCTGATCAACCATCCCCTGGACTGCCCCATCTGCGACAAGGCCGGGGAATGCATGCTTCAGGACACGGCCTATGCGACGGGCCAGGACCGGGGGCGCACCCACGAACCGCGGAGGCACCTCGACAAGCGGAAGAGCCTGGGAGACAAAATCCTCCTGGACAACGAACGCTGCATCCTCTGCACTCGCTGCGTCCGTTTCTTCGAGGCCGTCACCAAGGAACCCCAACTCACGGTTCTGGACCGGGGAGACCGCTCCTATCTCAGCACCTTCATGGGGGACCCTCTCCACGGCAACTACCAGGGGAACATCGTCGATCTCTGCCCGGTGGGAGCCTTGACCCTCAAGAAGTTCCGGTTCAAATCCAGAGTGTGGTTCCTCCACAGCACCGAAACCGTCTGCGGACTCTGCTCCCGAGGGTGCAATATCTCGGTCGAGACCCGGGACAACAAAATCCTTCGGATCCGTCCCCGCCACAATCCGAACATCAACGACTTTTGGATGTGCGACGAGGGACGCCTGGAATTCGACCGTTACAACCTGGAGGTCACCGAGACCCGCCTTCCCTCTCCCTTCTATCGGGACAGCCAAGGCCATCAGGTCCCAACCAACCTGCAGGAGGCCCTCGACCAGGCCGCTCCCCTCTTATTACGGAACCCCAAAGTCCTCTTCGTCCTTTCCCCCTTCGCCACCATCGAAGAGGGTTGGGCCTTCAAGGAAATGGTTGAGACCCTGGAACGTTTCGGGCTGGAACCCGAAATGGGATACTACCAACCCGATCCCAACGCCAAGGGAGACGAGTTCCTGCACACCGACGAACCCGCCCCCAACTGCAAGGGGCTGCGCGAAGAGGTCGGGCTCAAGGCCATCCCCCCCGAATCCTTGGAGGGCCAGGATCCAACCAGACTCGCCCTTATCGGCTTCGGCTTTGGAGAGCTTTTGGGCCGGGCATGTCTCGAGACCATCGCCGCGCAAGGCCCCCTCCTCCACCTGGGCATCCGCAGCGATCTCTTCCCCAACGCCCTGGTCCGGCTCGCCGGCTGGAGCCCCATGGAGAAGGCGGGGCACTGGATCGCTGCCTGCGGGACCAAGCAATATCTTCGTCCTGCCCTCCGACCTCCCGCACTCTCGGGAGACGATTTCCAACTCCTCACCCGGCTCCAGGAGAGGATCCTCACCTGGGACGAGGAGCAGTTTGAGATCCAGGACAAGGAAGAGCTTGGCAACCAGACCCAGGGAACCGAGGAGGTCCGCACATGACCACCGCTTTTCTGATCGCCACCATCATCAAGGTCCTTGTGCTCTTCCACATGGTCCCCATCATGGTCTCGCTCCTGACCCTTGCCGAACGCAAGGTCTCGGCCTGGATCCAGTTCCGCTACGGGCCCAACCGTGTCGGCCCCTGGGGGCTTTTCCAGCCAATCGCCGACGGTCTGAAATTCTTCTTCAAGGAGGAGTTGGTCCCCGAGGGAGCCAACCCCTTCCTCTTCCGGATCGCCCCCGCCCTGGCCGCCGGTCCGGCCATGATGACCGTCGCTGTCATTCCCTTCACTTTCCCCATCCTGATCGATGGACAGCCCTTCTCCATGGCGATCGCCGACATCAACATCGGGGTGCTCTTTTTCATCGCCATGAGCGGACTTGGGGTCTACGGAATCCTCCTCGGAGGCTGGGGCTCGAACAACAAATGGAGCCTACTCGGGGGACTCCGGGCCTCGGCGCAGATGATCTCCTATGAACTCTCCATGATGATGTCCGTCATCACCGTAGTCATGTTGACCGGGACGATGAACCTGGGGGAGATCTTCAGCTTCCAAGGCGAGCACACCTGGATCCTTTTCTTTTTCCCCGTCGGAACCATCGCCTTCGTCATCTTCTTGATCGCCGCCTTTGCAGAGACCAACCGCCTCCCCTTCGACCTGGCGGAATGCGAAACCGAACTGGTCGGGGGGTTCCACACGGAATACTCCTCCATGAAATTCGCCCTTTTCTTCATGGGGGAATACTCTGCCATGTTCACCATGTCCTGTCTTCTGGCGACCTTCTTCCTGGGAGGCCCCACCTTCTTCGGTTTGATCGAGAGCATCGACAGCCTCTGGCTCAGGGCCCTGATCGGTTTCCTGGTTTTCGCCGCCAAAGTGGGCCTTTTCCTCTTCTTTTACATCTGGGTCCGCTGGACCCTCCCCCGGTTCCGCTGGGATCAGTTGATGCACCTGGGCTGGAAGATCCTCCTCCCCATCAGCATTCTCAATCTCATGGCAACAGGGATCCTCATCGCGACGGGAGTGCTCTCATGAAGGTAAGGCGTATGGAGAAGCGGCTCTCCCTCATGGAGAAGCTGGCCATCCCCGAGATTCTCAAGGGCTTGTCCATCACCTTCCGGAACATGTTCCGGCCCAAGGTGACGAGACAATATCCCGAAGAACGGTACGAAGCACCCATCGCCCTCAAGGGCCAACCCCTCCTCGTGGAAAACGAAGACGGAACTCCGCGCTGCGTCGCTTGCTCCATGTGCGAGGTCGTCTGCCCCGCCATGGCCATCACCATCAAGGCCGAGGAAACGGAACGCTACATCGAGAGGGAACCCGAAGAATTCAGCATCGACATGCTGCGCTGCATTCTCTGCGGCCTCTGCGAGGAGGTCTGCCCCAAGGAGGCCATCATCATGAGCGACCGTTATGAGCTGGCCAACTTCACTCGGGAGTCGCTTGTGTTCCACAAGGACCGCCTCATGACTCCCATCAAGGAACTTGAAGGCCGCATTCGTTTTACCAAGGAGAAGTTCGACAAGTGGCATCGATAGTCTTCTACGTCCTGGCCCTCTTCTCCGTCTTTTTCGGGGCGAACGTGGTGTTCCAGCGCAATCCCGCGATCTGCGCCGTACACCTCGTGGGGGCTTTCTTCTGCCTGTCGGGGATCTACCTCGTCCTGGGCTTCCCCTTCATGGCGGCCTTGCAGCTCCTCGTGTACACGGGCGCGATCATGGTGCTCTTCCTCTTCGTGATCATGCTTCTGGACCTCCGGAAGGAAGAGCCCCGGGAGACCCCGATCGCGTCCATCCTCGCGCCGCTGTTCGCGGGGGCCCTCCTCGCCTTCTTGGCGATCACCTATCCAGACCTGGCAGTCGCTCCAGTACCCGGAGGGGATCTCGAAGCGGGGATGCGGGGCGCCGAGGGAGGAAAGGAGCTGGCCCAAAGCCTCTTCGGGCGCCATGTCCTGGCCTTTGAGGCGACCTCCGTTCTTCTCCTCGCGGCGATCCTCGGTGTCGTGACTCTGGCCAAGCGCCGCCGCTCCCGGAAGAGGAACGTAGAGGTCATCTACCAGATCGAGCAGGACGCCCTCGCCAAACAAGGCGGCACCCTGGTTCACACCGGTGCTTCTCCGGCCAAGGTCATGGCCGCGGGGGCAGCCTCCGGTCTGGAGAAGGGAGGGGCGCAGTCATGATCTACCCCGCACTCAGCTCCCTGACCCACACGATGAGCCAGGCCAGCCCCCTCATCGGAGGGGTCCCCACCGATCACATCATGATCCTCTCGGCCATCCTCTTCGGCCTCGGGATCCTGGGCTTCCTCATCCGCCGCGACCTGATCGTCGTCTTCATGAGCATCGAGCTGATGCTTAACGCCGGGAACCTCGCCTTCCTGGCGGCAGCCAGGGAGCGTTTCCTGGATCCTGAGGGACAGGTCTACACGATCTTCGTCATCACCATCGCCGCAGTGGAGGCAGCGGTGGGGCTGGCCCTCCTGATCGCCTTTTTCCGACTCAAGACGACTCTCGATGTCGAAACCGCTACCGAGCTGGAGGGCTAAATGAACGACCTCCTCTTCCTCATCCCCATCCTCCCCCTTCTTGGAGCCATCCTCTGCGGCGTCCTGCACGCGAAGGGGGGATCAACCCGGGGCATCGCAGGGTACATCGCCTCCGCCGCGGTGCTCGGCTCCTTCGCCATCTCCTTGGGTGCTTTCTTCGCCCTCGGCCATGGCGAGGCCCTCCACCAGGTCGTCTACCAGTGGATCTCCACGGGGGACCTCAAGGTCTCCTTCGGGCTCTACCTGGACAACCTCTCCGGCTTCATGGCCTTGATCGTGACTGGTGTCGGCTTTTTGATCCATGTCTACTCCATCGGATACATGGCTCACGACGAAGGCAAGGCCAAGTTCTTCGCCTACCTCAATCTCTTCATCTTCTCGATGAGCCTTCTTGTCCTGGGGGAGAGCCTCCCCCTCCTCTTCGTGGGCTGGGAAGGGGTTGGGGCCATGAGCTACTTGCTGATCGGCTTCTGGTATGACCGGGAGGGCGGCTGGCCCGCGGTCGCCGGCCAAAAGGCTTTCATTACCAACCGCGTCGGAGACATGGGCTTCCTCATCGGGATGCTCCTGCTCTTCCACCACTTCGGGACCTTGGACATCGCAGCGATCCAGTCCTCCAGCGTCGTGCTCTCGGCTGGAACGGCCACCCTGATCAGCCTGCTTCTCTTCGTGGGAGCGACCGGAAAGTCGGCGCAGATCCCCCTCTTTGTCTGGCTTCCGGACGCGATGGCGGGTCCCACTCCCGTCTCCGCCCTGATCCACGCGGCCACCATGGTGACGGCCGGCGTCTACATGCTGGCCCGGATGTCCTTCCTTTTTGTCCAATCCCCCACCGCCATGATGGTGGTCGCGACCGTGGGCGCCTTGACGGCCCTCCTGGCGGCCTCCATCGCCATGGCCCAGAGGGACATCAAGAAGGTCCTCGCTTATTCCACGGTCTCCCAACTCGGGTACATGTTCCTTGCCTGCGGGATGGGGGCCTGGTCGGCAGCCATCTTCCACGTGGGAACGCACGCCTTCTTCAAAGCCCTCCTCTTCCTCGGGGCCGGATCGGTCATCCATGGAATGCACGAAGAGCAGGACATCCTCAAGATGGGCGGCCTGCGGAAATACATGAAGGTAACCTATGTCACCTTCTTGATCGGATCCCTCTGCCTGGCGGGCTTCCCCCTGACCTCCGGTTTCTTCAGCAAGGACGAAATCCTCTGGGAGACGGTACGGGGAGGGACAAGGGCACACTTTGTCCTTTGGGGGATCGGAGCTTTGACAGCCCTGATGACGGCCTTCTATACCTTCAGGCTTGTCGGGCTCACCTTCTTCGGCAAGGAGCGTTTCGACCCCGACAAGTTGCACCCCCATGAGTCCCCCAAACTCATGACCGTGCCCCTGATGGTCCTTGCCGTCCTCGCCCTCTTCGGAGGAGTGATGGGCCTCCCCGATCTCATCGTCAAGGACGGGAACTGGATCCACCACTTCCTCAGCTCCAGTGTGACCCCTCTCAAGGAAGGCGCCGAGGAAGCGCACGGCCTGGGACACGAGTCCGAGCTGATGTTCCTCCTCCTGAGTTCGCTGATCGCCATCGTCGGAATCGCCGCAGGCTTCGTCCTCTACTCCAGGGGCCCAGCCTTTGGGGAAAAGGTCGCCCGCATGGCCCGGCCCATCTATGTCCTTCTCGCGGGGAAATGGTTCATCGACCAGCTCTACCAGGGGCTGATCCTCACCCCCCTCTTCCTCCTCTCCAAACTGGCCGCCCTCTTCGACCTCCTGGTCATCGACGGCCTGGTCAACATGGTGGGAGGGCTCGCGTTCTCTCTCGGACGCCTGGTCCGAAAATTCCAAGACGGTCACTTGCAGACCTATGCCCTCTGGATGGCGGGGTCGACCACCGTCCTGATCGCCTGGCTCGTTTTCCAACTCTGGTCCTAAGGATTCAAACGTGGACTCCTCTCTTTCGCTGATCCTGACCTTCCTCCCGCTCGTCGGCGCCCTCCTGGTCCTCTTCGCCCCCCTTCGGGGTTCGGACGAAGGAAGCCCAGCCCTCTGGCGGCTCGCTCAAGGCGCCGGCCTTCTCACCTTCCTCCTCTCTCTTCCCTTGTGGACGGGATATGGGCCGGGAGCCGAAGGGGTCAAATACCTTTTCAGTGTTCCCTGGTTTCACCTCCAAAGCCTCCAGGTGCACTTCGCCCTCGGGGTGGACGGGCTCTCCGTCCTCCTCGTTCTGCTCACTACCCTGATCTCGGTGGTGGTCCTCTTCTCCGCGGGGAGCCACATCAAGAAGAGGGCCCGGGAGTTCCTCTTCTGGCTCCTGGTCATGGAAAGCGGAATGATCGGGGTCTTCCTTGCCCTCGACTTCTTCACCTTCTACGTCTTTTGGGAGGTCATGCTGATCCCCCTCTACTTCCTGATCGGAATCTGGGGAGGAAAACGCCGCCTCTACGCAACCCTCAAGTTCTTCCTCTACACCGTGGCTGGCTCGGTCTTGATGCTCCTCGCCATCGTCTACCTGGTGCGGACTCCGTTGAACATTCCAGGGAGCGAGGTTCCCGTCCTGACTTCCTCCATCCTGGACCATCTCAGGTACCTGCAACTTCCGGTAGAGACGCAGTACTTCCTCTTCCTTGCCTTCGCCATCGCCTTCTTGATCAAGGTCCCCACGGTCCCCTTCCACACCTGGCTCCCCGATGCCCACGTCGAAGCCCCCACCGCGGGATCGGTGATCCTGGCAGGCGTCCTCCTCAAAATGGGGACCTACGGACTGATCCGTTTCTGCCTTCCGCTCTTCCCCAAGGCGACGCTCTTCTTCGCTCCCTGGCTCATGGTCATCGGGGTGATCGGCCTGCTCTACGGAGCCTTCCTGGCCTGGGCGCAGTCGGACCTAAAAAAACTCGTCGCGTACTCCTCGATCAGCCACCTCGGGCCCATCGTCCTGGGAACCTTCGCCCTCAACGCCTATGGGTTGGAGGGATCCGTGATCCAAATGATCAGCCACGGGGTGGCGACTCCCGCCCTCTTCCTCCTGGTCGGCATGATCTATGAGCGGCGACACACGAGGGAGATCTCGGCCTTCGGGGGTCTGGCCAAGACCATGCCCATTTTCGCCTTCTTCCTGGTCCTGACGACCTTCGCCTCGGTCGGCCTGCCTGGGCTCTCAGGCTTTATCGGCGAGTTCCTGATCTTCGTAGGGGCCTTCAAGGCCTGGCCTGTCCTGGGAGCCATCGCAACCGCCGGGGTCATCTTTGGCGCGGTTTACATGCTCTCCATGGTGCGGAGGGTTCTCTTCGGACCCATCCGTCATAGCGAAAACCAGGAACTCAAGGACCTGAGGCTCCGGGAGATCCTGGTCCTCGCACCTCTGGTCGTCCTCTTTCTATGGATCGGCCTCTTCCCCGGGCAGTTCACGAGTCGCACGTCCAAAACCCTGGCCCAGATCCAAGCCAAAGTCCTGGAGGCGCGCTGATGCAGTTCAGCTTCACATCGACGGACTTCTACGTCCTTCTCCCACTCCTTCTCCCCCTCTGTGGAGCCATCCTGGTCCTCTGCCTGGATCTCCTGCTGAAGCCGGGTAAGGGGACAAGGAACCTCGTCCACAGCATCAGCCTCCTGAGCCTCCTCGCGGGGATCATCGCGGGAGGGATGCAGTACAACTTCTTGCAACCCTCCAAGGCGCTTCCTCCAAAACTGGAGCTCGGTCCCCTGGTGGAGCCGGTTTTCCGTTTCCAACCATGGACCGTCCTGGGAACGACCCTGATCCTTGTGCTGACCCTGATCAGCCTCGTCCTCAGTGGAGCCTGGTGGAGCGAGGACAGCAAAGAAGAGAACCAGACCCACGGGGAATACCATGTCCTGACCCTCTTCTTCCCCATCGGAGCGGGTCTCCTCCTCGCGGCAAAGAACCTGATGCTGGCTTTCATCGGCCTGGAGATCTTCTCCATCGCCCTCTATGTCCTGGTGGCCTTCCGTCGCAGCCGGGCCAGGTCGGTCGAAGCGGGCCTGAAATACTTCCTCCTGGGCGCCTTCGGAGCCGCCTTCTTCGTCTACGGCTCCGCCCTCATCTACGCGGGAAGGGGTTCCCTGGATATGCCCGGCATGGGATCCATCCTGCAACAAGGTCTCCCCCAGCCGATCGAATACGCCGCCCTGGGGGGAGCCCTCCTCTTCATCGCACTCTTCTTCAAGGCCTCCATCGCTCCCTTCCATATGTGGACCCCGGACGTCTACGAAGGCGCCCCCACCCCCATCACCGCCCTGATGTCCACGGGAACCAAGGCGGCAGCTTTTTTCCTGCTGGTCTCGGCCAGCAGGCTCTTTCCCCATGAGCTGGTCCCCGTCTTCACTCTTCTCGCCATCCTCTCCATCCTGGTCGGGAACGCAGGCGCACTGGTCCAGACCAACCTCAAACGCCTCCTCGCGTATTCGGGCATCGCCCACGCCGGTTACCTTCTCGTCGCCTACCAGGCGATGGCCGTGGGGCAAGGACCGACGGACGCGGGAGTGGCCATGCGGGCCCTGCTCTTCTACCTCGCCGTCTACGGAGTCACCAACCTCGCCGCCCTCGGAGTCCTCTCCTGGATCGAGCGCAGGGACCCGGCCATCGTCACCCTCGAAGGGATCCGTGGCCTCGGACGCCGAAACCCCATCGCCGCCGCCATCCTCGCCATCTCCGCAATTTCTCTGGCTGGGGTCCCTCCCACCGCCGGCTTCTGGGCCAAGTACCAGGTCTTCGCTGCCTCGATCCAAGCCGGCCAGGCCCCTCTCGCCATCATTGCCATCCTCGGCTCGGTAATCGGCCTCTATTACTACCTCAAGATCCTCGTCGCCCTCTACTTCAAGGAAGGCGGCACGGAACCAGTCTCGGGCAAGGGCTTTGCCACGGGCCTCACTCTCAGCCTTTGCGCCGCGGCCATCCTCCTCGTCGGTCTCCTCCCCGACCTCTTCCTCGACGTCCTCGTCAACGTCCGTCTCTAAGGCCGAGGGCGCCCGCGTGGGAGTCAAGGGGCTGTCGGACTGAACCGCCCGTCCTTAGCAGTCTGTCGGGCTTACACGCCCGACCTTAGCCATCTTTCCATGGCTCTTCCTTTCCCCCCTCGGCTCGGAATCCTCCAAAGGCTTTGGCCTCAGGCGCTTTCGGCGAAGTCGCCCAAAGCCTTTGGAAGATTCCGAGTTCAGCCCAAACCATTCTTGGGCGGCCCCCATCCCCAATCATGGAATTCCCCCATGGCACCAACGTTGAAACAACTCACAAACAACATCTTCTCCCTCCTCCCGACCTGCGCGACTGGATCCTCGAGGATTCCGAGCCGCGCGGGAAATGGGAGAGCCCCGGCGAGAGGGGAAGAGCGGGTGGCAAAGACCGAAGGACGGTCAACCCTCCCCGTAAGGGCGACCGTCCTTATGGAAGAACTCCCATCGCCCGTCAACGAGGCGGGCCACCAAATCGTCATCCGGATAGCTCGCTTCGTCCCCAGGGCTGCGGTCCCCGACCTCGATGTAGGCGACCGTCTGCTCGGTCTTGTTGACCAGATGATGCGCGTTCCCATCCCCCCCCCGAAACCCCGCGCACATGCCGGGAGAGAGAAGCGTCTCCCCCTCGTCGGTAACCAGGGTTGGGTTCCCCTCGAGAACATAGATCCACTCGTCCTGGACACTGTGGGCGTGGCGTAGGGCGGAGGAGGCGCCGGGGGCCAACCGGGTCAGGTTGACGCCGAAATTCTTCAGCCCGAAAAAATCCCCGAGTTTGCGCTTCTCCCGGCCCTCGACGCGGGAAGCGAAGGGAGGGGGATAGGCAGTTTTCTTCTTCCGCGGCGGGACCGAGGTCGCGGGAACGGCGATGGGACGGTTCGTTCTTGACTCGGGTTTTTCCTTCTCAGGCATGCTCCCTCCCGCATTGGTTCGACAGCTCCCGAGCAACCTCGATGAAAGACTCGCTGAGCGTGGGATGGTACCAAGGGAAACGAAGCATCTCATGGACCGTGCCTCCCATGGCCAGGACCGCCATCGGCACATGGATGAGGTCGTCTCCCCGGGGACCGAGGATCTGGCAACCCAGGACCTTGCCGGTGTCGGGAGCCGCTAACAACCTCATGAAACCATGGCGGACTCCCATGCAGATTCCACGCCCCTGCTTAGGAAAGAATTTGGTGGCTTCGCGATAGGGGACCCCCTCGCGATCCAGGTCGATCCAATTCCTTCCCACGCTGGCAAAAGGCGGGTCCGTGAAGATGACATCGAAGGGAGGGACGCGGGGATCGGGGCCTTCGAGGGAATGCTCCCCCTCGATCAGGCGCATGGCGTTGCGCGCGGCGCGCTGGCCTTCGAGGTTGGCTTCGTGGAGGATGAGACGGCTGCCCGTCGTGTCTCCTGCAACAAAAATGTGAGGAACCTCGGTCTGAAGGTAGGAGTTGCAGGCGAGGCGCTCCCCTTTCAGGGAAAGCCCGGCTGCCTCCAACTCCAGGCCGTCGAAGTTGGGAATGCGGCCCAGGGCATCCAGGACGAAATCGCAGTCCACGACGCGCTCGCTGCCGTCATGCAGCTCGAAGCGCACCCTTGCCCCCCCCTCTTCGCCCTTCAGGATCTCCTCGATGCGCGCCGGAGCCAAAACTTCCATCTCCTCGCCGAGGGCATCCCTCAGCTCCTCCCCCATCTCCGGGTCTTTGCGCCGCAGCAGGGGGGAGCGGTTTCCGAGGAGGACCCGGGTCCCGATGCGGGCAAGCCACTGGGCGAACTCGAGGCCCACCGCCCCGGCCCCCAGGACCACGACCCGGCCGGGGACCTCCTGCAGCTCGAAAAGGTCGTCGCTCGTGCGCACCTCCGCGCCTTCCTCGACCGGGACGGGGATGGGACGGACCTTGGAGCCCGTGCAGAGGACGAAGGTCTTGCCCTCGATCTTCTCACCGTCCAGTTCGATGTGATGGGGATCGACAAAGCGTGGACTCCCCCGGCGCAGCTCGTAGCCTGCCCCCTCGATGCTCCCCACCTTGGCGTTTCGGAAGCGTTCTACGAGGGAACGCATGCGATCCATCATGGCCCTGAAGTCGAGGCTGGGTTCCGAGGCGTGGATCCCGAAGGGAGCAGCGGTTCGAATCTCGTGAAGGCGGTGGGCGGTCTCGAGGAGGGTCTTGGTGGGCATGCAGCCACGGAGGATGCAAAGGCCCCCGAGACGCTCCCCCGCGTCGATGGCGAGAACGGACTTGCCCGCCTGATGGGCGGTCGCCGCGGCCCGGGAACCGGCCGAGCCGACACCGAGGACGATGAGGTCGTAGGTCTTCATGCGAGGGAGGATAGCCGGAGCGGTTCGAGGGTCCAGGGGGGAGGGGAGACGGAGAAGGAGGAGGAAGCGGAGGGTTACTTGGACTTGGGGTCCAGGGCGTCCCGGAGACCGTCACCGAAGAGATTGAAGCCGAGGACTGTGAGGGTGAGGGCCAGCCCCGGGAAAAGGGCGGGCCAGATCGTTTGGCTCATCTCGTCGCGGCCGATCTTGATCATGGTCCCCCATTCGGGAACCCCCACCTCGACCCCAAGGCCGAGGAAGGAAAGGCCGGCAGCGTCCAGGATGGCCGTCCCCACGCGGAGGGTGGCGATGACGGTGAGGGGGGCAATGGTGTTGGGGAGGACGTGGCGGAAGAGAATCCTCAGATGCTGGAATCCGAGAGCCTTGGCGGCGAGGACATATTCTTGTTCGCGGATGGCGAGGACTTCGCCCCGCATCTGTCGGGCGAACTGGGGAATGCCCACAATCCCCACCGAAAGAATGAGCCCGCTCATGCTCGCGCCGCCGAAGAGAGTGGTCAAGACGATGGCCAGAAGAAGGCTGGGAAAGGAGAGCATGAGATCGATCAAGCGCATCAGGAGGGCGTCGATCTTGCCCCCCGAGTAACCTGCGATGGCTCCAAGCGGAACCCCGAAGGCGAGAGAAAAAAGAACGGCCGAGAAGCCGATCGCCAGGGAGAAACGCCCACCGTAAAAGACCCGGAGAAAGAGATCGCGCCCCAGAACGTCGGTGCCGAAAGGATGTTCCAGGCCGGGTCCGAGGTACGCCGCAGCCTCCGTGCCCTGGAGGGGATCTCCTCCATGCAGGATGGGGACCAGAATGCTCATCAGGGTCAGAACCATGACCACAGCCATGCCGATCGCCGCGCTGCGCCGTCTCATCAACTGGGCGAGGAGGCGGGGAAACCCCTCTTTTCGGCGAGGCCGAAGCATGCTTCCTCCTGTCTCCATGCGCTCGGTCATAACCGCACCCTCGGATCGGCCAGGGCATAGCTCAGATCCGCCACCAGGTTGGCGAGGACGAAGACGGTCGCGATCACCAGGACCCCTCCCTGCACGGCCGTGTAGTCGCGGTTGTTGACCGCATCCACCACGTAGGTTCCGAGGCCGGGCCAGGTAAACACGGTTTCGGTCAGAACCGCCCCCGCAAGGAGGGTCCCGAACTGGAGGGCAAGCACCGTGAGGATCGAGATCAGGGAGGCTCGGAGAGCGTGCTTGAGCACCACCCTTCGCTCGGGAAGCCCCTTGGCCCGCGCGGTCCGGATGAAGTCCTGCCCCAGGGTCTCAAGGAGGGAGGAACGGGTCATGCGGGAGATCACCGCCAGGGGGATGGTGGCAAGAGCGATGGCCGGCAAAGCCAAATGGGAGAGTACGTCGAAAAAGAGGGAGAGGTTGCCCTGGAGGAGGCTGTCCACCAGGTAAAACCCCGTCGTCGGCTCGAAAGAGTGGAAGACGGAAAGGTCCAGGCGGCCCCCCGAGGGGAAGGGGGCCTTGCCCCCAAAGGCGAGAATCAGAAGGAGCCCCAACCAGAAAACAGGCACCGAGATCCCCAGGAGCGCAAGAGTCATCGAGAGATAATCCAGCCACTTCCCCTTGAGCACCGCGGAAAGGATCCCGGCCGCCAGCCCGAAGAAGCCCGCGAGGAGCATCGCGCAAAAGGCGAGTTCGAAGGTCGCCGGAAAGCGTTCCGCGATGTCCTCCGCAATGGGCCGCTCGTTTCGGATGTAGCTCTTGCCCAGATCCCCCTGGAGGAGCCCCTTGAAGTAGATCCCGAACTGGATGGGGATGGAACGGTCCAGCCCCAGCTCCCTGGTCACCCGCTCCCGTTCCTGCTGCGTCCCCTTCTCCCCCAGAAGGTTTCGAACCGGATCCCCGGGCACCGAACGCAGGAGAACGAAGACCGTCAGCACGACGAAGAACAGGACGGGAATCAGCCCCAGAAGGCGGCGCAGGACAAAGGTCAGCATGGATCAGGCGGTCAGCAGGTCCTTCACGCGGGGATGTTCGTTGTTGAGGAGCACAACGGAAAAGGGAAAGGGGCCGTTCTCGTTCTTGCGCTCGACGATCTCGATCTTTCCTTCCTCCTTCAGGATGTTGATCAGGCGCCTGCGCTGGGGATGGGTCAGATCGGGGAAGTACTCGGGCATCTCGTTCTTGAGGAAAGGGCTCAACCAGACCTCGCCCTTGCCGTGTTTCTCCTCATAGCGCTTGGACAGGTCGAACAAAAAGCGGAGCACCCGGTCCTTACGCTCCGGGCTGAAAGCCTCCTCATCCGAGAGCGGTTCCCACTTGAGCTGGGAATGGTGGGCTGCGATGGGTTGGGCCTCGCGTGGACTGCCCTCCACCTCTTCGATCTCTCCCTCCTCTTCTTCCTCGGGAAATTCCAACAGCGCCGAGAGGTCCAGGAAACGCTCGGACCCCACCCGATCCAGGAGGTCTCCGCTCGTGTTCTCGGGAAGCGAGGCGATCAACAACTCCCTCCGGGCTTCGAGCACCTTGCGGGAGACAGGGATGAAGTCCCGATCCCCTCCGACAATGACAAAAACATCGATGTCCTTCCTCGTCAGCAGGACCTCCATCAGGTCCAGGGAGAGCTGCAGGTCCGCCGAGTTCTTGCCCTTGTGGCGCACGATGTATTGCGGGTCGAACCCCATGAGGGCCAGGGAGTGGGCGGCCTCGGAGCCGGGGAACTCATCGAAGGCCGAGTAGGAACGTCCCAGCACGATCGCCAGATTGCGCTCCTTCAGCTCCTCGCGGAGGGTGTTGAGGAGGTTCTCGGAAGCCTCGAGAGTCTTCTTGTGATCGCGCTGGAAGAGTTCGCTCAGGAGGCCGTAATAAAGATTGTCGAAGTCGACGAAGACCGCGGCTCCGAGGGAACCATCCTCGCCGCGGACCTTCCAACCCTTGAGTCCCGAATCAGGCATCCCCTTCGCCCGCCTCCGCCCCGGCCTTGGCCTTGGACTCTTCTCCCGCCACCAGCGCCATGGCGGCCAGGGGATCCCGGCGAACCCCATAGGCCAGCAACCGCGCCAACTCCTTGCGCATCGCGTCCCGCGGAACAATGCGGTCCACTTGCCCCTTTTCGATCAAAAATTCCGCCCGCTGGAACCCCTTGGGGAGATCCTGCTTGAGGGTGGTCTTGATCACCCTGGGTCCGGCGAAGCCGATCAAGGCCCCGGGTTCGGCCAGGATGACATCCGCGACCGTGGCGAAGGAAGCAGTCACTCCGCCTGTCGTCGGGTTGGTGAGCACCGAGACATAGAAACCGCCGTTCTTCTGGTAGCGCTCCAGGCTGGCACAGGTCTTGGCCATCTGCATCAGAGAGAGAGCCCCCTCGTGCATCCTCGCCCCCCCCGAGGCGCAAAAGATGACCAGGGGCAGCTTCTTGTCATGCGCCATGTCCACGAGCCGCGCGATCTTCTCTCCCACGACGACCCCCATGGACCCCCCCAGGAAGGAAAAGTCCATGATCCCGATCGCCGTCTCGATCCCGCCGATCCTGCAGGTCCCCGTGAGCACCGCCTCCTTGCGCCCGGTCTTTTTCACCGTGCGTTCGATCTTCTCGGAATAGGGGATACGATCGGCAAAGCCCAAGCGGTCGATGGTCTCCATCTCCGCCCAATACTCCTCGAAGCTCCCCTCGTCCACGGTCAGTTTCAGCCGGGACATGAGGTCCAGGCTGAAGTGGTGTCCACACTCGGGACAAATCCTGGCCTTGGGGAAATCCTTCCGGAAGATCATGGTCCCGCAGGACTCGCATTTCTCCCAGAGCCCCCCAGGCATATCCTTTTTCTTGCCGAACCGCGTCCAAGCCATCGTTCCTTCCTTTGGCAGCGCCACAATCTTCGGGATCCGAAGGGGACAAGGATATACCGAGCCGGGGCGGAATGCTACGCAAGCTCGATTCCGCGGATTCGTTCCCGAAACACCCCGATCTCCGCGGCCATGTCCCCTGCGCCATAGAGGGCCGAACCGGCGACGAAGACGTCGCAACCCGCCTCCGCGCAAGAGGCCACCGTATCGCGATTGAGTCCCCCGTCCATCTCGATCCAGCCCTTGTAACCGTGCTCCTGTCGCAGAGCCCGCGTCTTGGACAGAACCGCGCTGATAAAACTCTGCCCACCGAAACCGGGGTGCACGCTCATCACCAGAACCAGGTCCACCTCGTCCAGGTAGGGGAGCACAGCCTCCAACTCCGTCTCCGGGTTGAGGGCGATCCCTGCCCGGCGCCCCCGTCCCCGGATCTTTTGGAGCAAGGCCCTCCCATCCCGTCCCTTCTTGTCCCGCGGCCCCAACACCTCGACGTGGATGGTCAGGAGGTCGGCTCCGGCGTCCAGGAAGGGATCGCAGAACGCCCAGGGGTCCTCGATCATCAGGTGCACGTCGAGAAAGGTCCCTGTGGCCCGCCGAAGAGACTGGACCACCGGCGGTCCGATCGTCAGATTGGGGACGAAGTGGCCGTCCATGACGTCCACGTGGTGCCAGTCCGCGCCCGCCTTCTCCGCTCGCTGCAGCTCGCTGCCCAAGTGCGCGAAGTCGGCGGAGAGGAGCGAAGGGGCGATCAAGGATTGGGAGGCGAGGTTCATGGATCCATCATGCAGTACGGCCCATGAGGCTTCCAGCCTGCGTTCCCCCTGGGAGGTCCCCGTCCCGGGAGCGCAGAGCAGAGGACTGGGGAGGCTTCCATCGCAGGGACCGTACGCCCCACCGGCAGAAATGCGCGGGTTGAGTGCCCTGGACAGACCCTTCGACCCCAACCTGAGGAACCGGCCGTGAGCCTCCTGCAGCAGGGCCCTTCCGGCTTCCAGCACGGAAAGGCCCAGGGAGATTCCGGATTTCCGTGGACCGGGGCAGCCTTGGGGGCGGGGATGCCCCTTAAGAGTCTGTCGGACGTACCCACCCAACCTTAGCCCTCATTTTCCCCTCCCACCACCGCGCTCCCTTTCTCCCCCCGGCCCGGAATCCTCCAAAGGCTTTGGCCGACTTCGCCGAAGGCGCCTGAGGCCAAAGCCTTTGGAGGATTCCGAGCCGTGGGGAGAAAGGGAACGCCCTGGAAGGAACGAGAAAGATCGCCGGTTGGATGG
>DROQ01000208.1 GCA_011321845.1 Planctomycetota bacterium | reverse complement strand
TCTGCCTGGGACAGGTAGTCTGGTGGGTCTTCTTCGCGCTGGGAGAAACCCGGCGCACGGCGCAGGAAAAACGCGAGATCCTGCGGGGGCGTTGCTACCAGGCCCTCGTCCTCCTGCACCACGCCTCGCAGCATCGCGTCTCACAGAACCGCGCCTCACAGCGCCGCGCCTCGCAGCATCGCACCTCGCAGGGCAGGAACATCCCCGAAATCTGGGAAAAGCGGCTGGCCCCCCGCTTCCCCGAGCTGGAACTTCTCCCCCGGGACCCCGCCGCTGCGGGGACCTCATCCGCCACGAGCCTCCCATCCCCCCAGGTCCTGGGCAGCGAGCTGGTCCCCGAGGACAGCCCCCTCGCCCGTTTCCAGCTCCGCCCGAAACCGAGCGCCCTGGCGGCCATTCTCGAAGAGACCCGAAGAAGGCGACGCATGTTCTACTGGGAGGGCGGCTCCCTGACGGCCCTCGTCATCATGGGTGTCCTCCTTCTCTACCGCACGCTCCGCAACGACATCGAGATCCGCAAGGGCCACCAACGCTTTTTGGCGGGCGCCACCCACGAACTCAAGACCCCCCTCTCCTCCCTGAGGCTCGCCCTCGAGACGCTCAAGACCGGCACCGTCTCCCCGGACCGCAGCGAAGCCTTCTACGACAACATGCTGCTCGAGGTCGAACGCCTGCAGAACCAGATCGAGAACCTCCTCAAGACCGCGTCGATCCAAAAACGCCCCGACCGAAACCAGAGAGTCGACCTCGCCCGTCTCCTCGAAGAGGTCGTAGCCGAGCAGCGCCCCCGCCTGGCCGAGAAGGCCCTCGACGTCGGCTGCGAGATCCTCGCCCGCAACACCTGGGTCCAGGGAGACGAGGCGGCCCTGCGCCAGCTCCTCGTGAACCTGATCGACAACGCGCGGCTCTATAGCCCCAAGGGGGGAAAGGTCCGCCTCAAGCTCGAAGAGCGGAGAGGGCAGCTCGTCTTCCAGATCAGCAACAGCGGCCCTGGCATCCCCGAGGAGGACCGGGAACGGGTCTTCGAGCGCTTCTTCCGGGGCAAGGACACCAAGGAGACCGGGGGTTCCGGCCTCGGTCTCTACCTTGCCCGGCAGGTCGCCCGCGACCACGGCGGCAAGCTCCTTCTCCTGCCCGGAGCCGAACGCAGCGAAGAGGAGCGCTGCACGACCTTCGCTCTCGAACTCCCCCAGATGAGGAACGAGCCATGACGCCTCCATGGATTCTGATCATCGAGGACGAGCCCTTTCTCGGGGAGTTGATCGCCGAGAACCTGCGCCGCGAAGGCTACCAGACCGAGCTGATCCCCGACGGCGCCCAGGGTTGGGAACGCCTCCAGCAGGGCGGGATCGACCTCCTCCTGCTCGACCTCATGCTCCCCGGCATGGCCGGCCTGGAGCTGCTCAAGAAACTGCGGGCGGTCGACACCGAGCTGCCCGTCCTCATCCTCTCCGCCCGCGCCGAGGACGAAGACCGGATCAAGGGGTTGAGCCTGGGGGCCGACGACTACCTGGGCAAACCCTTCCACCTGGAGGAGCTGCTGCTGCGCGTGCGCGTGCAGATCCGCCGCGCCAAACACATCCAGGGAGTGCAGGTCCCGGCCGAGCTGCGCTTTGGAGGGAACCGCGTAGACCCCACGACCTACGAAGCCCTGACCTACAACGAGGAGAAGGTCCCTCTGACCCGCCGCGAGGTCTCGCTGCTCCAGTACCTCATGGCCCGCCCCGGCAAGGTGGTCTCCCGCAAGGAGATCCTCGACGACCTCTGGGGGCGGGACGCCTACCCCAGCCCGAGGACCATCGACAACTTCATCGCACGCTTTCGAAAACTTTTTGAAGAGGACCCGCGCAAGCCCAAGCACTTCCACACGCTTCGGGGCGTGGGTTACAGGTTCGAACCATGAACGCAGGATCCGGAACGAAGACCGAGCGCAGCACGGCGAAGCTCGTTGGATGGAGGCTGAGGGGAGAATGCGCACAGGATCCGAAACGAGGACCGAGCGCAGATCTCCGAAGCTCGTTGGATGGAGGTTGAGGGAAGCATGAACACAAGATCCGAAGCGAGGACCGAGCGCAGCTCTCCGATTCTCGATGTGCTGCGGGGGCGGAGGCCCGAGCGGCTCCCCATCTGGTTTATGCGACAGGCGGGCAGGCTCCTGCCGGAGTATCGAAAGCTCAGGGAGAAGAAGAGCTTCTTGGAGCTGATGCGCGATCCGGCGCTGGCGGCCGAGGTCACGCTCATGCCGATGAAGCGTTTCGACGTGGACGCGGCCATCCTGTTCACGGATCTGCTGACGCAGATCCTGGCGAGCGGAAACGAGGT
>DROQ01000207.1 GCA_011321845.1 Planctomycetota bacterium | reverse complement strand
TTTTGAATTTCAGATGTTGCAATTCCCCTGACAACAATCGCATTTTCGATGTTTGCGATATTCCCCGCAAGGGCTACAACGATGGGGAGATATCTAAGCGCTGAAAACCTAAGGTCGGGAACATCTGGGGGACTGTCTCCCATTTGGAGGAATCCGATTAGTTTAGCAATAAGCAGACCATTTAGAATCGTAACCAGGAGCATGGGGAGCCGATTTATCACCCTTGTCCAAATGGGCTTTTTTGTTGGGTGGCGGGACATTGTCCCCGCCATCCTGTACATGTCCTCGCTTGCTTCCTCTTCGGCTACCTGGTCCAAATCGTCCGCGGTAATTATCCCCACCAACTGGTTTTTCTTGTTAACTACAGGAACCGTCGAGAGGCCATAAGTTGAAGCTTCCTGGACCACCTCTTCTTGGTCGAGGTTAGAGGGGACCGAGATTACTTGGGGATCCATAATGGAGCCGACGAGTCGGTGTTCGTTTTTTTCTTGAAGTAACTCCGCAACAGAAACAACTCCGACCAGTTGATCGTGGTTGTCTAGAACATAGATTTGGTCTGTTTCGAGGTCTTCCGCCTCTCTCAAGGCATCAAGGGCATCCCGGACTGAGTCAGTGGTTTTGACCGCGATAAAATTCGTGGTCATAATGCCGCCTGCTGTTTCTTTGCCGTACCGGCTTAGGTGGCGGATATCTTGGGCAAGGTCTTTGTTGACTCCTTCGAGAATCCCAATTTTCAAGCCATGGGGGAGAAGGTTGTAAATGTCTGCCGCGTCGTCAGGTTCAAGTGTATCTACGATGTCGGCAAGTTTTCGTATTGATAAGGTATTGATGATGTCATTTTGAAATTCATCCTCCATCTCTACTAAAACCAATCCTGCTGTTTCCGGGTCAAGGAGGCGAAAGATGGCTAATGCGGTATCCTGAGGGATGATCTGAAAGAAGTATGCTATGTCTGCTGGTGGGAACCCAGAGAGCTCATTCGCGAGCTCTCTAAGGTCGAGACCCGGTTGATTCTCCAATTCCTGGAGCAGTTTTTGGATCCCTTGGCGTTCAGGCAAGTTGCCCCCTAGTTGCTGTAAGTTCTTTTTTCTAAGAGGTTTAGGTTTGACTTTGTTTTTTTTCGGTCGGGAGGCCTATAAAGCTTGGTACCGAACCGCTTGCAGCCCTTCTCCAGCGTCTATAATCAAACTGAGGAAGGTTTGGCCCTTGGCCTCGTTCAGTCCATTTGGTCTCCAACGACTCATAGCCTCCAAGTTTTTTCAGAAAAGCATTTTATGTCAAAGGATTCTCGACAAGGTGGTTTGCGAAAGCTTCTGGATCTGGCCGACGAGCTCCGGGCTCTAAGGAAAAAGATCCAAGACCCTGCTCTAAAAAATGAAGCGGTTCAACGTTTACGTCGCCGGTCGAGGGAAAAACTCCGTCATTTAGCTTCCGAGCTTGGAGCTTTCCGGTTCCGCGGATCTTTGGGGCTGGTTCTTAAAAAGCTGGATCCCGAACATTTTCTTCTCCTAGCAACTTTGCTGCGTCGTTATTTGCGATCGGTAAGTCCTTATGTCGAAGGGAGAGCTCTCCTTTCGGCTGTGTTTGAAACAAGTTTTGAGCTTCTTAAGGGGCTTGAGTTGCTTCAACCCGAAAGTGTTTTAAGGAGAGAAGAACTTGTCCTTGTGGATCAAGCTGAGGAGGGAACTGAAGATAGCCTCTTAGAGGCCCGCTTTCGTCTGGCAGATGCCGTTGTAGAAGCTTTTTTGGAGGAGTTGGGGTTACGGTCGTCCCCGAAGAGAGTGGCAAGAAAAGGGTATTCAAATCATCGCGAATACCTTTTGGACCTGAAAGTTCTTCACAATCTTTTCCTTACCCGCTCTCAGCGGATCTTTTCCACGGATAGTTGGTGGCGAGTTCGGGGGGCTGCCGGGGATCGGGCGAACTTAGCCCTGAATCGACGTATTAGGGCAGCAGAAAACCGGATTGAAACCAGATTGTCAAAAACACCTGGCGCGGCTGACTTTCCCACGCAGCAGTTTTTCCTTGAATTCGGTCTTGGCAAGGAAGAGGTCCTGGTTGTCCTCCACCTCCTTTTTCTCGAGTTTCTCGAAGGTAACCCATATGCAGACGTTGTTCAGTTAATCCAGCTAATCAGTGGGAGCGAAGAAGCCATTCTGAGGAATCGAGAGCTCTTCCTCCCACATAGCACCTTAAGAAAGTCTGGGATCTTGGAGGTCGAGGAAATGCTGGATGGGCGTGAACTAACCGGAGAAGCTCATCTGGCAGATTGGGTTATTGACCGAATGTTGGGTACAGGGATCCGATTTATGCCGATTGATGCTGATGAGCAGCTCAATTTTCACCTCTATCTCAAGGATCTGAAATCCTCCAATTTTTTAAAGGATCTATGATGGGAGGAATTGCTTGGCGCGAATCTTGGCTAGGTGAGCAATGTCCTCGTAGGTTGTTTTTTCCAGAGCTTTCACGGTCCTTCTAAGTTCTTTCCTCAGCTGAATTGCTTTTTTTATGTTCACCTTTCCCGAGGGGTCAATATGGGAAAGAGGAGGGATTGGACCTTTTTGAAGGAAAAAAATTACCCGTTGCAGCGCTTCCCTTCTAAATCTGTCGAGTCGGCTTGGTTCTAATTGCCCTTTGTTCCCGTTTCGAACAAGCCTCATTCCTTTCCTCCATCGTTCTTTTCCTCCAGCAAGTACAAAATGATTAAAAAGTCTTTTATTTACTGCCATGGAGAAAACTCTCTTTGGTACTGCTTGTGCGATAAGATGATCGTGAGCAGCTAGCTGGTTGATTCCTTGGAGTTTTTGAATCCAATCCCAAACTTCCGGGGCCGAATCCTGGTCAGCTGAAAGCTCCCAATAAAGGTGGCCAAAACCTCCATAGCGTGGAAAGCGGCAAAGATGGTAGGGGACAAAATGGTTGTGGCTCACCGTATCGGCTGCAAGGTGGCATCCATAACCAAGGATGAAGGCTTTCTGAGAACTGCTTTTGGAAACCTTGTCGAGTTTTTTTAGAACTTCCCACTGATGACAAGCTCCCCGTGCACCTCCGTAGCTTTTAAAATGGATTATATCAGCTGCGATGTTGCCATAAAAAAAATCCTCCTTGTGTTTTTCAATGGTCTCTCGAGTGTTTTTCGGAAGCTTTCTCCCCTTTCCATTGATCACCCTTAGCGCAAGGTCTAGGTGGATTCCAGGCCCCCAAGACCTTTGCAGGTTCCACAGGAGAAGAAGGGCTAGAGTTAAATAAAATGCTGTAATCATTTCAGATTGTCGATTTTTGGATTTGTGCTAGTATTCCCCTTCTTTCATTCAAAGGGATCCTAGTCCTTTTTTATTCCAATAGTTTTCCTCTCTGACAGAAGCTCCTAGAAGTAGGGGCATAATGTCTAGTTAAGGAAATTTTGATATGGCGGATACTCCCCTACCTAGGATGGAAACGATGGCCAGGTTGATTCTCGCAGCGACCATACCTTTTTTTGCCCTATGTTCATTCTACTCGCCTCAAGAATCTAAGGGTTCAACAAAGAAGGCTGTGGAAGATTTCCACTTTAAACTGAAGACCATTGATGGGGATGAGATCAGCCAGAGTGATTATAAAAACAAGGTTTTGCTGGTAGATATCTGGGGGACTTGGTGCCCTCCCTGCAGGAAAGCGGTTCCCTTCCTAAGCCGGCTGTATGATAGTTATAAGGAGCGGGGTTTCGAAATCGTCGGAATTAACTTTGAGAGGACATCCAGAGACAAAGCTCTAAAAAAAGTTCGAGCTTTTGCTGATCGATTGGGGGTTCCCTATCCGCTAGCTTTGGGTGATCAGTCAATCTTGAATCAAATCGAGGGGTTTCGTGGGTATCCTACCCTCCTTTTTTTTAAAAAAGGGCTGCTTTTTGACCACCTTGAAGTGGGGTTCTCCTCTGAATCAAAGAAAAGAATCGAGGAATGGATTCTCACGGCTCTAGAAGAGCAGCCTGTTGTTCCCCAAGAAAAAAAGCGACAAAAGAACGCTTTTCGCTATTCTTTTCCTCTCGGTGAGGGGAAATTATTTTTGGTTGGAGACGGCAAAAGTCAAGCGATCATTCTGCTTGAACACCCAAGGGCTAAGTTCTCGGAAACCATAAAAAATGAGCTTCGTTCTTTGGCTCGCGTGACGAAGATTCCCACCAAAGTTTTTTTTGTGGGGAGAGAAGGGATTGTTTATCCAAAGAGGAGAATGTTATTGGGGGCAGAGGCTCTTAAGGTTTTACGAATTGGTCGGGCTTTTCCATCACTTGTGTTTTTTTCCAAAGATGGCCAGGTCCTAATGAGGGCAACGGGGAAAGGAAGGGGTTTGGAGGAACGGCTAATGAAGACGCTCCGGAAACTTCTTCCCCCCTTTAGCAAAGTGAGGGAGAGAGGACGGGAAATTAAGATGGTTCCAACTCCGGAGTCCACCAGGAGCAAGAAGGGCCAAAAAAATGCACCCTAATAACCCACGTTATTCGAGCTCTTGTAATTTTCGTTCGAGTTCCTCTAAGTCTGCATCCTGGATTTCGCTAGGGGAAATCGGTTTCATGTTTTTAAATTTGCGGAATTCTTCTATGGAGCTGAGCTCAACGTAGGACCGGAAAGCTAGGGGGTGAGCCTTCGTTTCCCTGGGGCTTTCAGTCTCTTTTGGGGGCACTTCCTCCATTTTCGACTCGAGGGTAGCTTTGGCTCTCCTGCAGATTTGGAGGGTGTTTTCTAGGTTGTTCTTGATTTTCTCTAAGCGTTCCTGATTTGCTTCGGGCGAACCAAGGGTTCTGGAGATTTTCCCGATTGCAGACTCTAGAACCCCGATTAGGGTGTTCAGTTTGTGAAGCAATCGTTGTCTATATTCAATTGAGCCAGCATTGCCCTTATTGGAATTCGGGTCATTTCCGTCATTGTTCTTTTCTTCGAAGTTCGTCATGTGCCCCCCCTGAATGTCGGGTCCGATATGGTGTTCATCCTCCCTATGCATTCGCGATGCCAAATGGGTGGAAAATGCTAAGTTGTTTGTTAGGAAGAGGTTGGGCTTGCAGTGCCGTTGTCGAGGGAAAAGCCTGTTAAGTCGATGGTTGAATGGATTCAACAGGTGTTGGGAAAATTACTCTTTGGTTCTGTCTCTTCCAGCATTGGATGTGAGATTCTCTAGGAATGATGGAATTTAGGTGGGAACTGCCGATTGTTCTCGGGTCCCAGGAAAAGAGTGAAACCTCAATTGAGCCTTTTGGTCTGGGCGGTGATAAGATAGGACTCTTGTCCCCATCCTAGACTCCTCTTTCATTCGAGGATACGAAATGCGTATACACAAGACAATCATGTCTCTTTTCCTTCTGTCCCTGGGTTTCCCTGGGCTTCGGGCGCAGGACGATGGGTCCCTCAGCCTTCCGGATGAGGAAGCAAGTCGAAAGAAGGTTGATGCGGCAATAGAGGAAAATGCAAACGAAGCAAATAAGTTAAAAACCG
>DROQ01000206.1 GCA_011321845.1 Planctomycetota bacterium | reverse complement strand
CTTGCCACCCAGGAGCTTGGGATCGAGTCCGCAGGCGGAGAGGAGTTCCGAGGCGGCCTTGGTGGAAAGGGCGTAGCGGTTGGGGCGAAGTCTCCTTCCCCGGCCTCGCGTTCCCTTGGAGCCCTTGCCCACGAAGCGCACGGACATGCGTTGGGAAGGATCCTGGGAGGCTTTTTTGTCGTCGATCAGGATGAGCGCGCCTGGGCGGATCCCCCAGAGGGCTCTGCCAACCTCGGTCAGGCCGAAGCGCCAGGGCTTGCTCCGGTCGAGCAGGAGGAGGGCCTTGCCCTTGAGCTGGAGGCCGTCCAAGTCCTTGGCGGATTTCGCGAGGACCAGGACAAAGGGATAGGTCTTGTCGCTGGCCGCATGGATGGACCCGCCCAGACCCTTGCCCACCCGGATCGTCTGCAGGGTCTTGCCCTCTTTGTCCTCGAGGGCGAGCCAGGTTTCCGAAGCTTGGACCTGTGAGCCTTCGAAGGGGACGGTCTGGAAGTAGCCGCCGTTTTCGCCCATGGGCTTCAATCCGAACTCCTCGAAGCGCTTCGCCATGAACTCGGCCGCCTTTTTGAAGCCGGGCCTTCCGGTGCCCCGCCCCTCGAAGGCGTCGGAGGCGAGCACGCTGAGCCATTCGCGGCAGGCCTCGGGGGTGATCGCGGCGGCTCCCTTTCTCCATGCTTGGGGGAAGGGGGCGAGGCGCCTGGGCTCCTTGCTGGGGCCGGGCTGACTGCCCTGGCCCAGGAGCGGAGCGGCCAGGGCCAAGGCGAGGAGAGGGAGGTTGATCTTTGCGTTCATTGCGGTTTTCTCGATCGAAAGGGGGGGATGGTTCTACCCCAGAGGCAGGTCCATGCCCAAGAACAGAAGCTGAAGTCCGCAGAGTTCGGGGAAAATCTCCGATTTGAGGCGGGTTCTCCCGGGGATTCTTGGGGGGGCTGGAGGGGGATGGAGGTACACTATGGGTGTCCCCTCCTTTTCATGTGCTCTGCACTTCTTTTTCCTTTCCCTCTTGAGAATTCCACGATGAAGAAAGCGTTCCTCTTTGGTTCTCTGGGCCTCCTCGTATCCGCGGTAGGCCTCCTCCCTTCACAAGAGCAGACGAGTCCGGCGACGGATCCTGCATCGAGTCCTTTGAAGAAGCCCGGGGGCGAAACCGCCGTGAAACCCTTCCACCGGGTGGACCGTTTCGAGCTTTTTGGGAAGGCATACATCCGCCGGGAGCTGCGGGCGAACGACTACAGCGCCTCTTCCCAGGCCTGGGTTTCGCTGGGAGCTGCCCCCGACGGGGGTGTCCTGCTCGCCTGGGAGAGCCGCAAGCAGCGGCGGGGCTACGCGGTGGTCGACCTCCAGCGCTTCGACGCGGCGGGCAAGCGGGTGGGCCCCGAGCGGGTCGCCCACTCGGTGCTGGAGCGGCACCAGCGGCAGCCCTTCGTGACCTTCACGACCAAGGGTGTCCCCGTTGTCGGCTTCGAGAGTTTCGACCAGATGGGGACGGGGTCTTCCGTGTGGCTCAAGTCGGGGGAAGGGGAGCCTGTTGCGCCCGGCGAAGGCCAGCGGGTGAGCATGAGCCTCGCCAGCCTCTCGGATGGGGGGCTGCTGGCGGTCTGGGTGCAGGAGGCCAAGGGGGGGCGCCGGCTGCTCTGGCAGGCGCGCTTCGACGCCGCGGGAAAGGGGGGGTCCAGGCCCAGCCTGGTCTCGAAAACGGAGGGAGCTTTCCAGCCGACGCCCCTGGCCCTGGCGGGCGGGCGCTCCTGCGTCGTCTGGATGGAGCGCGCAAGGGATGGGGAGTCCCAAGGGCTTCGTTTTCGGCTCTTCGACCCGAAGGGCGAGGCCGAGGGTGAACCCCGGGCGATCCAGGGGCCGGCCCCCGAGGGGATGATCGAGCCGCGGGCGGCCGCACGGCCGGGCGGGGGCTTCGTCGTGGTCTGGCATGACAACGGCGGGTTGAGGGACAACTACGATGTGCGGGCCCAGCTCTTCGACGGGCGGGGGGAGGCCGAGGGCAAGAGCTTCCTCGTGGCTGGGGCCGACGCGCCCCTCAGCGGGGCCTCGGTCGCCGTGGATGCCGCAGGGCGCCTGGCCTTCGCCTGGAACCGCCTGGAGGAGAATGGGACGTCCTATGACATCCGGGCGCGTTTCTTCGGCCCCGATGGAAAGGCCCAAGGGGAGTCCTTCGCCCTAACGGGCCGAACCCAGGGCAACCAGGAACTCTCCATTGCCAACAACCAGCGGCCCCTCGCCTTTACCCGGGAGGGCCTGCTCGCCGCCGCCTGGACCGGCGATGGCGGATTCGGAGACAAGAGCGGCGCCCATCTCAGCCTGCTCGCCCAAGCGGGACACCCACTCTCCGTGGCCTTGGCCGACAACTCCCTGGATCTGCCCAAGAAGGCTCCAGTCCAGAAGGGCCTGCTCGCCAAAGGACCCGCACCCAGGGCCACGGGGCTCCTGAAGAACGCCCCGACCAAGTCCTTTGATCCCCCTGTCTTCGAGGGCGAGGTGCCCCAGGACCGACGGGAGACCGTCACCGGGCCACTGAACCTCCCCGATTTCGGTTTCATCGGCATCACCAACACGGGCTGGCGCCCCCCCGATCCCCGCGCGGCGGTCGGTCCCAAGCACGTGGTCGCCATCGTCAACGGCGGCATCGCCTTCTTCACCAAGACGGGTCGGCGGACCTTCTTCCAACGTCTGACCGGAAGCTCGGGCTTCTGGGGCAAGCAAGGCGCCCGCAACTTCGTCTTCGACCCCCGCGTCCTCTTCGATCCGCATTCGGGGCGTTTCATCGCCATGGCAGCCGAGCATGTGAGCAAGAGCCGGGGCTACTTCGACCTCGCGGTCTCGGACGACGACGACCCCAACGGGACCTGGTACAAGTACCGCTTCGACGTCACTGTGCCCGCCCGGGGCTACTTCGTGGACTACCCCCACCTGGGCGTCGATGACAAGGCCATCTACATCACCTCGAACAACTTCAGCGGTGGCTTCAGTCACATGACGTACATCCTCGACAAGAAGCCCCTACTCCAGGGCAAACCCGCCCTGCCAGCCAAGGTGGTCCGACCTTCGTTCGCCGTGACCGCTTCGGCTGCGATGGGGGTGCAATACGGAAAGTCGCCGGGGGGCCTTCTGGTCAACACCGCCGGGAGCACGGCGATTCGGGTCCACGTGATCAGGAATCCCCTGACCTCTCCCAAGCTCATCAGCGCCACCCTCTCGGTGCCCTTCTACAGCAATCCTCGCTCGGCCCCCCAGAAGGGAACGACCTCGCGGATCTCCGCTGTGGATCGCCGCATCATGCAGTGCACCTACCGCAACGGGCACCTCTGGGTCGCCCATGGCACCTGGAACGGCAGCCGCGACGTCGCCCGCTGGTACGAGATCGACCTCGGGACCTGGCCGGTCTCGGGCTCACCCAAGATCGTCCAACAGGGCAAGATCGATCTCGGAGCGGGGATCTACACCTTCCTGCCTTCGATCCAGGCGGACATCTACGGCAACATCTGCATGATCTACGCGCGCTCCTCGTCCAAGGAGGTCCCCTCCATCGGGCGGGCCTACAGGCTCGCGAGCGAGCCCAAGGGGACCATGTCTCACCAGGTCATCGCGCGCTCGAGCGCCTCCTATTACAGGCTGGGCCGCTGGGGGGATTACTCCTCGGTCATGCTCGATCCACGGGACCAGGCGAGCTTC
Source organism: Planctomycetota bacterium (assembly GCA_011321845.1). GTDB lineage: Bacteria > Planctomycetota > UBA1135 > UBA1135 > HyVt-539. The sequence goes on along the minus strand of DROQ01000206.1, from coordinate 997 downwards.
TGGTACATCCACGAGTACGCGACCTCGACCACCCGCTGGAACACCTGGATCGGAAGGGTCCGCCCCCAGCGCCCGACCTTCACCGCCGACAAGACCAGCCTCTCCGCCGCCCTCGGCGGAACGGTCACGTTCAGCCTCGACAACCCCGCCTACGCGGGCAAGACCTATCTCATCCTCGGCGGCCTCTCCGGGACCAGCCCCGGCTTCCGCCTCCCGGACGGCCCCAAGGTGGTCAACGTCGACCTCAACTTCGACGGCTTCACCAGCAGCGTCCTCTCCTTCCTCAACACGAGCACCTTCAACAACTTCTTCAGAAAGTTGGACGCGAGCGGAAAGGCGACCGCGAGCTTCACCCTGCCTCCCGTCCCCATCCTGAAGGGACTCAAGTTCTACTGGGCCTACGTCCAGGACGGAAACCCCTGGGACTTCGCCTCGGAGACCTTGACGCTGACGCTCAACTAGCCTTCCAGGCTTGTCGAACTCCTGCTTTCGGGATTCCTGAACAAAAGGAAGACCCAAAGCAGGAGGGCGAGGATGGGCAGAGGCAGGGTCCCCCAAAAGGGCAGGGGGAGTCGCCAAGAAAAGGTTTTTCCGCTCCCTGAGTGGAATAGGCCCGGGGCCTTGCGAACCCCCGTCCGGTCTTTATCTCTCCCGCCGCTCGAACAACAAGAAGTCGTCCTTCTCCCCACGTTGCAGAGTCTTGCGCAGGAAGTAATCCCGCTTCAGCCCAGGGCTCTCGAAGAAGGCCTGAAAAGCCCCGAACCCCTCGAAACGATCTCCCTTCTTCTTCCCGATCAAAACGAGGAGCCTCGGTTTCCTGGCGAAGATGTAGGGCGGGTCGGTTTTGACATGAAGCTCCCCCTCCAGTCTTCCCACATGGGGATCCGTCAGGCCGAGGTAATCCAGAAAACGGTACTCGGGGCAGTGGAAGGGGATGACCCCGGCCTCGGAGATGGCGATCAGGCTGCCCTTGGGGACATGGGTCCGGATCCAGTGG
>DROQ01000205.1 GCA_011321845.1 Planctomycetota bacterium | reverse complement strand
TCCCCAACCCCCTCCTCCTCCCCGCCACCCTCGGCGCCTCCCTCAGCCTCCTCCTCTGGCTCCCCCTCCAATCCCGCCTCACCCATAGCGGGACACCCATTCTCCTCCCCGCCCTCCTCGGCCTGGCCCTGCCGATCTGCCTCTGGGCCATCGGTTTCGCCCTCAGTCAGCTGCGCGCCCGCCTCCGCCCCCGCAGCCTTGCCTGGCTCCTCCCCCTCGGCGCCCTCACCCTCCTGGCCCTCCTCCTTTTGGCCGGCCACCAGCTCCTCGGCCCCGAAACCAAGAGCGTCCTCGCCACCTACCTCAGCGCCCTCCTCGAAAAGGGAGGCCGTCTCAGCCAGGCCCCCCACATCCTCGCCAACTGGCTCCTCGCCCTGGTCCAAGTCCGCAAGGCCGGCCTCCTCCCCCTGGCTTTCCTCCTCGTCCTCCTCAGCCCAAGCCTGAGAAGGCACGTGCCCCCCTCCATCCTCCTCCTCGGCGCCCTCGGCCTGCTCGCCACCCTGCTCGCCTTCTTCGCCTCCCCCATGCCCGACCTCGACGCCCACATGCGCTCCAGTTTGAACCGCCTGCTGATGCAGTGGAGTGGGGTCCTCTGCCTGGCCGCAGTTTGGGCCTTGGGTCGGGACCGATCCCCCTCTTCATTCCCCTCATCCAGCTCTCAATCATCATCCACCCCCCCTCAAGGCTTCGAAGGCCCAGGGCTTCCCCTCCAGGAATTTGGAAGGAAGGCCAGGACCGATGAAGGAGAGCCTTCCCAAGGGATCATGGGTCCCCGAGCAGTTGCTCCACACTCACCTCGTGCTTCAGACGCTCCAATCCCGAGCCTAGGTCCGGCATCGCTCCTGCAGGGTTGTTGCCTGTAAATCGATTTTTCGTTCCCCGGAACACCGACCTTGCCATCGGTGTTTCGTCCCATCCGTGTTGACCCTCACTTTCGCGTGTCGTAACATCCATACGGAGAAAAAATCCCATTCGCCAAGCTAGGCAAAACAGCAGGAAAAAGCATGGGACCCAACAGTAAGGAACAAACCCTCCTCGAGAAGATCCGAAGCCTCCCTCCCGAGAAGGCCGCCGAGGTCGAGGACTTCATCGACTTCCTCAGAGAACGCTTGAGCGATCGACAGCTCGCCCAAGCGGCTACGCGGCTCTCCGAAGACACCTTCGCCAAGGTCTGGGACAACGAAGACGATGCTGACTACGACCAGCTTTGAGTTCGGAGACATTGTCCTTGTACCGTTCCCCTTCACCGACCAACGCAGAACAAAGAAGAGGCCCGCTGTCGTCGTCAGCTCCGAGCGATACCATACAAAGCGCCCCGACTTGATCATCCTCGCCGTCACCAGTCAGGTGCGTCCCGCGCCGGCCGTGGGGTGAGGCGGAAATCGTAAAATGGAAGAAGGCCGGCCTCCTCAAGCCCTCGGTGCTCAAACCGCTACTTGCCACCATCGAGAAAGGGCTCGTGCTCCGCAAACTTGGACAACTCGAGGATGAGGACCGGCGGACACTTCGAGCGGTGCTCGACGAGATCCTCGGCAATCACTGAGCATCGCCCTCCTTCACCCGATCAACTCTCGGTTCCCAGGATGTCGCCGAGCTGGTCGCGGAGGCGGCTGAGGGCTTCTTCGTCGAGGTCGGGGACGGGGAGGCGGAGGACCTTCTTGGCTTCGGGGTCGCGGGGATCGCGGAAGAAGAGGTCGCCGCGGGCGCCGTCGAAGCGGCGGACGGGTTTGAGGAGTTTTTTGCGTTGGAGCATGAGGGCGATGACGTAGCGGAGGCCGGCGATGTCGGGGCGCTCGTCTTCGAGGAGGCGGTAGAAGAGGGCCTGCATGGCCTGGAGGTCGACGATCTGCTTGTTCTTGTCGCCTTTTTTGCGGTGGGCGTGCCAGTAGATGGGAGGAGGACTGGGGGGCAGCTCGCGCAGGGTCAGGGGCCAGCACTCGGCGCAGATGTCGTGGCGGACGAAGACGGGGACTTCGCCGCCGGCTTCCCAGTCGAGGTAGGAGTAGAAGGTGGCTCCAGGCGGGAGGCCGGTCTTGCAGCGCCGGCAGCGGCCTTCGGTTCTGGAGATCTTCCAGCCCTTGGACTTGGTCTCTGGGGCAGTCTTGGCGCTGGGCTTGCTTCCGCTTTGGCCACCCTTGTTGGTGCCGGTGTTGCCGGCCGTATGGGTGCCGGTTTTGCTATCGGTTTGGCTATCGGTTTGGCTGCCGGATGCGCCATCGCTTTGGCTTCCGGTTTGGCCACTGGTTTGCCCGCCGGGCTTGCTGCCTGCCTTGCCGCCGGACTCGCTGGCGGCCTGCGTCGAAGCTGTGTCCTCCCCGCTCTTGGTCTTGTCCCCGCTCATTGGCCTCTCCGCTTGAACCATGTTCGCCAGGCTTCCACTTTGGAGCCGAAGGGCTGTCCCGTCAATTGTTTGAGGGCGGCCGAGGCGGTCTCGACCATCAGCGAGTCCTTGTCGGCGAAGCCGCGCTCCAGGGCGCGCAGGAGGTCGGGGCCTGCGGCGGGGTCGCCGAGGAGGGCGAGGGCCTGGACAGCCTTGCGCCTCACGAAGGGGTCGGGGTCCTTGGCGAGGATGCTCTGGAGGCGGGCCCGGCCGCCTCGGTAGCCGCCCTTCTTCCACTGCTTGGCGAGGGGGACGAGGGCGGCGCCGCGCAGCTCCCAGCTGGGGGAGCGGAGGGCCTTCTCCAACAGGTCGACGGCCTTGGGGCTGGGGGGGAGGTCGCCGAGGAGGTGGAGGATTTCGCGCTTGGAGACCTTGGGGCCTTGGGCGAATTCTTTTTGGAGCTGGGGGTAGAGGACGGAGGGGGGAAAGGCTTCGAGGAGGAGCCGGCCCACGAGGCGGTTGGGGCCCTTGGTGTCCCGCAGGAGGTAGACGCGGATGGAGCGCGCGCCGGTGGCGCCGAGGGAGACGAGGGCGACGCGGGCGCGGGCGAAGAGGCTGTGCTCGAGCTTGCCCCCGAACTTGCCCTCGTGGATGAGGGCTTCGGGGAAGAAGCCGCGGGCGAGGAGGGCGTCGTGGCCGAGGACGGCGTGGGTGATGAAGGCCTTGGCCAGCCAGGGGCCGGCCTCGGGAAAGCGCTGGAGGAGGCGGGCCTTGTCGCCGACAAAGCGGGGGTCCTCCCGGAGGAAGGCCTGCTCCACCTCGATGAGCCCCTGCTGCGCTTCGCGGGGGAGGCCCCGCTTCTCCAGGACGGGGCGTGGGGGCCGAGGGACAGGCCGCGTCCCGGACGAGGCGCAGGCAGCCCCCAGGAGGCAGCCTGCGAGGGCGCCCAGGAGCGAGAAGTTTTTTCGGCGCGAGAGGGATTTCATAGGAAACCATGTTGGCACAGGGAGGGCCTTCGGGCAAAAGAAGGTGGATGGAAATCGTCTCGGTGCAATCTCGCAAGGCCCGTAAGTCTTTTGTGGACCTCCCCCGCCGCCTCATGGGGGAGATGCCGGCCTTCGTCCCTCCGCTCACCTTCAGCGAGGTCAAACGGATCGACCCGCGCCGCAACCCCTTCTTCGCGCACGCGCAGGCGGGGTTTTGGCTGGCCATGGAAGGCGGCGTCCCCATCGGCCGGATCTCGGCGACGCGCGACGAGCTGTCCCTCGAATACCAGCAGGACGGGACCGGCTTCTTCGGCCACCCCCTCGCCCGGGACGAAGCCACCCTGCACGCCCTCCTTGGCGTCGCCGAGGACTTCCTGCGCGCCAAGGGCCTGCACCAAATGCGCGGCCCCATCGAGCTCAGCACCAACTACACCTGCGGCCTGCAGGTCACGACCTTCGACCTCCCCCCCATGCTCGAGATGAACCAGCACCCCCCCGGCATGGACGCCTGGCACAAGTCCTACGGCCTCGAAGGCGTCAAGGACCTGCTCGCCTTCCGCATCCGGGAGGAGGAGCTGGACCTCCAACGCCTCCAGCGCGTCCGCGCCATCAGCCAGAAACGCTCCAAGGCCCGCATCCGCACCCTCGACCTCAAACGCTTTCCCCAGGAGGTCCAAGTCCTGCACAAGGTCTACGTCCAGGCCTGGGAAAAGAACTTCGGCTTCGCCCCCATGAGCAAGGAGGAGTTCGAGGCCGCCGCCAAGGACTTCAAGACCATCCTCGACCCCAGGCTCTGCCTCGTCGCCGAACAGGAGGGCGAAGCCGTCGGCTTCCTTCTCGCCCTCCCCGACGCCCACCAGGGCTTCCGCGCCTGCAACGGCCGCCTCTTCCCCTTCGGCATCTTCCAATTCCTCAGCGCCATGCGCAAGGTCCACAGCCTCCGCGTCCTCACCCTCGGCGTCATCCCCAAACTCCGCGGCAAAGGCCTCGACGCCCGCCTCATCCTCGAACTCATCGAACGCGGCCTCCAAGCCGGCTACAACGAAGCCGAACTCTCCTGGGTCCTCGAAGACAACCTCCCCATGGTCAAACCCATCCTCGACCTCGGCGGCCACGAAGCCCAACGCTACCGCCTCTACGAAAAACCCCTCTCCCAGTAGAAAACCCCGGTAGGGAACGCCTCCAGGCGTTTCATGTAGAAAACGTCTCCAGACGTTTTAAGTAGGAAACGCCTCTAGGCGTTTCACGTAGAAAACCCCTCCAGGGGTTTTGCGTAGGAAACGCCTCCAGGCGTTTCCCCCCACCCCCCCAACTTCCCCCCCCATCCCCCCCACGCCGATAACAAACCATGCCTTCCACCCCTCCCACTCCCCCCCAGCTCCCCGCCATCCACATCCCCCCTTCCTGGCAGCTCCCCGACTCCG
>DROQ01000204.1 GCA_011321845.1 Planctomycetota bacterium | reverse complement strand
TCGACCAGGGTTTCCAAAAGGGTTTGAGTGGGGAGCTGCTGCCCTTCCTCGAGGATCACTCCATACCACTGGTGATCGCAACCGATGAACCTCTCTCTCCCATCGGGGATCTGATGCGGCAGATGGAGTGCCAGGGCCTTGGAGTTTTGGCGACCGATACGGCCGCCTTCGATCCAGAGTTGATCCACCTCAGGACCCTCGCAGGTAGAGCCCCCCGAATGCCCCTGACAGTTTCGCTGAAGCGCGAGGCCTTTGAGAGGGAAAGCCTGCCCCGCTACGACCATCGGGGATTGGCTTCGGCACTCGCGGCGGGGGCCAGCCTCGTTTTGCTAGAGGCCATGCCGGAGGACATTCTGGAGGTCAAGGAGCTGGCGGGGGCCTTTGCCCGGGACTTGGAGCAGAGTCCCGAGATTTGGCCTGAACCCCGCGCCCCTCAAGCCTTCATCATGCTGCGGGAAACGCACGAAGGTTTCCAGACCGGGGCCCCTGTCAGCGCGCTGTTGGGGGCCTTCCAATGCCTCCGCAGGAAGCTTCATGTCCCCACCTGGCTCTGCTTCGAAAGCAGGCCCCCCCAAAAAGCTCCACCCTTTATCTGGGTTCCGGCGCATGGTCCTCTCGGGCCTCGCCTCTGGAACATCCTCATGGGCCTCGCCAAGCGAGGGAGCGAGATCCTCGTCACTGGGCTCTGTCTCGAAGATGAACTGGAGCGCAAACGGATCTCCCTCCTGGGCTTCCCGGTGGAGACCCTGGACAGCTCGGGGGAGCGCTTCCCGCCATGGTTACAGGGCGCCAAGCTGTTTGACACCAAGGGTGGGCTCTATACGACACCAGTGCATCTGGGACGCTTGCATTTCAGCGATCGGCTCTTCGAGCTGGGAGGTGAAGAAAAAGATGGGGTCGAGGAAGTGGCAGCCCTGCTCAAGGCGGCCGGGTGGGAACCGCAAAGGAACCTTCCCGAGGGAGGTTCCTTCGCGCGCTTGGATTGCGGGAGGTTTGTTCTCTCCGCCGACTTGGCGAAAGGGACACTGCGGATGTTGTTGGGATGATCTAAGTGTCCAGGATTGTTATCCTTGGGGGGACCGGTTTATCCCCTATTCCCCCAAGGAGGTCCAATGCCAAAATTTTGCCCCGAATGCGACATCAGCAACCCCAGTTCACGCGAGACTTGCAAAGAGTGTGGGGCAGTTTTGGATCCAGCCCCCAGGGCCACCGCTGAGGTAAAGCAAAAGACCCCTCCACTTCCCCCCGAACCACCCAAACTACCACCCAAGCACGCGAGGAGGCCTGGAAGAACGGGAAAGGCTGGGATTGCAAGATCTAGCGGATCGGTACGGGTGCGAAGGCATGACAGGCAAAAGGTCCAGGCCACGCGCGAGCTGGACTCGGCCGCGGGCATCGTCCGAGGGCTGCAAGGGATCTTTTGGTTAGGCGCGCTTTTGTTCGGGTATTTGACGGGCGCGGGTTTCCTTTTTTCCAGCCGACAAGGCACTCTCTCCGAATCCGGCAGCACTATTTTCTTGTTGGTTTCCTTAGGACTCACCATCTTCTTGGTCTTCGGTGCGCTGTATTTGAAAAAGGATCCCTTCATCTGGTCCCTGGGCTTGGCGGTTCCCAGCACCCTCCTGGTGGGGGCCACGGTTTTGGCCAGGAGAGGGCTTCCCCCCGTCCCCGCCGTGGTCATGCTCATGACCTGGGTAGGCGTCTTTCTGGGCCTCCGAGTCCACGGCATTCTGCGCCAACACCCGGACCTGAGCTTGGAGGGAAGTGAAAAAGCCGGTTCCCTTCCTCAGATGCTCCTCAAGGGGACGGCGGCCATCGTTCTTTTCCTCCTCCTCGGTGTGGGTGCGCAGGCCTTGATGAACAGCAAGCAAGAGGCACGAGCACACGCGAATTCCTCAACAGCCAAACCCCTACCACCGGTGGATCCCCTCCTCAAGGATTTCGAGAAGGCCTGGAAGGCCAAAGATCTCAAAGCTCTTGGAGCGCTTTACGCCGAGAACGTCGCCTGGCGCGGCCGGAGGCTCGGGAGAAGGATGAAGAAGCATGGCTTCGAAGATTTCCCCAAGCTAAGGAGTAGTCCCCAGATCGAGAACAAGGGCTTCTATGGTCGAAGCGTCGTCTATGACACGGAGGCGGGGGAGATCGAACTGGTCTATAAATACTCCGACGGCAAGTGGGCACTGATCGCCTTCAGAATGTAAAAAGGACCAAGCCCATCTTGGAAACCTCCATGGATACCCGGAGCTTCGCTACTGCGAACACTCCGGGCACAATGAGGTGCATCGGCTTGGAGACACCTTGATTTGGTGAACCTCTATTTGGTCGTCGTGAACTCGATGCCCTGGGTGAGACCGATCCCCGAGCCGATTCCACAGATGGCGAGGGCCTGCGAGCAGAGGGTCAGGCCGCAGAGTTTGGGGTCCTTGGGGATGGGCAGGGGCATTGTGCCCGAGGCCAGGCACTGACCCTTGCCCTGGAGGAAGCCGTAGGGGATGACCAGGGTAGTCGGCCCCATCACCGGGAAGATGGCCCCGCAGAGGAAGGGATAGCCGACGCCCTTGGTGCAGCGTCCGGGAGCCAACAGGAGAAGGCCGTAGGAACGGACCGGCGCAAACTCAATCGTGATCCCGAAACGGGGATTGCCCGGGAAAGGGTCTCCACCGGTCAACCGAAGCCGGATCTTGTTGCAGAAGGGGCAGCCCTTGCCCACGCAGCCGCCGCCGAAGGGAAATTGGCGCCAACCAGGAACGACGGCCAGGCCCTTGAACCAGAGGCCGAAGCCCTTGTTGCAGCAGTGGCTGAGTTTGAGTACGCATTTACTCGGATCCGGCATGTGGTAGACGCCCGTCTTGCCGCCAAAGGTCGCGTAAAGTTTTCCTTGGCATGCGTCATAGGCCAAACCCAGCACATCCGTTCCCAGAAGGGGTGGACCGCAGAAGGGGAGAGGTTGTTTGCAGATCGGCTTGCAGCGTGCACTGTCCTTTGCGACATAAAGGGTGTTGATGGAAATGGTCCCAAAGGGTTTTGTCACCGTGTAAAGGACCAGATCGCGCACTGGATCGTAGGCAAGACCGGCAGCATACTCGCTCCGCCCGAGGAAGGAGAGCTTGCAGCCATCCCGGAGGGGAATGGGAGGACAGGACCGGAGGGAATAGCTCCGCAAGCCCGCGTACCCCGCGCGGGTCTCCAGTTGGATCAGTCGGGTCCCCCCGCGCCCGACGGCCAGGCCGCTGACGACAGCCTTGCTGTCCATCAGCATGGCTTTGAACTTGCAAAGGACCTTCTTGTCGGAGAGACGGATCTGCTGCACTTCCGTTCCGTTGGTGATCCACACACTCTGGGTTACGGGGTCATAAGCGGTCCCACCCGCCGTGAACACGACTCCACCGTTCAAGGCGGAAGTAAAGAATTGGGCTTTGGGGCAACTCGTTGTAAGAGACTGGACGTGAACCGCGCCAAGCGTTCGCGGCCCCTGATCTACCCACCCGATCACCATGGGGTCCTTGGTGAATTGGGCTGAAAGGGGTAGAGCGAAAGACAAGGTCGAGGCAAGCAAGAAGCGACGGAAAGTCATCTTCACACCTCCTTGGGAAGGGGAATACCAGAGGAAACAAATGGGAGGGGAGAGACCTCCCACGAACCAATTGTACCCAGCAGCCCCTGTTTCATCCCCCCCTCGAGGGGAAACAGGCGAGCCCTCACGATTCGTATTCCTCCATCGTCAGGGCTAGACTGCCGCCTCCACATAAGCCATCTTCCCAACTAGGAAAACAGCTCATCATGTTCCTCACCCCCATCCTTCTACTCTCCCTCCAGGGAACGACCCCGGCTCCGCGTCCCAAGGGGCTTCGGCTCAAGGAGATTCAGGTCCCCGCCCGGGCTCGTGCCATGGCGCCCAACCTCTCAAGGGGACCCTCTGGGGTTCTCCTCTGTTGGCTTGAACCAGGTCCCAAAAAAGACTCTGTGGCCCTCCGCTTCTCCCGCAGGACCAAGGAGGGATGGAGCGAAGCGGAGACGGTCACCTCAGGAACCAGGCTTCTCAGCAATTGGGCCGACTTTCCCTCCCTGATCGAAATGCGTTCGGGGAGCATACTCGCTCACTGGCTCGAGACGGGAGGAGAGGACTCCTTCACCTACCAGATCGCCCTGGAACTCCAGAACAGAAACAAGGCGTTCCGCAGGATCGGCTACCTCCACGACTCGAGAGGAAAGGGGGAGCATGGTTTTGTTTCCCTGGTCCGGTGGAAAAAAGGCGTCCAGGCTTTCTGGTTGGACGGGCGGGACATGGCGAAGAAAGACGGCAGAATGCTGCTCATGACCCGCAAAGTGGATGGGGAGGGCAAGCTCTCCGGGGAGCTGGTTCTCGATTCCGACGTTTGCACCTGCTGCCAGACTTCGGCGACGCTGACAGATCGCGGGCCCCTCGTGGTCTACCGGGACCATCGCAAGGGGGAGATCCGGGATATCGCCCTGGTGCGCTGGACAGGAAAGGGCTGGAGCAAACCCGCCCTGGTTCATCGGGACGCTTGGAAGATGCCCGCCTGCCCAGTGAACGGGCCGTCGGTGGACGCGATCGGGAACAAGGTGGTCGTGGCCTGGTTTACGGCGGCGGGAGGGAAGGCTTCGGTGCGGGTGGCTTTCTCTGACAATGGAGGGAAGAGTTTTGGGAAGATGATCCCGATCGACGAGCAGGACCCATTGGGAAGGGTTGCTGTAGTCCGGCTGGACAAGGGCTGCCTGCTGGGGTGGTTGGGACGCCGGGGAAAGCGCGCGGAGCTGCGGTTGGTGCAGGTGGCGGAAGATGGCAAACTCGGCAACGTTCGGCGGGTGGCGCAGCTTCCGGCGAACCGGGCGGTCGGGTTTCCGAGGATGCTCCGTGTGGACGGGGGTGCCCTCCTCGTTTGGCGGGGTATGCAAAAGAAGGCCGGAATTCGCTCCCTCTTGATCCAACAGTAGAAAACACCTCCTGGTGTTTTGCGTAGAAAACACCTCCTGGTGTTTTGCGTAGAAAACACCTCCTGGTGTTTTGCGCATCAAAAGGCTTCGCCTTTTGATGCAGGAAAACCCGGAGGGTTTTCCATGAAAAGCCTGGAGGCTTTTCCTACCTAAAACGCCTGGAGGCGTTTTCTACCGGCGTTTCCTACCGGCTTTTCCTACCTTCTTACGTAACCTTGGAAGGAGGCCCAGAGTTGGCGGGTCCTGGGTCCATCGAATTCGGCAAGATAGATCTCCTGCCAGCGTCCGAGTTGGATCTCGAAATTTTCCACCAAGACATGGGCAGAAGCGCCTAAAAGAGAAGCCTTCAGGTGGGCAGCGGTATTCCCCTCGAAATGTCGGTAGGCCCCATCCTCCCAGGGCACCATCCGTTCCAGACAATACTCCATGTCCCTCAAAACATCCGGGTCCGCGTTCTCCTGGATCGTGATCCCCGCCGTCGTGTGAGGCACAAAGAGCGTCACGGTCCCTGTCATCCACCCAAGCCCATGAAGCTGCCGCTGGACCATCGCCGAGACCGGCACAAAATCGTTGCGGCCCCGGGTCTGGACTTCGAGTTGCAGCATGGCTCAGTGCGCCTCCATCGCCTCGGCGCAGCGACTCCGTTCGAAACCACCGTCAGGCCCAAAACCCCGCTGGAAACGCCGCGCTCTCCGCCCTTCCCAGGCCCGGCCGTGATAGAGAGCCCCGGCGAGCAGCGGCAAGGTCACACTCGCCTCCCCATAGACCATCTGCTCTTTGCTCGTCGAGACCTTGCCCCAGCTCGAAGCCTCCCGCAGGGTCGACCCCGAAAGCGCCCCGTCCCGCTCGTCGGCGACCGTAAGCTGCACCGCGTACTTGTGCATAGGAAGTTCCTCACGCCCCAGGATCTCCCCCGCGACCACCGTGTCCTGGATGAAATTCTTGGGGACTCCGCCACCAATCATGAAGATCGCGGACTCCTTCCCCCCATCCATCTTGAGATACGTCAGCTCGAGAAAATCCCGCGCCCCATCCAGGGTCACCATAGGCTCCCCCTTCTTTCGTCGCGCATGCTGATGAGCGACGAAACCAAACCCCGCCGAACAGTCGGCGAATGCGGGACAGAAGATCGGCACATCCTTGTGGTAGCAGGTCTCGACCAACCCGTCATGCCGGGCCCCCTTCTCCGCGAGATAACGCCCCATCTCCCAGATCAGCTCCCTGCTCGAGTAGGGCCTTGGATCCAGTCCATCCAGAATCCTGGCGATGGTCGCGTCGCAAACCTTCAGTTCGTCCTCGTCGATGAAGTGGTCGTAGATCCGGTCGATGTGCAGCTCCCGGAGCAAGTTGTCATCCACCATGGGATCGCCCTGGTAATGGGAAAAACCCAGCCCCTCGAAGAAGTCCTGGTCCACGATATTCGCCCCCGTGGAAACGATGGCGTCCACCATGTTGTGCTCCACCAAGGTCGTCAGCACCTTTCCCAGCCCCGCGGAAACCAGGGAACCGGCCAGGCAAAGGAAGATGCTGCAATCCTCCTCCCGCAGCGCCTCCTCGAGCAGATCCCTGGCCCGCGCCAGATTGCGGGCCTGGAAGCTCGTCCCTCCCATTTGATCCACCAATGCATCCAAACCCGGCAAGGCCTCGACATCGATGGGCCTGACCCGCCTGCTGGGATTTAAAAATGTTTCGCGTTGGTTACTCATGGTTCTCCTTACCCATGGCTCACTGTGCTCAAGGAAGAGTGAACTGAATCGTCTTACGGGACATAGCCTCCCCACCCCGGTCTCCCGGCCGAAGCGAAAAGAGATTGCCCAGGAGGCGTTGGTAACCGTCGCCCTTCTGGTAGGCCACCCCGCTGCCGAGGCGCCATGCCTCCAGGCTGAGGGTATAGGTCCGACCGGAGACGAGGAGTTCGGGAGCCCCCGACACCAGCGCCTGGAATTGGAAACTCGTTGCCGTCCCGGGGAGAAAAACCTTCCAGTGTCGGCGATCCGATCCCGAGACGCTGTCGATGGTCAAGAGAAGGAAGTCCGCCCCCGTAACCTGGCTCCAGCTCACATCCACAGGACTGACCTTGGAAAGGGTGGAACCGTGGGTCGGAGCCTGGATCACCGGGATGGGGAGGAAGTCCTTGCCCTCGATGCGCGCTCCCCCCTCGAGGAGGAGCCGCTGCTCGCTGCTCTGCCCCCCGCTGGAGTTGGAAGCGTGCAGACTCAAGAGATACTGGCTCCCCGCCAGAATCCCTTCCCGCTTCGGGACCGGGATCAGATAATCCTCCCCGCTCTTGCTCACCCCACCCGACTCGGGGAGGAGACTGAGGGCCACCGCCCCCCCGAAACTCGCCCCTAGCTCATACCGAAGGTCCGAAGGACCAAAGGCGGCGTCCAGGTTCTTCGGAGCGACAAGAGTGAGGCTTTGATCGACGAGGTGGGAGAGGGCCAGGTCCTTGGACAGCGCCTCTCCCAGGTTCCCCTCGAGGTCCTGCAACACCCCCAGTCGCTCCGGCATGAAAACCGAGGAAGCCATGCTGCCCTCGACCCCTGTCACCCTGGCCAGGATCTCGGGGATCCCCAAGTGGTAGCTCGTCCCCCCTGTCACCTCGGGGTCCACCCATCGGGGGAGGTCCCCCGCGAGGTTGTCCCCTCCCAGCACCCGATCCCAGTAATCCCCCCGTCGCTCCCGAACGCGCACGAGGACCTTGCGGGTTTTCCCCGACCCGGCACCCCCCGTCAAAGACCCCTTGAGCACAAGGAAGGGATCATAGCTCCCCAGGCGAGGCTCTTTTGCCATCGCCAAGGGAAACTGGACCTGGTTGTTGTTGACCGTAACGAGGCTCATCGCCGCCTCGACGGTACTCCCCGAAGGAGTCTGCGTCTTCGCCGAAGCGGTGGCGATTCCATTCTGCTCTCCCCCCACAAGAAGATAGCCGGTCCCGTCCGTCGTTCCTTTGTCTCCCGTGTTCTTGTCCATCCGACCCTGGACCGTCGCATCCCGGATCGGCGCCCCTGACTCTTCGTCCACGACTCGGGCTTGCATGCGACCGAAAAATTCGGCAGGTCTCAGCTGGGTCTCCACGACCAGATTCCGCAAATCCAGGCTGTTCAGACCAGGATCGGGGATCCCGAAGGTGATACCTTGGAAAAACCGATCTCCATCCACCCACCGGATCCATACCCCGAGGTCCTCGGAGGGGAGGTCCTCCAGATCCAAGGAAGAAGAGCTGGGAATGGGAAAAAAACGTGCGCCTCCGTGCCCTCGAACACCGATCTGGGAAACTCCGGTCGTCAGAGCCCTCCCCCGAAAGGCTGTGAGAATGCGCACTCGGCCCACTCGAGACGCCCCCAAGCTCTTGTCCCCGAGCCCGACCGTCGTCCCGCTGAGCAGCGTCGAAAACGTACTGCGTGCCGGCTCCAAACCCAGTCCCCCAACGAGGACGAAGCTCGCGGTCACGGGCGTACCCGCCCCATCCACCCGCGGGAGCCCGCTGAGCTGAACGCTGCCATTCGCGTCGCTGACCCCGCTCCTTCCTCCCGGTCCCACCAGGACTGCTCCCTTGAGAGGCGCGCCGCTGTGATTCACGATCCTCCCCGTGACCAGCGCTGTCTGAGAAACCTCCGTGGCGAAAACATAGAGGCCGCCCCCGGGGAGGAGGGCGGAGTCGAGGAGGATCCGACTCCCTCCCGCCTGGACCGTTCCCGAACCCGCGAGCACCCATTCCTTCGCGCCGGGAGCCAAACGATAAAGCTCCGCCCTCGCCCCCGCAGGGAGCCCCAGGTCATTCGCCATCGAAAGCCCGACCCCTGCCCCAAAGCTCAAATCCACCGGAAAGATCCAGACCCCATTGCCGGCATGGAGGGCTCCCGAAACGGCGGGGAGGGCGACAGGAAAGGCGTTGGCCTTGGCCTCGACCAGGTCCACTCTTTGGGAGCCGCTGTGGCCTGACCTGGAGATCTGGGTGCCCGCGGCGATGGTCAGGATCCCTCCTGAGCCGCTCGAGTCGTCGATGCTCGTTGCAGCGGTTTGCACTCCCAAAGTAAGCGTCTTCCCCGTTCCCTCGTCCAGGTCCGGGAGAACAATGGGAAGCACAAGGCCCCTCCGACCCTCGGCGACCTCGACGCCCTGCTCCCAGGTTCCAAAACGATCGGAGGCGTCCGCGGTGGCGTTGGCCCCATCCAGCTTGAGCACCCGCGAACCCCGGGGGGGATCGTCCAGCCGGAAACGGCCGTTGCGACGGGTGAGGGCCCGGCTCCCGGAGTTCTCGATGGTCACAACGACCCCCACCACAGGTTTGCCGTCCTGATCCAGGACCAGGCCTGTCAGCGAGGTCGTGGCCGCGCGAGAGAGCTTGGGGCCGACTTCGCTCCCTTCCCCCACCGAACAGGAGCCCAAAACCCCTGTCGCCAGGAGGAAAAATGCTAGCCAGGAAAATTTCATGGCCCGGATCATACCGGCTCCCCCTCGGGATTCCCCTCCTACAAATCCCTCTCCGGAGCCGAAACCGCGAGGCTCCTCGCCCCGTTCCCCCCCACGCTCCGAACCCCCACCACGTTGTCGTCCAACATGACGTCTTTGAGTTCCACCCTGAGGAATCCTCGCGTCGAACTGGGACTGCCCTTTCCCTCGGCAGGGAAGAATCGGGCCTGCTCCCAACGCGCCTCGGTTGTCGCCCGCCAGACCAGTTCATAACCCGCGAGCCCATCTGGACGTTCAGGTGGAAGGAGGAACACGACGGTACTCAAGTCTCGCTGCACCCGGGCCACCACCCTCCGAGGCGGGCTCGGGGACTCGGCCAGCTCCAGGAGGGCCGCGAGTGCCGTTCGCGTCACCTTTTCGAGATAGTCGAAGTCCATGAAATCCGGGAGATCCCCATAGGGTTTGCCATCCTTGAGCTTCACATCCTGGTGCTGGCGCCCGAAGTTCTCGAGGGGTTCGGTCATCCGGATGGCCGGGATCCCCTGAAGAGCAAAGGGTCGATGATCTCCTCCACGCCCGTAGCGATCCCCGCGAAAGATCAGCTTGACCCGGAATCCGGGAACATGAGTATCGGCGGCCCTGGCCACGAGGCGGGCCAGCCCACGGCCCGGCGAATCCAGGCCGTGGCGGGCCTTGCCCTTTTCGCTGTTCAAGTAGGAGAACACCCGAACATAGGAACGCTCCCGGCGGCCATCCGGCCCCTCCGTGTTCCCCACGATGTCGAGTGTCATCATCCCCTCGACCTGGATCCCTTTCTTTTTCAGATCGGCGGCCTCTTCCTTGGATCCCCAGAGCCCATGCTCCTCTCCATCGAAGAGAACCAGGCGGACACTGCAGCGAAGGGGCCGTTCCGCCAGGGCGTCGGCCATTTCCAGGACAGCAGCCGAACCAGAGCCATCGTCGTTGGCCCCGGGGGCGTCCCTCTCGCCGTCCCGGCGATCGCTGTTGCGGGAATCATAGTGACCGGAAACCAGGAAGACCCGCTCGGGCTCCACCTGCCCCTTGATGGTGGCGACCAGATTGACGACCTGGACCTTGTTCCCCTTGTGCAGGACCGGGAGTTCGTAGGTTTTGCGCTCCACGCTCATCCGCCCTCCGGATCGCCTGGCGGCCGCGCGGAGACGTCCCTCGATGTAGTCCCGGGCCGCCCCGATCCCCCGCTTGGGATCGGTGGTGGACGAAAAGGTATGCCGAGTCCCCAAGGAGGCGAGGTCCCGGACGCTGCGCTCAAGCCCCTTGGCAGTGATGCGCCCGAGAGCTTTGGAGAGGTCCAGGGCCTTGGGAGTCGGCCCTTGGGTAGGAGAGAGGAGACTGAGGACGAAGGGGATGGAAATGCTCATTGAGAACTCCTTTGCAATCGCCCCTTTCTACGGCCATCCCCTCCTCCAGGGCATCCCCTTTTTTCCTGGAGCCAAGGAAGTTTCCCCCGTTAACGCTCCACCAGGTCCGTTCCTGTCATTTCATCGGGGGTCGGAAGCCCCAGAAAGGGAAGAAGAGTGGGGGCGATATCGGGAAGGGCGCCTCCGGAGCGGAGGCCCCGGAGGCCATGGATCGGCTCCCCATAGAGGAGGAAGGGGACGGGATTGGTCGTGTGTGCCGTCATCGGGGCCCCGGAGGGGTCGCGCATCTCCTCGCAGTTGCCGTGATCCGCGGTCAAGCAGACCAGCCCCCCCCGGTCGCAGAAAAAGGGAACGATCCGGGCGAGGCAAGCATCCAGAGTCTGGACTGCGCGCACTGCCGCCTCAAAGACCCCCGTGTGTCCCACCATGTCTCCGTTCGCGAAGTTGAGCACGACAAAGTCATAGGGGACCTCCTCCAGGGCCTGGAGCAGCTTGTCGGTCACCTCGGGGGCCGACATCTCCGGTTTGAGGTCATAGGTGGGGACCTTGGGGCTGGGAACCAGGATGCGATCCTCGCCGGGAAAAGGCTTCTCCCTCCCCCCGTTGAAGAAGAAGGTGACGTGGGCGTATTTCTCCGTCTCGGCGATGTGGAGCTGGCGCATCCCAGCCTTGGAGAGGACTTCGGGGAGAATGTTCACCGGTTCGATGGGAGGAAAGCAGACCGCGCACTCGAAATCGCTCCGGTACTGGGTCATGGTCAAGA
This sequence comes from Planctomycetota bacterium, assembly GCA_011321845.1. Taxonomy (GTDB): domain Bacteria; phylum Planctomycetota; class UBA1135; order UBA1135; genus HyVt-539. The sequence goes on along the minus strand of DROQ01000204.1, from coordinate 12,392 downwards.
AATGCACCTGAGGCCGGACCCCCCGGTCGAAGCCCTGGAAATCCTCGAAGAGGAAGGCCTCGCTCAGCTCCCGAGCCCGGTCCGCCCGAAAGTTGAAAAAAAACACTGCATCCCCGTCCTGGATGCGAGGCGCCTGGTCGCAAACCGTCGGGAGTACGAACTCATCGGTTTCCCCCCGCTCGTAGGCTTGGTCGATGGCCACCAGGCAATCCCTTGCCTTCTCTCCCTTGCCCAGGACGAGTGCGTCCCAGGCCTTTTGGACCCGGTCCCAGCGCTTGTCCCGGTCCATGGCGTAGAAACGCCCGCTGATGGTCCCCACTCGCCCGCCGACCGCGGCACACTCTCTCGAAAAACGCTCGAGAAAACCTCGTGCACTCTTGGGAGGGGTGTCTCGTCCATCCAGAAAGGCATGCAGGACCGTCCGGTCTCCGAGCCCCTCCTTCCCCATCAACTCGAGGATCGCGCTGAGATGCCGATCACTCGAATGGACCCCCCCATCCGAAACGAGTCCCAAAAGATGAACCCTCCCTCCGGTCTCCCGGACCCGGCCGATCATTTCGAGGATGGCCACATTGCAAGCAAAGCTGCCATCCTCAATCGCGTTATCGATGCGGAGAAGGTCCTGATAGAGGACCCTCCCCGCTCCGATCGTCAGATGGCCTACCTCCGAATTCCCCATCTGCCCCTCGGGCAAACCCACCCGCTTACCGCTGGTCTCGATGGTCGTAAACAGACCTTCCCGTCGCATCCGCTCATAAAACTCGGGATGCGCCTGAGTAATCGCGTTCCAGGGAGAGGGGGGAGCCTCTCCGAAACCATCCAGAATCATCAGAAGGACAGGTGTCTTTGCTTTGCGTGCTTGCATCTCTTCTTTCTTCGTCATCCTCGTCACAGATCCTTGCCGAGGATTCCATTCAGCGTTCCTTTTCGCAGCTCCACCTCAACCGAGGGATCTTGGGGTCATGACTGCAGAATGGCCATGGCTGTGTCGTGGATTTTTTTGGTCGAAGCCCGGAGATCGGGAAGAATCTGCGACAACTCCTCCAAAGCACCATCTGCATGGGCCCGATCCCGAAGGAGTTGGGAGTTGGATTGGATCACCAGGTAAAGCCCTTCGCCCGCGGCCATACAGAGATGGGCGCCCGTCGCAAGATCCGAGATGAGGTTGTGATCACAGACATCGACGAAACCCGCCATCACTTCAAGGGCGTCGCGAAGCAGAAGAAGCACCGAAAAAGGTGTCCGGATCCCCTCCTTCAGGGCCTCGTCCAAACCATCCAGGACCGCGACGCTGCGATCCCCTGCCTCATAGCGATGCAAGAAATGCAGGATACGCTTGACCGCTTTGCCATCTTCGCTCTCGATGGGAATCAAGCTCTGGGAGAGTCGGGCGAGTTTGGTTTCCGCCTCCGCACAGATGCTGTGGATCCCCTCCCCCTCCGGACTCCTCGTTGGGTTCCCCTTGGAAACCCTCGCCGCCTTGGCCCCCAGCGAACACCCAATCGCCCCTGAAAAGATACTCGCTCCCACCGCGGCAGGAAGAGGCTTCCCGCGGTGAAAAGCCCCAAGGATCTCCGCAAAGGGCCTGGTCATCCAAGAGTCGGTCGTGCTCATTCGGGAAGAGGTTATCCCTCTTCCTAGGCGACTTGGCAAGCAATCCTGCTTCAAAATCCGACACTTCCTAAAGCGAAACCCTCCCACCCGCCGAAGATTCCATCGAAGGCCGGGGAAACCCGGAAAGAGTTTACAACGCTCTTCTCGAACAATTTTGGATTCTCCCGGCTTCGAACCGCTTCGGCGGACGCCCTTTGACACATGAACCGGGAGAGAACCATGAGACGTATTTCATGGACGTTTGTTGTCCTGTGCCCGTTTTGCCTTGTGAGTACCCAAGGCAAAGGGAAAGGCCAGAACAAGCCCATCTTCGCAAAGCCAATCATCTTGAAGGGAAACGACGCGTTCCTCGGAGCGGTCACTCCCCTCGATGTCGACCTCGATGGAGTCAAGGACTTGGTCCTGGGTCGAACGCTTAGCATCGACCCCAAGGGACCCTTCAAAGTCCTCCTCCTCTCCCAGGACTTCAAAGTCAGGCGCAAAACCACCCTTGCCCCCACCAAAGAGAGAGGGCTTCTCTCCTTCAAATCCCTGCGCCCCTTCGACATCAACGGAGATGGGATCCTCGACCTCCTCTCCATCAGTTCCAAGGGCGGGATCAACCCGATGGTTTTTCGAGGGCTCAAAGTCCCTTCCAGGAACAAAGAGGAACCCCAGTTCTCCGCCTACAACCATTTCCACAGCATGAAAACCATGGCAAACCGGGGGATCTCCAACTTCGAACCCAACGCCCTCGAAGTCGTCGACCTGGACGGGGATGGGAAAAAAGAGATCCTGCTCGTAGGTGATGTCCGTTTCCTCTGGGACACCATCGACTCTTCCGGAGTCGTCCTCCTCGATCGAAACACGCAGGGAAAATTCTTCGAAACAATCCTTCTCCCGGGGAGCTACAAGGCGATGCGTGTCGGGGACCTGGACAGGGATGGAGACTTGGACATCGCCGTCCTCGGCAAAAGCAATAAACTCATCATCCTCAAGAACCAGGGGAAACGCCGTTTCACTCGTTCCGATCGAAGCGTCGCTTATCCGGAATATGCATCGAGATTGGCCCTGGGCGACATGAACGGAGATGGGTACTTGGACTTCATCGTTGGAGGAGGAATCAAGAAACCCGAACTCGCATGGTTCCCCGGAAACAAGAACGGATTACCGGGAACCCAGAACCGGATTCCCCTGAAGGCCCACAACTCCTTCCGGATCGAAAGCATCCTCAGCGAGGATTTTGACCAGGATGGAAAGCAGGAGATCGCAGTCTTCTCGGCGAGGGGCAGGGGGCAGATCGATGTCTTCAAGATGGGAAGCAAGAACCTGGTGAACGCCCAATCCATCCCTCTGGACCACATCAACTTGATCCCCATGTTGGACTTTCCGCTTTTCCTCGACTTTGCCCAAGCCGCCGACCTCGACGGAGATGGAAAAAAGGAGATCATCCTTTCCACCGCGACCTTGGACAGCAGCGCGGGGAAGGGTGTGGCGCAGACCATCATTCCCAATATCGCAAAGATCCAAAACCCGACCAAACTCCTCGGAAACGGGGTCCCCGGGGCAAACGGCCTCCTCCCCAAAATCAGTGTCTGGTCCGGAAAAGCGGTCCTCGGTGAAGCCTCCTATCGCGTGGGGCTCTCCCACGCCCCAGGGAGCAACACTTGGGCGAGTCTCTGGATCTCCGGCAGGAGAACCCCTCTTCGCATGTATGGGATGAACTGGGAGATGTTCCCCAGCACGATCCTTCCCGTCCGCACCAGGGGGGTGGGCCCCGGTTCGGGGCTTGCCTCCTCCCGGATCCGGATCAACCACGACAAGAGACTCACCTACTTCGATTTCTATCTCCAGTGGCTGGTCATCGACTCCCAGGCCAACAATCCCCTCGGGATCTCCTTCAGCCAGGTGCTCCGCACCCGAATCCGAAACCGCTAGCTCCGGCTAAACGCCTCGACGGAGTTTTCGGTCGATGCGCCGGTACCACTTGCTGCCTTCGTTCAGCTTGCGGACGGAGCGGGCGCCCAGGAATTGGGCGAGGTTCTGGCTGAAGCCGTAGAAGGGGACCTTTGCCCACCACCAGAGTTTGCCCGGGAGGCCGAGGTCCTGGTCGCGGGAAACGACCTTGGCGAGGTGGCCCAGGGCGTGCCATGAGCAGGAGAAGACGTCCTTCCAGCGGGGAATGGTGTGGACACCGAAGATCCGGTTCAGGTTTTGGTGGTCGAGGTAGACCCTTTTGAACTCGTACCAGATGGAATTGTTGTGGGAGTGGATCACCTTGGAGCGCGGTTCGAAGACGATCTTGTGCCCGGCAAGGATAACCCGGTGTCCCCAGTCCAAGTCTTCGCCGAACTGCCGCTCCCGGAACGGGATTTCGGTGGCGATGGACTTGCGGACACTGGAGGAAACATTGTCGAAAGCAACCCTCCCCAGTTTCTCGAGAGGGGGGAGGGCCTCGAACTCTTCCCGGTTTTGGATCTTCTGGACTCGCGGTTCTTCCTTGGCCGCCGCCCAGGAACTGAGGCGGTCTTTGATGAAGGGATTGGCGTCCGGCCGTGGCAACTGTCTGCTGTAGGCCCCCGCGACTTCCGGATCGTCATAGCAGTCCACAAGGCGCTGCATCCAATGCTCGTCATAGGGTTTGGCGTCCTGCGTAGCCAGGACGACGATCTCTCCCCGCGCCTCCTGGATCCCCCGGTTCCGAGTGAGGCCATGATTGAACTCCTTGTTGGAGATCTGGATCAAACGGACTCCTTGCTCTTTCAGGAATTCCACCGTCCCGTCCTTGGACCCGGAATCAATCACGAGGATCTCGAAGGGTCGATCCAACTCCTGGTTCTTCATCCGCTCGAAGATCTCCCGAAACTCGGGGCCGGCGTTCCATGTCGGCATGAAAAGCGTGACCTTGGGGTCCTCCTCCCTACTGAAACCCATCAGCTTCCCTCCAGGACGGATTGGTAAATGGACTTGGTCTCCTTCCAGCAATCGGCCATGGAGCGAACAAGATCCCGTTTGTGACTCATGCGCTCCCGAAGCTCGGAATCTTCGCAGAGTTTTTTCAGCTGCTCGGTCAGCCCCTGGACATCCCCTTTTTCGAAACCCAGGATCATGCCCTCTCGCACAGCCTCTCCGATCCCGGCGAGATCGGACCCCACGACGGGAATCCCCGCCAAGGCACCTTCTCTGGCTGTGAGGCAAAAGGTCTCCCACCAGATCGAGGGAATGACGAGAACGTCGATGCCCTCCAGGATGCCGGGCAACTCCTCGCTCTTATACCCTCCATGGAAGCGCACCTTGCCATCCTCCCCTGCCAGGGCCTCCAGTTCTCCCTGAAAACTCCGGTCTCCATGAAAATCCATCATGGTCCCATGGATTTCGAGACTCAGGTCCGAGCACCCCGGCATCTCCACCAGGCGCCGGAAGGCCCGCAGGAGAATGTGCACTCCCTTGCTGGGAAGAACGCTCCCGATAAAGCCGATGCGCCGAACAGGCTTCTTGCCTCTCGGCTTGAAGGGGATTGCCTCTTTGTTCAGCCCATGGGTGACCACTTTGCAGAGCTTGGGGTCCAAACCCCATTCGACAAAACGCTCCCGGTGAAAAGCCGCCGGAAAAATCAAGGCCTGACAGCGCGAGAGAGCCCCCTTCATGAAGCGCTCCCAAGCATCGACCACCTCCTCCGCTTCCTGTCGCTTTCCGAACAACCGCGCCAGAAACGGGAGTTTGATCTCCGAAGGGATCAGGTGAGGCCAGAGCTTGCGCATGCAAGCCCGGCAAGTCTCTCGATCCAATCTCTCACAGATCTCCATGCTCTCTGGATGGATCCTCTGCCCCCGTGGGCACTGCATCCAGAAATCGTGAAGAGTCATGACAACAGGAAGCTCCAGGGAACGGGCCACATCGATCATCGAAGAGGAGAGACAGGTCAGATGGTGGACATGCACCAGGTCCGGCTCACGCTCCTCGAGAAAGGCTCGGAATCGAGCGTCGATCACCGGATGCGTGTAGAGCTTGGTCAAGCTGTCCACATCGGAGAAGTTGTTGCGGATGCGCGTGACTGGCACATCCTCATAGACATCGCTCCCCACCTCGAAGTCCTCTCCCTCGCCCCCGCACCGCGCGAAGATCTCGACCCTGTGCCCCTCGGCCTTTTGCTCGCGGCAGAGGTCCCTCAGGTGGAGCTGTGTCCCACCCCAGTCATCGGGGAGGTAACCGCTGATCACGTGAACGATATGCAAATGCAAGCTCCCTTGGACTTCAGGCGGTCCGCCGCCCCGACCTCGCCCGGATCCGAATCAGCACCGGGGACGCTCCCCGGCCAGAAGAGCCTGGTACCGTTCCAGCATCAGGTCCGTGTCCTCTTCGATGGACTTGATATGGGGAAAGGCACGGCACAGTGAGGGGAGCAAGGACTCGTCCTCCACCAGGGCCCTCAGGCAGCGCCGCAGGTCCTGCGCGTCTCCAAAACGAAAGTGCATCCCCGTTTTCCCTTCTTCCACCAGTTCGGCCATGCCGCCCCGGTCCGCGGTAATCACGGGGATCCCCGCCAAGAAAGCCTCGTGGATCGTCAGGGGGGAATTCTCGAACCAGAGAGAGGGCACAACCAGAACGTCGATGGAGGCGAGAACATCCGCGATCTTGGAGTTGTCGAAGCGCCCCTCGAACGAGACGAAGTCGGGCTTCTCCATTTCCCGGAGCTGCGCTCCATAGTCCGGAAAGGTGTCCAGGTCGCCGTGGATCTTGCACTCGACCTTGGAGGGGTCCAGGCCCCGGCAAGCCTCGACAATGAGATGGACCCCCTTGTACGGGGCGATGGTCCCCACAAAGCCGATTCGAAGCTTGTCCGATTTGGTGCGCTGGACATGGGCGAAGGGGGAGACTTCGAAACCATTGTCCGAGTGGATGATCTTGGTCGGGGCGATCCAGCCGTTCTCGATGAACTTGTCCCGGAGGAAGGCGGAGGGGGAGATGAAGAGATCCACCTTTTTGAGGCGTTTCTGTATCTCCTCCCGGCGTTTCTCGATGGCGACTACCCAAGGGTCGGGGGAGGGACCTGCCTCGGGTTCCACCGTTGCGGTGGCCCCTCCTGCGCCATGGAACCAGCGACGGATCCTGCCGAGGACCGAGACCACCCCGCCGGGGAGCTTTTTCTTGACTGCGCTCCCCGCCGCTCCCACCGGGGGGAGGGCTTTTGCGTCGGGAGGCGGAAGGAAATCCACGCACTTGGCGCACTCGCTGGGGACAGGGCCTTCGCATACCGTCGAGTCGGGTTTGAGCAATTGCCCATGCCGGGGACACATCAGGATGTACTCATGCAGAGTGTACGCAATGGGGATCCCCCGCTCCTTGAGCAGGTCGATGTATCCGATGCTGTGAAAGTGCAGGTGCTCGAGATGGACGATGTCGGGCCTGGTCTCTTCCAACACTCGGAGCAGGTTTTCCTCCTGCTTCTCGTCCTTGTAATGGCTCTCGAAGGTGGGGAAATGATGGTTGTGGACGGCCTCCCAGACAGGGAGCCCCTCGTAGCTCTTTTTTTTCAGCTCATACTGCGGCCGATCCCCATCGAACTCGGTGACATAGAAGCTGACCTCATGCCCACGCCGCGCCAGCTCCCGCCCAAGATAAAAACTGTAGATCTCCGTCCCCGCCGCATGCCGCGGAAGGAATTGATGTACGACCAGAAGGATGTTCACGTTGTCTCTCTACCCCGGATTCGGTCCCAAAGGCCGAAAAGGATTTTCGCAGGAAAGGTCAAAAGGAAGGCGAATCGATTCTCCCTCCGGAGCTTTCGCTCCCTCCGGGAACAAGCTTTGAGCTCCTCTCGAAGTTCGCCAAGATCCCGACTGAAAGCCTGAATCCTCTGTCGGCATTCTGCAAATTCATTCTTGGTCTTTTCCCATTCCTCCCGAGTCTGACGAAGCTCCTTGTCCCGCTCCTCCAGGAGTGCCTTGTTTTCGATGAGATAGGCTTCGGTCTTTTGGAAATCTCCCTGAACCCGTTTGAGTTCCTTCTGGTGCTCCTCGAGATCCATCCGGAGGTCTTTGACCAGGTCCTTGTGGTTCTGGAGGTCCGCCTGAAGGGTTTTGACCAGGGCCTTATGGTTTTCCAGGTCCTTTCGGTTTTCCTCCCGTTGCTCCAAAAGATCACGAACCCTGGATTCCTCCGTCGCGAGCCGATCCTTGTGCTCCTCGATGCTCCTGAGAGCTTCCTTGAGCTCGTCTTCCGCGTGCCCCCGCTCGGACTCCGCCTTCTCCCTCAGCCCCGCCAACTCGCGACAGCGCTCCTCATGCCGGCGGGTGTTCTCCTCCCAGCGCTTCAAATCTTCGAGCAGATCGAGTGTTTCTTTTCGCATCGCTGACAACTCCTCATGACGAGGTTTCTCCTTCAAGAAACCAAGGTAGATCTCTTCCAGTTCGGCCGCGTGCCTCTCCATGGGCTGCAAGCTGGGTAGCTGCTCTCTGTATGCTTCCAGGATTCCAGGGTCTTCGAGGATCTCCTGGATCCTGGCGGCGAGCGCTTCCGCATCCCCGGCCGGAAACACCGCGCCCGCCCGGCCCACGCGCTCGGGGAGAGCCCCCCGGTCGGAGCAGAGGACTGGGAGCCCCTTGGCGAAGGCCTCGTCCAGAACAAAGGACCAGGTCTCCAAGGCGAGCGAGGGAAAGACCGCGAGATCCGCCTCGAGCGCCGCCAATTCCTCCGGCTCGAATTCTTTTTTCCAGTGCAGGCGCAAGTCCTTCCCCAGTTCCTCGATCTGGGACGCGTAGAAGGGGTCATCGGCCCCTCCCCAGAGAAGGACCTCCACCCGGCTGGGATCGGGGAGGCGCCCCACGGCTTCGAGGATCAGATGCACTCCCTTGAGCGCCTGGACATGGCCCCAGTAGGCGATACGCAGCGGGCTCCCTTCTTGGGGTGGGGATGGCCGCGGAGCCTTCTTGAGCTCCTGGACCGAAGGCAGGCTGCCGTGCGGGAACACCTGGACCTCGAGTCCCGCCCCAACATGTTCCAAGAGGAAATCCCGCTGGGCCGCGCTGGGGGCGAGCAGCGCCCCCCCCACCCGCAACTCTCTCTCCTGCGCGAAGGAGAACCAATCCAGCATAAAGTCGAGGTCCTCCTCCCGCATCCAATCCTCTCGTGGTGCACAGGGGAGGCAGGTCTCCTCTCCCAGCTCCTCCAGGCAAAACTTGCTTTCCTCGCGCACCCGCAGCCCCCGCGGACAGGTCGTGGAGAGGTCATGCAGAGTCACGACAGTGGGGATCCCATAGGCGCGTACCCATGCCCCAAGGTCAAAGCTAAGGCGCATCCAATGATGGATGTGCACCAGGTCGACCTCTTCCTCCTCCAATACTTGGAGGAGATCCCCCAGCAGTTTGGGGGAGAAACCATGGTACCAGCGCTCGTGGAAGAGCAGGTCTTTGCCCAGGCGAAAAACGGGGACACCCTCGACTTCTTCCCGGAGAACTCCGGAAGAAGCCGCCCCCCGGCCGGCAATTACGATGGGCTCTTGCCCTGCCTCCTTCTGCGCCCGGGCCAGGCCTTGGACATAGTGCTCCGTCCCCCCATGAAACTCGGGGGGGTAGCCATGGCAGATGTGGGCAATGCGAAGGCCGCGCCCCGCCTCCTTCCTGGGGCGGGCCATGGGGGCGGGTTCTTGTCGGACTGCCTCCTTCGAGGCGACCGGGATCTCGGGGGTCTTTTGGAGGGAGACCTCCCATTGGATCTCCTCCCCGGCCTGGAGGGTCCGCTCCTCCCCAAGGAGGAAGCTCCCCCCCGTCCCGGGCTCCAAAAGGTAGGAGAGCGGTTGCTCCCCCTCCCTGGCCGCGAGGACTCGATAGGCCTCGGGGAGGACAAGCCCAAGGTTGAGACGGATCTCCCCCTGGCCCACGGCCCGGAGAACCAGGCGCTGCCGCTCTCGCCCTTCGTCTTCTCCAAGCCAGACCAACTCCCCCGAGAGGACCAGCCCTCGAAAGCGGAGCCCCTCGAAGGAGAGGCGGTCCCGGTCCCTGGGAAGCAGCAAGCGAAGCCCCAGGCTCTCCCCGTCGGGACTGGGCCGGGCCCCAAGGACACCCTCGCCCACAAAGCCCAGACCCAGGGCGAGACCATAAACCTCCTCCCCCCCCATTGCCGCGCCTGCCCATTGGTCCAGGAGCTGGGACCAGCGCCCAAAGCCCCGCGCCCCTTGGCCCTGGAGCATCTCTGCGAGCGAGAGGAGGAAACCGAGGAAAGGGACAGCCTTGCCCGCCTCCTCGCTTCCGGGGTCGAAGCCTGGATCCGAGCTGGGCAGAAGGCGTACCCCCCAGGGGGTCCCCAGGTCCATCCCCTCCAGCTCGGTGAGAACTCTCTGCGCTTGTCCGGGATCAGAGTAATCGAAGAGCAGGGGAAAGAGGGACAGAGCGCTGGCACGCCGGTCGAAGGTTCCATCCGCCCGGACCCCATGCGCGAAGAGCCCCCGCTCCTCGTCGAAAAAGCGTTTCACCAGGTGCTCCCTCAGCTGCCTTTCGTGCCGCCGCCACTCGGTTCCCCCTCCTGGGACACCCAAACGCTGGGCCAGGTGCGCCGCCGCGTCGAGGGCCGCCGCCTGGAGGACGACGAGGGAGACCTCCGTGAGCCCCCCCTCCCGCTCGCTGATCCCATCCCCGTCCCGGTCCGACTCCTCAAGAAAGGCGAGGGCCCTCCGGACCGTGGGGAACAGCCGCTCCGCCCACTCCAGGTCCTGGGTCCAGGCGACATAGCGGCCGAGAACTTCCACAAAGAGGGGAGTGGAATCCGCGCAAGCGTAATCAAGAGGCCCCGCCGGACTCAGCCGGCAGGGGATCTCCCCAGAGGGCCCCTGTTGCGCGGCGAGCAGCTCCAAATGAGCGCGCACCTCCTCGAAGCAGCCCCGGGGAAGGAGGGCACGGGAGAGCCAGAGCCCCTCGGGTCCGTGAAACTGCCGCCCAAGGCCCTCCCCCAGGTCCAGGAGAAAACCCCTATGCTCCCGCCCCTGGGGACCGGGGGGAACACGCACGAGGAGGTCCGGCATCCTGGCCCAGGAAGCCTCGAGATCGTTCTCCGCACTCCCACCCGTCCGAACCCGCAGCCGCTGCCCCAGCCAGGAGTCCAGCCTCCCCTCCTCCTGCGCGGCCAGATCCTCCAAGCTCCTTCCGGCCACCTCCCCTTGGGCGGACCTGGCCTTCTCCGCCGAGATTCCGGGGCTCAGCCGCCATGCCAGGACTTCCCCGGGGCCCAGACGACCTCCAAGGCGCACAAGGAGACTCTGCCCCCCCTTCTCGTCGCCGATCTCCACCCTCTCAAAGGCCCGGGAGAAGTCCAAGCGCAGGCAAAACCCGGTCTCCAGGTCCTCCAGTTCGAAACTCCGCCCCTCCTCCTGGTAGCGCAGCTCCGCCGCCCCCAGGGAACCCTCCGGGTAGGGAGCGCAGAGCCCCGGCCGTCCCCCAAAAACAAGCGCAAAGTCCTGCTCCTCTTTCCCGCGGTTTTCCAAGCTTCCCGCGAAACTCCGCTCCCCCGCACGGATCCAAGCTTCGACCCAGCGCGCCCCCCCCTTGGTACCCAGTTCCCGACGAAGACCGTGGGGCCAGCTCGTCATCCGGACCAGCCGTCCCAGCCCCTTCCCCTCGTAACCCCACCGCTCCAGAAAACGCAGCGGAAGCCCCCACAATTCCTCGACCCCTTCCGCGCCTTTGCCCGCCAGGATGGCCCCATCCGAGGTCCTCAGCTCGAAGCTCGCGCCCTCGGCCTCCTCCCCCTCAAGTTCCCGCCTGAGCTTTTCTGCAAGAGGACCGGCAAAGAGCGACTCGCTGGTGTCCGGCGGCGGCCCCACCACCGGAATGGGCTCCAGGCCCGCAACAGCCTCTCCCCATCGTTTCGCGGGGGGAGGCCAGGCCAGCCCCTTCCAATCCGGGCCAACCCCGCAGAGGTAGTCCACCATGTCTCCGGTGAACCGCAGCCGCTCCTCCTGGTAGCAGCGCCCTCCGGGTCCCGCCTCTTGAAAAACGAGGTGCGCCCCCAACGAAAGGATCCAGCCCTTCCCCAGGCGGTGCTCGAAGAGCAGGCCCCGGTCCCGGTCCACGGCCTCTCCTCTCCGCTCCACTCCGAGGAGGCGGCCCTTTTGCGGGAACTCCCCCTTCTCGTAAAAAGCCCCCCCGATCCGGCAGCCTGGATAGGGACGCCGCAGGAAGAGCCCCCCGGGAAACCGGGAGAACAAGGGGTGATCAAGGAAACAGGTCAGCCCCAGCCCTTCTCTGGAACTTCCACCCTCCTCCCAGACCCGCACGCTTCGTTTCGGAGGACAGGGCTCGACCCCGAGAGGCCCGAGGAGCGCGGCCACCGACCCTGTGAGAAGGAGGCGCCCCCCTTCCTCCACGAAGGCCCGGATCCTCTCCAGCTCCCCCGAGGTCTTAGGCTCCTCCTGGCCAGGGGCAGCATGGAGCCAAAGGAGGAGACAAGGCGCCAAGTCCTTGGGGAGCCCCTCCTTATAAACAACTTCGATCCGGGGGCGGATCGATGCTTTGAGGGCATCCACTTCTGGGGAGGGGGTGGACACCAGCCAAATCCTGGACTGGGGCATTCGGGGATCTTATCCCGGGAACAAAGCGGTTAGAAGCCTGGGCCTCCCCCCAGCCCAGCCCATGGGAAAGATGCAAACCCTCACCCCCCAGAAGCTCACCCCCCTGGAAGGGAATCCTGGAATCCTGCGAACTCTTTCAGATCGGGCAATTTCCTGCCGAAGGTTTCCTGGCGGAGCTTCATGACTTATCCTTGGATCATGCGCATTCGAGTCCTGACCTTGCTGGCCTTGTTCCCAC
>DROQ01000203.1 GCA_011321845.1 Planctomycetota bacterium | reverse complement strand
CCCTCCAGGGGTTTTGCGTAGGAAAAGCCTCCAGGCTTTTCATGGAAAACCCGCAGGGTTTTCCGGCATCAAAAGCCGAAGGCTTTTGATGCGCAAAACGTCTGGAGACGTTTTCTACTCAAAACGTCTGGAGACGTTTTCTACTCAAAACGTCTGGAGACGTTTTCTACTCAAAACGTCTGGAGACGTTTTCTACTCAAAACGTCTGGAGACGTTTTCTACCGACGTTTTCTACCGACGTTTTCTCCGTGAAACGCCTGGAGGCCTTCCCTACCGGCGTTTTCTGCTGCTACTTATTGGATCCTGACGGGGTAGCTTGCGGATAAGTTGGCCCGGCCCGGAAGGCTGGAAGCGGCGAGGAAACCTTGGAAAAAGAGAGTGAGGCCCTTGAGTCGGGGATCCTTGGGGATGGGGAGAACGAAGGGGGTTGGTCCGATCTTTGAGGCTCCAAGAAGGGTCAAGGCTACAAGGCCGGTTTGAATAAAACCGTAGGGGGGCATGAGGATCGGGGGACCTCCAAAACCTGCAAACCATATCGCTGAGCCTGGAACCTTCCCAATGGCCCAGAGTTTGACTGTCCCTCCCAGGCGGTGTTGGCCTTCTTCCTTGGTGTCCCAAACCGAATATTCGATGGCGCCCATGTCGGGGGCGAAGTTGCCATTCAGGAGGCCGTCCAGGATCCGGGGCCTTCCGAAGTAGCTTTTTCGATGGGAGGTCAGGTATTGGACGGATCCCGCTCCGATGGCAGGAGAGGAGGGGAGGGGGGAGCCTTGGCTGTCGAGTTTGGGGTCCTTGTTGAGGTTCCCATTTTTGCCCGAGAAGCCTCCAATGGAGTAGGAGAAGGCCTTGAGGTTCAGGTTTTTGAGGTTACCGCCGAGGTTTCCCCAGATGATGGAGTTTTGGACCTTGGTGGTCGATTGGTTCGCATTGGAGTTGAAAACTCCCGCCCCCTTGTTTCGCAGGATGGTGCAATGGCGGAGATGGCTGGGCTTGGTACCCAGGTATCCGTGGGAGGAGCCATCCAGGATCATGGTGTTCTCAATGTCATTGGCCGCTTCGTTGCGTACTCCTTCGAACTGGCTGTGCTGGATGGCCAGATTCCGCAGACGGTGACCCGGGCTCTGGACCCAGACCCCACGGTCCCCATAGCGAATCACGGCATTTTCGAGGACGGAGGGTCTGGCCTTGCGCCCGAGGTGGACCCCCTTCCAGCTTCCAGGGAAAGGATGCTTGCCCGGCCGGTCGTTGATGCTTGTCAAGACCACCAGGCGCCTTGCTTCCCCTTGGAGGACAAGGGTTCCCTCGCGGTTGTCCAGAGTTCCGCCGGGCTCGAAGAAGAGAAAGAGCCCTCCTTCCAGCTTGAGTTGCATGCCCGTGTACAAGTCGATGGAATTGCCGAGGATTCCAGACCCAAAAGGGAGCATGGCGGGATGGATCCGGAGGTTTCGGCTGTACCCCCACCAATAGAGATGAAAGAAGTTTTCACGGTTTCCCTTGACCGTATTCCCCGAGCAGTTGGGAAGGGCGGAACATGGGAGTTGAAACACGGGGCCGCGGTTGTTCTCGAAATGGCAAGAGACCAAGGCGTAATTCGTGCTTGTGATGTTCCGCCTCTTTTCGAAATAGACTCCATAGGACTTGTTGTGGAGCAACCTGCATCCAACCAGGCTGACATGGCAATCATGCCCCACCTCGATCCCTCCATTTTTCTGTCCTCCATAGAGGAGGGTGAGGCCCCTGGCATCCAATTGCGTTTTCACCTTGGGGCTGGAGGTAAGGGAGATTCCGGCCCAATCCCCCGCTTGGGGCTTCCTGCTTTGTAGATGTTTGAAAAGCTTCCCCCCATGCTGGTCATCGTCAATTGTCGTGAAGATCACTCCAGCTTTCCCCCCCTTGACGAAGACCTGGGCCCCGCGGATGGAAAACTGGGAGTTCCGGATCATCTTCAGGATGATCCCATCCAGGAAGGTGAGATAGTTGTTTTTCGGGATGACAGGCTGGCCCAGGAGGCCGATCACTCCCGTTCCTCCCATGGTGTTGCGCGGGCCAATGGTGAGGGGTGGGATGATCGTCGCGCTTTGAGGGAGGAATTTGGCCTGGATTGCATCGGATTGACTGCAGGAGACGGCCCTGCAATCAATGATTCGGTCCAAGTGAAAAAAGTCCGTCAAAATGGGAAAGGTGCAGCGGGCGAACTGGCATTTTTGGATCAGGGTCTTTGGATCGGAATTGATGACGCCCCCGTATTTGAAGTCGGAAATGGCGCAGCTGTTCATGGTGAGCTGGGCTCCGAGGGGAACGCTGATCGCGGGGGTGCCATTCCCCATCCCTCCAAAGCGCATGGTCACTGAGGTCAGGATGGCCTTCGCCCCCAGGCTGAGGTTGATTCCCCCCCAGTCACCAACCTTGCCGATCGTTTTTCCGTTCCCGCTGGAGTCCCCTCCAATTTGATCATCCTGGATGGATGTGAAGACGGCGAAGCTGGCTTTCAAGGTCCCAGACACCCTGAATTGGTTGGGGTCGAACTTGAGGATGGCTCCCGCCTGGATGGTCAGCGTTTTTCCGGCCGGGATGACAATCCCGTTGCTTCCGGCTGTGTTCTTTGCCCAGTAGACCTTGCCTGATTTCAGGGGGCCTCCCTTTCCGTCGTACACCTGGCCGCTGAGGATCACCACATTATTTCCTCCTCCCTGGAAGGCGGGGGAGAGGGAGGGCGGGGAGGCTATCGTGTTCTTTCCGAGCGGGAGGGCCAGGGAAAGGAAGAGGGGGGAGAGGATGGAGGAGGAAAAAAGAATGCGTGTGAACTTCATGGTCGTTTCGATTGTGTTGAGTGGGCCTGGGAGAGGAGGAGGTTGGTTTTTCATGCGGGGAGGACTTGGTTGGCTCCTCTCGGAGGGAGTGGAATCGGAGAAGAAAAAAGTTGGGAGAATGGTTCCTAAATGGAAGAGTGTAGTCTTTTGGGTAGGGTTTTTGGGGAGGGGATGGAGAAAATCCCTTTTTTGGGAGGGGGAGCCCGGGAGGGGTTTTCTGGAGGAAACGCCTGGAGGGGTTTCCTGCCTGAAACGCCTGGAGGCGTTTCCTACATGAAACACCTGGAGGTGTTTCCTACATGAAACGCCTGGAGGCGTTCCCTACTCGGGGGGGAGGAAGGTTCCTTGGCAAGGGGGTTTTCGGGAAGAAAAAGGTGAATTTTTCTTGTTTTCAGATCTCGCTATGCATTATTCTGCGGTTTTCCGGCAAAAAGGTGGCGGTTTATCCCTGGGAATCCGCCGGAAATGGCTAACTCTCGTCTCTCAAAACAATGAGGTCACCATGAAAAAACGAAGCTTGAGCCTTGCCCTTGTCCTCGGGCTGGGCCTTGGAGTGTTCTCCTCTCCCCTCGCTGCTCAATCCGTCTACAAGTCCGGACGCTATTCCAGGAGTTTCGGAAACCGGTACCTGGGCGGAAGTATCTATGCTTCCAGCTCCATTTCCTGGTACCGCCGGGGAAGCTACGAGCGTTCCTCCGCCCATTTCTACGTCTCCGGGTATGGGAGGCTTTTGGCTCGATCCTTCTCGGTGGGAAGGGTGGGGGTTTCCGGGTACAGCACCGATCGGAATGGTTCCGTGAGCGGCAGTGGCCGCCTCTATGTGAACCTTGCCGGGAAGACGGTCTATTCCAAGTCCTTCCCCACCTCCAAGAGCTGGTACCTGCGCCCGGTCACCTACAAGGTCTTTCCCCGGGATCCTTCCTACCGGTTCTCGGTGGGGCCGGTTCCGATCCGCGTTTCCGGGAATGCTGGAGCAGGCGCCAAGGCGGGTGTTTCGGTTCGTCTTCTTCCCTACAAGGCCTATGTAGGGCTCAGTGGAGTGGGCCAGGCCTGGGGATGGGGGCGCGCCTCGGCGCGCGCGGATATCTGGGTGGCTTCCCTCGGACTCAGTTTCGAGGGTCGCTTTGCCGACCAGGTCCTTTCGGCCGGTGCTTCTGCGGGAAGCGGTGGGGTTCGAGGCCGAGTCACCTATTCGATTCGGGCGATCTCCCTCAAGCTCTACCTCAAGGCCCGGATCCTCTGGAAGAAGTGGTCCAAGACCATCGCTTCCTACAGGAGCAGAAACTACACCAAGGTCCTGTGGAGTCGTTGAGGCCCCTTGGCTCGTAGGAAACAATCCTTTTTGAGCGGCGCTCCGCGCGTCGTTCTGGTCGGGCTCCTGGCAGTGATGGCCGGGAGCCTTTTTCTCTTTTTTCGGTCCAAGCCCGGGGAGAGTCTTGCCTCGGGACCACCCTTGGAGAACCCGGGGGAGGCTTCCTCCTCCCTGGGCGTCAGGGCTCCTTCCAAGGCGGAACAAGGGAATCGAAGGAAGGAAGCCAAGGACCCTGGGTACTGGGGAGCCGAAGCGGGCAGTCTCTTTCGGTACCAGGTTCGCTTGGAGTTCGCCTTCGGTTTCCTCGAGGCGGGAAAGCAGGAACCTAAGGAATGGGCACCACTGCTTTTCCAGGGGGACTTGCAATGGTTGGTTCACAGGCGCTCGGAAGGAGAGATCCTCAGTTCCCTGCAGTTTTCGCATTGCAGTTTTCTGGCCATGGGGAAGGAGGTGGAAGACGCCCACCGCACAAAAGCCGCTCGTTCCAAAACCTTTGTCCGGATGAATGAGCAGGGAAAAATCCTGGGCCTGGCCTTTGCCAGGGACCTTGGAGTCGACCAAAGGGATTTTCTGCGTTCGATCTTCACTTACCTCAGTTTTCCCCTTCCTGCCCAAGGACTTCAGAGCGTCCGGACCCCTTGGGAGGCCGAAGGTGGGGATGCCACCGGAAAATACCTGGCCAGGTTTCGTGTCCTCTCCCAGGGACAGGGGCGGGTCCAGTTGGAAAGAGTGCTCCTCCAATACCAGAAAATGGCGCAGGGAATCGGGGATCCTCCCAGGCACAAGGTGACCGGCCGCGTCTTGGGAGTGCTGGATCAAAAGGAATTGCACTGGTTGCGGGAGGTCCGGGTCCACGAGACGCTCCGGATGAAAATGCCTGGAGGAGAGGGGGGGACGGTCCTGCGATCCAAGGGATCGATTCGCTGGACTTCCAAGGACAGGGTTCCGCTGGATGCATTGGTCTCCCTGGGGGCTCTGGGACCCGAGCGTTGGTCGAGCCCCGGAGGGGATGGGGAATCCGGGGAAATGAGTTCGCAAGAACGAAGGGACATGCTCGCAGAGGTCTTCAAGGGGGTGAGCCTGCAACAGTTGCTGGACCAGCTCCGTTCCGCGCTGGCCAAGCATGGCTTTCGTTCCAGGCAAGTCTACGAGGCCTGGTCCCAATTGGGGCAATACCTCGAACTCCATCCCCAGGACGCTTTTGCCCTCCGGGATCGGATCCTGGGGGGGGAGGCCCAGGGAGACCTGGCCCGCCTCCTGGCTGTCGCCCTGGGTGCTGCGGGGACGGAAGAGGCCCAAGCTGTTCTCAGGGACCTGGGAAACAATGGGAACCTGCCCGAGGAACTCCGAGAGGAAGCTCTCCGCTCCATGATCCAGCTTGCCCGTCCCAGCAGGGACACTCTCGAGATGTTGCGGGAGCAAGTCCTGAAGGGGAGTCTCGAACGAGGGAAGCTGGGTCCCATGGAGACCGCCTCTCTTCTTTCTTTCGGGGCATTGGCGGGACGAAGCGAGGATAAGCTCAAGGACGGGGGGACCGCCCTTTCCCACTTGCTGCGCCTTGAGTCCAAGGCCCGAAGAGGGGGGTTCTTGTCCACCTGGATCGCCGCCTTGGGAAACAGTGGGCGTCCGGAGGTCCTGGCGGTTCTTGAGCGCTTCAGCCAAGCTTCCCATCCATCGCAACGGGAAAGCGCCATCCATGCCCTTGCTACCCTGGGGACGGAAAACGCCGCCAAGGTCCTCCTGCAACAATCCCAACGGGAAAAGGATCCTGGACTCAAGGTGCAGATCGTTCGTTCACTTTCCCGGATGGATCGTCCGGTCGTGATGGCGAAACTCAGGGAGTGGGGCCGGCGCAGCCCGGACCCCAGGATCCGTGCCGAAGCCCTCCAAGGCCTGGCGCGCCATCTGGACCAGAGGGAAAATTTCTTGGCCCTGCAGGAGGCCTCCCGAAACGATCCCGATCCGAAGGTCCGGGCCTTTGCCCAGGAGATCCTGAAGAACCGGCGCAGGTGAAGCTCCCCCTTTGCTCGAGTTTGGGCAGGATTGGGGTTAGTCTAAGCCCATGGAAGAAGTCAGGATCCGGGGGGCCCGGGAGCACAATCTGAAGGGGGTGGATCTCCGGTTTCCGAGGGACAGCCTGGTCGTGTTTACGGGGGTGTCGGGCTCGGGCAAGAGCTCGCTGGCCTATGACACGGTGTTTCGGGAGGGGCAGCGGCGCTACCTCGAGAGCCTCTCGGCCTATGCCCGGCAGTTTCTGGGGAAGATCGAGAAGCCCAAGCTGGAGAGCATCGAAGGGCTTTCGCCGACGGTGGCCATCACCCAGAAGACGATCTCGCGCAACCCGCGCTCCACGGTGGGGACGGTCACGGAACTCTATGACTTTTTCCGGCTCCTGATGGCGCGGCTGGGGACGCCGCACTGTCCGACCTGCGGCCTGGAGGTGGTGGCGCAGTCGCCGGAGGAGATTGCGGATCGGGTCTTGGGCGAGGGGGAGCCGGGGGATCGCTTGATGGTGCTGGCGCCCATCGTTCGGGGGCGCAAGGGCAGCTACCGCAGGGAGCTGGAGGAGCTCAGGAGGCGGGGGTTTCTGCGGGCGCGGATCGACGGGCGCATCCTGCGGCTGGACGAGGAGATCTCGCTGCATCGCTACAAGAAACACGACATCGAGGTGGTGATCGACCGGCTCAAGGTGGACCCGGAGCGGCGGGCCCGGCTCCTGGACTCGCTGGAGCAGGCGATTGGGTTGGGTAAGGGTTTTGTCGGGATCCTTCGGCAGCCGGGGGGCGAGGGGTCGGCGAGGGCCCAGGGAGGGATGGGGGACCAGAAGGCGAAGGAGTTGGGCGGCGAGGGAGAAGCGAGGACCAAGGGAGCGAATGGAGCGAAGGGGGTGGAGGGGGCAAAGGGAGCGAAGGGGGACCAGAAGGCGAAGGGGGGCCGGAAGGCGAAGGAGGGCCGGAAAGCGCAGGCGAGGGGGGAGAGCTATGAGATGTTTTCTGTGCTCTCGGCCTGCCCGGCCGGGCATGGCTCGCTGCCGGAGCTGGAGCCCTTGCTCTTCTCCTTCAACAACCCCAAGGGGGCCTGTCCCAGGTGCCAGGGGCTGGGGGAGACGCGGGTCTTCGCGGAGGAGCTGCTCGTCGAGGACGAGGAGCTGAGCCTGCGGGAGGGGGCGCTGCGCTGCTTCAACAAGAAGGGCTTTGTCCATTACAGCCGGATGCACCTGGATGAGATCGACCAGATCCTGCGGGAGTTCGGGGGCTCGGTGGACCAGGCCCTGGGCAGCCTCCCGGCCAAGGCGCGGGAGGTGCTGTTTTACGGGGCGGGGGAGCAGCGCTTCGAGACCTCGTTTCGTTACGAGCGCGAAGGCATGCTGGTCGAGGGGGACGACCGGCGGCGCTTCGAGGGGGTGGTGGGGCGGCTCCAGGCGATCTGGGACGAGTACCGGCCGCCGAGCCTGGCGCGCTTCCAGCGGGTGGGAGTCTGCGCGGACTGCGAGGGTGCGCGGCTCCGGCCGGAGGCCCTGTCGGTGACCTGGGCGGGGCGCAACATGGCCCAGCTCGTCGGCATGACCCTGGGGGAGGGGCTCGAACTCTTCGAGGCGGAGGCGGCGAGGGTGGCGGCGCGGGGAGGCCGCGAGGCCCTGATCGGCAAGGACCTCTTCTCGGAGATCCTGGATCGGCTGCGTTTCTTGAACAAGGTGGGGCTCGGCTATCTGCGGCTGGACCGGCGGGCGGGGACCCTGTCGGGGGGGGAGGCGCAGCGCATCCGCCTGGCGGCGCAGGTGGGCTCGGGGCTGAGGGGTGTTCTCTATGTGCTGGACGAGCCGAGCATCGGGCTGCACGCCCGGGACAACGAGCGGCTGATCGAGACGCTGGGGGAACTGCGGGACCGGGGCAACACGGTCTGCGTGGTAGAGCACGACGAGGAGACGATGCTGGCGGCGGACTTCCTCGTGGACGTGGGGCCCGGGGCCGGGGTGCACGGAGGGCAGGTCGTGGCCGCGGGGACGCCGGCCGAGGTGCTGGAGGTGGAGGACTCGCTGACGGCGCGCTACCTGCGGGGAGAGCTGGGGATCGCCCTGCCGGAGCGGCGGGAGCCGGGGAAGGAGCGGCTGCGCCTGCGCGGGGCGCGCCTCCACAACCTGGAGGGCCTGGACGTCGACATCCCCCTGGGCTGCTTCGTCTGCGTGAGCGGGGTGTCGGGCTCGGGCAAGAGCACCCTGGTCCACCACATCCTCAAGAAGGCCCTCGCCCACAGGCTGAACGGCGCGGAGGAGGACGCGGCGCCCGGGGTCTATGAGAACCTCGAAGGCTTCGAGGGCCTCGACCGCGTGATCGAGATCGACCAGGCGCCCATCGGGCGGACGCCGCGCAGCAACCCGGCGACCTACACCGGGCTCTGGACGCATGTGCGGGACCTCTACGCCTCGCTGCCCGAGTCCCGGGTGCGCGGCTATTCCAAGGGGCGCTTCTCCTTCAACGTCAAGGGCGGCCGCTGCGAGGCCTGCGAGGGCGCGGGGGTCAAGAGCCTGGAGATGCAGCTGCTCGAGTCGGTGCAGGTGCCCTGCGAGGTTTGCGAGGAGCGGCGTTTCAACCGGGAGACTCTGGAGATCCATTTCCGCGGGCGGACCATCTACGACATCCTCGAGATGACCATCGAGGAGGCGGGGCGCTTCTTCGCGAACCATCCCAAGATGGCGCGCATCCTCGAGGTCCTGAACGCCCTGGGGCTGGGTTACCTCAAGCTCGGCCAGACGAGCACGACGCTGTCCGGCGGGGAAGCCCAGCGGATCAAGCTGGCGAGCGAGCTGGCCAAGCGCGGGCGGGGCAGGACGCTCTACATCCTGGACGAGCCGACGACGGGGCTGCACTTCGCCGATGTGCAGAGGCTGTTGCAGGCGCTGCAGGCCCTGGTCGAGCAGGGAAACAGCGTGCTGGTCATCGAGCACAACCTGGACGTGCTCAAGTCGGCGGACTGGATCGTGGACCTGGGACCCGAGGGCGGCGAGGGCGGGGGCGCGCTCGTGGCCGAGGGGCCCCCCGAGCAGGTGGCCAAGGTGGCGGCCAGCCACACGGGCAAGGTGCTAGGGAAGGTCCTCCGCCGGCAAAAGGGCGCTGCGGCGCGGCCGAGGAAGAAGGCCCCCAAGGCGCGCCCCAAGAAGCGCCGGGCCGGCGCCCGCAGCTCCAAGGACCTCGTCGTGCGCGGCGCCCGCCAGCACAACCTCAAGGGCGTGGACGCGCGCTTCCCGGCCGCGTCCTTCTCCGTCGTCACCGGGCTCTCGGGCTCGGGCAAGACATCGCTGGCCTTCGACACCGTGTTCCGCGAGGGGCAGCGGCGTTTCCTGGAGTCGCTGTCGACCTATGCGCGGCGCTTCCTCGGGCGGCTCGAGCGCGCCCCCGTGGACAACATCGAGGGCCTGCTCCCGGCCATCGCCATCGACCAGAAGAGCGCCGGCCGCAACCCCCGCTCGACCGTGGGGACGCAGACCGAGATCCTCGATTACCTGCGGCTGCTCTTCGCGCGGGTGGGTGTCCCGCACTGCCCGGAGCACGGGGAGGCGCTGGTGCAGAACAGCCCCTCCATGCTGGCGGGGCGTCTCCTGGAGGGGCGGTCGGGGGAGCGCTGCCTGCTGCTCGCCCCCTCGGAGCTGCCCGGGGGCTTGCTCGACGCGGACCTCAGGGAGCTGGCGGCCGAGCGCCGCAAGGAGTGGAAGGAAGAAGGCTTTGTCCGCTACGCCGTCCTCGGCGCCGAGGGACGCCTCGAGCTGCGGCGGGTGGACGAGGAGGCCGAGGTCGCCGCGCTCAAGCGCGGGCTCTATCTCGTCGTCGACCGGATCAAGCTGAACGCCCGCGCCCGCTCCCGCCTCGCCGAGGCCCTCGAGCTGGCCGGGCGCTGGGGCGAGGGACTGGTCGCCGCCGAGATCGAGGGGGAGGGCCTGCGCCGCTGGTCCCTGGAGCGCAGCTGCACGCGCTGCGGCTTCCACCTCCCGCTGGAGCTGGCGCCGCGCTTCTTCTCCTTCAACCACCACCTGGGCGCCTGCCCGGGCTGCGACGGCATCGGGACGCGGCTCTCGGTGGACATGGAGGCCTGGATCCAGGCGCCCGGCAAACCCCTCTTCCACGGGGGCCTGCGCGGGGGGCTCGGGCCCGGCCTGGGTTTCCTCCTGCACCCGCGCCGCTCGGTCGCCCGCACCGCCCAGGCCATGGCCAAGGCCCATGGCTTCGACCTGCACAAGACGCCCTGGAACCAGCTCAGCCGAGAGCAGCAGGATCTGGTCCTGCACGGCACGGACGGCGAGGTCTACGAGGTGGCCTTCGTCCGCGAGCGGGGCGAGCGTCGGCGCAGCTACAAAACCAGGGAACACTGGCGCGGCCTCGTCCCCATCCTCGAGGACAAGCTCCTCGGCAACGAGCGTGAGCTGCCCGAAGGCCTGCGCAGCGAGACCCCCTGCCCGACCTGCCGGGGCAGCCGCCTCTCGCCCGCTGCCCGCCATGTCCTGCTCGAAGGCCGCAACCTCCCCGAGCTTTGCGGCGAACCCATCAGCCGACTCCTGGACTTCTTCTCCAAACTCAAGCTGCGCGGCGAAGCCAAAAAGATCGCCTCCGAGCTGCTCGCCGAGCTGCAGCGTCGCCTCGGGTTCCTGGCGGAGATGGGGCTGGGCTACCTCTCCCTCGACCGCCGCGCCTCCACCCTCTCCGGGGGCGAGGCCCAGCGCATCCGCCTGGCGGGCCAGTGCGGCAACCAGCTCACCGGCACCCTCTACGTCCTCGACGAGCCGACCATCGGGCTGCACCCCTCGGACACCGACCGCCTCCTCGGCTCCCTCCTCGACCTGCGCGCCCTGGGCAACACCGTGATCGCCGTCGAGCACGACGAAGAGGTCATCCGGCGCGCCGACTGGATCGTCGACATCGGCCCCGGCGCCGGGCGCGCGGGAGGCGAGGTGCAGTTCCAAGGCCCCCCAAGCAAACTCCTCCGCAGCAAAAAGACCGAGACTGGGCGCTGGCTGGCCCAAAAGCCGGTTCTCCGCGAGGGCACAAGGCGGGGCAAGGGCTACTTCGAGGTGGACCGCCTGCAGGTCCACAACCTCAAAAACCTCCGCGTGCAGATCCCCACCGCCTGCATGACGGTAGTCACCGGGCCTTCGGGTTCGGGCAAGAGTTCGCTGGTGCTCGAGGGCCTGGTCCCCGCGCTGCGGGGCAAGACGGGTCCCTTTCGCTTGAAGAAGGATGGCGGCATCCGCCAGGTCCAGGTCGTCGACCAGGGGCTCCCCTCCAAGAGCCCGCGCTCCTGCGCCGCCACCTACCTCGGGATCTGGGGGGCCATCCGCGACCTCTTCGCCAGGACGCAGGACGCCAAACGCCTCGGCTTCGGCCCCGGCCGCTTCTCCTTCAACAACAGGGAAGGCCGCTGCCCCCTCTGCCAGGGCCAGGGCGAGCTGCAGATCGAGATGCACTTCCTCGCCGACGTCTGGGTCCCCTGCGACCTCTGCCGGGGCCGGCGCTTCAACGAGCAGACCCTGCAGGTGCGCTGGAAGGGCAAGACCATCGCTGACATTTGCGCCATGGAGGTCGAGGAGGCCACGGGGTTTTTCCAGGCCCAGCGCCGCATCGCCCGCCCCCTCGAGGTCCTGAGCGAGGTCGGTCTCGGCTACCTGCGGCTCGGCCAGGGCCTGCACATCCTGAGCGGGGGGGAGGCCCAGCGCCTCAAGCTCGCCGCCGAGCTCTGCAAGCGTCCCGACCCCGGCCGCCTCTACGTCCTCGACGAGCCCACCACGGGCCTCCACCGCGCCGACGTGGAGCGCCTCCTCAAGGTGCTGGATCGCCTCGTCGAGCAGGGCGCGAGCGTCCTTGTCATCGAACATCACATGGCTGTGGCCGCCCGCGCCGACTGGGTCCTCGACCTCGGACCCGGCGCCGGCGACCAGGGGGGCGAGATCGTCTTCGCCGGCACCCCCAGGGACCTCAAGCAGCACAAGGAGGCCCCGACCGCTGCTTATCTTTGAGCCCCCCTCTGCCCATCCACCGATCAACCTCCCCTTTTTCCGGAACCTTGGACGAGCCCTACCAGAGCGACCGAAACGGCCCCTTCACCCGTCGATCCACCTTTCCTTTTTCCTCTCCAAAACCGACGGAGCCCCAAGGATCCAGGGTGGCCGGCCCCGGTTTCCCCTATACTTTCCCTTTTCCCAGACTTCTTCCCAAGGACGCTATGGCAGGTTCCAAGCCTCTCTCGATTCCGGCGACCCTCCTCGTCGCCCTCTTTCTGGTTTCCGCCTCCTCGAGGTCCCAGGCCAAGCCCCAAGGCCCCCAGGGGCCAGGCCAGGACAAAGTCCCAAACCCCCTCAAGCAGGCTCCTAACCCTCTGAAACAAGCCCCAAACCCCCTCAAGCAGGCTCAGGAACCCCTCCAAAAACTGGTCCTCCCCTCCTTCATC
Source organism: Planctomycetota bacterium (assembly GCA_011321845.1). Classification (GTDB taxonomy): domain Bacteria; phylum Planctomycetota; class UBA1135; order UBA1135; genus HyVt-539. Next base: position 2,378 of record DROQ01000203.1, on the reverse strand, counting down.
AAGCCTGGAGCCCTGCTGACCTACAAAGTCCTCCAATCCACCGAGAGCGACGATCCCAAAAAGGCAGGCCTCGCCGCGACTGGCTACAGCCGGGCCATGGTGATCCACGTCGACTCCGAAGCCGTCCTCTTCGAGGTGACCGAATTCGTGGACGGCCTGCTCAGCCGCAACCCCGCTCCGATGGGAGGGGGCCCCAAGATCTTCACCGCCAAGGAGGTGGCCCAAGGGAACGCTTATTGGATGCTCCCTGCCGATCTCAAAACCCTGAAATCGGAGGAGGGGATCCAAGTTCGGCGCGGCCCTTTCCCGCTTCATGGCCAGGCTTACAAATCCGTTCTCGTCACCGTCCAGATCCCCAACTTCGTCAAGCAACGCGCCTACGACCAGGGCACCGGTCTCCTCCTCATGGAACGAAGCGCCTCTGGTCGCCCACGCCGTTCGGGGAACGCCGATGGCTTCAACCTGAAGACCAAGAACTCCCTCTACTACGAAACCTACCGCGTCTTGGACCTGCCCTGGTTCCAAGCCACCCCTCCCGCCTGGACCAGGACCGTTCGGAAAATGGTGTATCGAGGAAACATGACGATGTTTTCCCCCGGCGGAATGCCCCCAACCGTCCTTCCCCGAGAGATGGTCTTCGCCTTCAAAAAACATGAGGGCAAACTCCACATGGGGACCTTGACCACCAAGACCCTCAAAAACCGACTCGGGATTCCCGAGTCCTCCAACAAGAGCCTCTTCTTCGAAACCCCCTACAAGGTCGGAGGTCTCTGGATCCCCCCCAAGGTCCTGAACAGCATGAAGCAGGGCGTCCTCGACACCGACCCCGTCCTCAAGTCCACCCTCACCTACGCCATCCAACAAGGCAACCTGGGAAAACTGGGCGTCCTGGTCGAGAGCCACCCCTCCGGCTCCTACCAGACCATCCTCGGCTACGACCTCGAGGATGGAGCCCTGCGCTTCATCCAAATGAACCTCAAGGATATGAACCAGCAGATCACCATGACCCTCGTGGACCGGAAGTAGGAGGAGACCATTCCAAACCTTCTTGACCGGGAATCACAAAAGATTAAGGAGGAGGAAAGGGGGGGTATCCGAAAAAGACTTTTTTCAGAAAGAAGTTTGGGGATGAGGTCCGTGGGGTGCAGGAGGCTTTACGGAAGGAAAAAGCCCCATTAAAGTAGGATCAGGCCCGGATGTCTCCCTGAGGGAAAAAGAAAACTGGCAATCAAATGGAGGTTTTTTCAAGTCCATGTGTTCGGTATCCCCTTCATATTCCCTCGCGGCTTAAAGGCTGTTGATGCAGGGTGCCATATAGAGCAAAATGCAAAGACAGTATGTAAAGAGAATGGAAAGAAGTTTTCTCCTTCTTCTTTATCCTCGAAAAGCCTGATGAAATGACCATTCAATCCTGGGCTTTTGTGGAAAAAAGAAGAGTGACCAGGATGGAAGGAGGTTGGTGTGAGGATCCAAAAAAAAGCATGGTTTTTAAGTGTAACCCTTGTCCTTTTGATCCCCGTAACATTCATTTTAAAAAATGAAATCGGAAAAAGGGAAAAGGAAGAACTTCCATTGATCCCTTTAGGTCGGAATAAGGCGATTCCTTTTTTTAAGGACTTTGACTTTTTGGAAGAAGGGGGAAATAGGTCCATCCAGGAAAGAAGGAGTCTTTCCAAGAAGAATGACCATTTTTCGAAACCCGTAAAGATAACGCTGAAAAAGTTGGAAAATGGTAAGCTGACGAAAGTGGTAGGTGCGGAGGTTAAAATCCTGTTCATCAATGCAGGAACAAAAGAAAAGATTCAAGAGTATCTTGGGAAAAAAAAGAAAAAAACAGTATTACCGAATGAATTGGTGAGAAATTTTTCGAAGGTATTTTTTTCCAATTCAAAGGGGGAAGTGTCAATTGATTTGCGGGAAGTCCAGGGTGGATCTCCAGCCTTTGTTCTTTTAGCAAGAAAAGGGCAAAGGTCTGCTTACTTTGAAAATTTTGGGAATAAGCTGAAAAAAAACATTATCCTGATTTTAAGGAAAAGGATTCCCATACAAATTCAAGTTCGACTCAAATCTGGAGAACCCGTTAAAAATGTTCCCATTTCTATTTTATTTGGAGAAAAGACAAAGGAAAAATCTACAAGGGAAAAACCAGGGAAAAAAGCTGTTTCTTTGATGGAAAAAAACTCAATGATAAAGCCCTTAGGCTTTACTGATTCAATGGGATTCTTGAGGATTCAAGACCCAAGTTTCCTTGTCCATTGGGCGAATCGATGGTCTGGAAGCACTCTAGTAAAATTTTCCCCGGATTTTCCCTGTGGATTGAGTCGGGAAAACCTTGGATGGGATGATTTAAAATCAAAAGCTGTAAAGAGGAAAATTTT
>DROQ01000202.1 GCA_011321845.1 Planctomycetota bacterium | reverse complement strand
GTGAAAGGCCTACCGGCGTTTCCTACCGACGTTTTCTACCGACGTTTTCTACGTGAAACGCCTGGAGGCGTTTCCTACCGGCGTTTTCTACTTGAAACGCCTGGAGGCGTTCCCTACCGGCGTTTCCTACGTGAAACGCCTGGAGGCGTTCCCTACCGACGTTTTCTACGCAAAACCCCTGGAGGGGTTTTCTACGTGAAACGCCTGGAGGCGTTCCCTACTGGGGTTTGAGGTTGGCTAGGGAGGCGAGGTCGGGGAGGGCGCGGCGGGTGAGTTCGTGGAGGCGGGCGGCGGCGCGTTTTCCTTCTTCGACGACTTCTTTGTGGTTGGGGGCGTGGGAGGAGAGGCCGGCGGCGCGGTTGGTGATGACGGAGAGGGCGCAGACTCTTTTGCCCATGGCGTGCAGGGCGACGGCTTCGGGGACGGTGGACATGCCGACGGCGTCGCCGCCGAGGGTGCGGAGCATGCGGATTTCGGCGGGTGTCTCGTAGGAGGGGCCCATGACTTGGGCGTAGACGCCCTCCTTGAGGCCTTCGCCTGGATCGGAAGCGCGGAGGATCTTGCGGGCGAGGGGGCAGTAGACTTCGGACATAGCGGGGAAGCGCGGGCCGAGGAGGGCGTGGTTGGGGCCCATGAGGGGGCTCCTCGCGGTCAGGTTGAGGTGGTCGATGAGGAGCATCAGGTTGCCGGGGAGGAGGTCTTCGCGGATGCCGCCGGCGGCGTTGGTCAGGAGGAAGACTGGCGTGCCGAGGAGGGCGAGGGTGCGCACGGCCCGCACGACCTCCCAGACGTGGTAGCCCTCGTAGAGGTGCACGCGGCCGGAGAGGCAGTGGACCCGCACCCCCCCCACCGTCCCCTGGAGGAGGTCGCCGCCGTGGCCGGGAACGCGCGGGCTGGGGAAACCGTCGATCTCGAAGAAGGGAACCCGCAGCGGCTCCTCCAGGCACTGGGCGAAATCCTTGAGCCCGCTCCCCAGAACGATGCCCACCTGCGCCGGGACGAATCCTCGACCCTTGAGATCCCGCACCGCCGACCGGAGCAGCTCGACCTCCCCCTCCACATTCCAATCACCCTGCCGATTCCGCATTGTTTCGCTCTCCTGTTTCCCTGCCCCGATACCTTGGCAGGCCGGGGCTCTCGACGCAAGCTCCTGGGAGTTCCCTTGTCATGGGGGCTTTGCAAGCTCCGCCTGGGGACCTAGGCTGTCCCCCATGAGTCGCCTTGTCGTTTTAGGGGCGGGGATCTCTGGTCACACGGCAGCCGCCTTCGCGAAGCGCTGGCTCGGGGCCGACCACGAGGTCGTCGTCGTCTCTCCTCTCCCCCATTACAACTGGATCCCATCCAACATCTGGGTCGGGGTGGGCCTGATGAAACCCAAGAAGGTGATCGTCCCCCTCGCCCCGGTCTACCGGAGGAACGGGATCATCTTCAAGCAGGCAAGGGCCCTGTCCATCCACCCCGAAGGGGCGGAGGGCGAAAAGAACCCCTTCGTCAAGATCGAGTGGACAGAGGAAGGCAAGATCGGGACCATCGAAAACGTCTCCTACGACTACCTGATCAACGCCACGGGGCCTCGGCTCAAGTTCGAGGCGACTCCGGGGCTCGGTCCCGACAAGTTCACCTCCTCGGTCTGCGCGGAGGATCACGCCTTCGAGACCTCCAAGAAGGTGGACGAGATGACCGAGCGGATGCGCCGCGGGGAACGCCAGCGCATCATCGTCGGGACGGGGCATGGGACCTGCACCTGCCAGGGGGCGGCCTTCGAATACATCGTCAACCTGGAGTTCGAGCTGAGAAAGCGCGGGGTCCGGGACAAGGCGGAGATCCTCTGGCTCAGCAACGAGTACGAGCTGGGGGATTTCGGGATGAACGGGCTCCACCTCAAGCGGGGCGGTTACATCACGCCGAGCAAGATCTTCACGGAGTCCCTCTTCGCGGAGCGGGGGATCGACTGGATCAAGCGTGCCCACGTCACCGAGATTCATGAGGACGGGCTGCACTACAAGACTCTGGACGGAGGGGAGGGAGAGGAAGGCTTCGACTTCGCGATGCTGATCCCGCCCTTCTCGGGGGTGGGGCTGAAGGCCTTCGACAAGGCGGGGAAGGACATCACGGACAAGCTGTTCATGAAGAACGGCTTCCTCAAGGTGGACGCGAACTACGAGGCCAAACCCTTCGAAGAGTGGAAGGCCAGCGATTGGCCCAGGACGTACCAAAGCCCCGTCTACAAAAACCTCTTCGCGGTGGGGATCGCCTTTGCTCCTCCGCACGCGATCTCCAAGCCCCGCAAGGCGGTCGATGGGACGCCCATCTCGCCGACGCCGCCGCGCACGGGGATGCCCTCCGCGACGATCGGGAAGGCGGTGGCGCGCAGCGTCGTAGAGATGATCAAGGGGGAATCGGATGTGCCCAAGCACCACGCGTCGATGGCGGAGATGGGGGCGGCCTGCGTGGCCTCGGCGGGGGCGAACCCGTTCACGGGGACGGCGGCGTCGATGACGGTGTTTCCGATCATCCCCGACTTCGAGAAGTATCCGGAGTATGGGCGGGATCTGCGGTATACGACGGGGGAGATCGGGTTGGCGGGGCACTGGATCAAAATTCTGTTGCACCACATGTTTTTGTATAAGGCCAAGATGCGGCCGGGGTGGTTTTTGATTCCGGAGTGAGGGAGGAGGAGAGTCATGGTGGATGATGGGAAGAAGGGGGAAGGAAAGGAGAGAGGGGGGTCGGCTTATCGGGAGAGGGCGAAGGATCAGGGGGTGTATGCGACGAAGCCGACGAGGTGGACGCGGTTTATGCGGGTGTTTTTTTTGTATCAGGCTTGGCGGTTTTTGGTGATCAATCTCAAGATGTTGCGGATGATTTCGAAGGGGCATGGGTAGGAGGGGGGGGGGAAACGCCTGGAGGCGTTTCCTACGCAAAACCCCTGGAGGGGTTTTCTACTTGAAACGCCTGGAGGCGTTTCCTACGCAAAACGCCTGGAGGCGTTTTCTACCGGCGTTTTCTTCGGGGGTTTTGTGCTTTAGGTGAGGAAGCCGGCGACGGAGGCGGTCATCCAGGAGGCGAAGGCGCCGGCCATCATGGCTTTGGGGGCGAGCTGGGCGAGGTCCTTGCGGCGTTCGGGGCAGAGGGCGGAGATGCCGCCGATCTGGATGCCGATGGAGCCGAGGTTGGCGAAGCCGCAGAGGGCGTAGGTGGCGATGGTGAAGGAGCGCTCGGAGATCTGGGAACGGACCTGGTGCGTGAGGACGTCGTAGGCGACCAGTTCGTTGACGGCGATCTTGAGGCCGAGGAGCTGGCCGACTTCGGGGATGTCGTTCCATTCGACGCCCAGGAGGAAGGCGAAGGGGGAGAAGAGCCAGCCCAGGATGCGCTGCAGGGTGAGGCCCTCGATCTGCTGGAAGTGGGCGATCTCGGGGGTGAGGAAGGAGAGGAGCCAGTTGACGGCGGCGATGAGCCCGAGGAAAGCGATCAGCATGGCTCCGACGTTGAGGGCGAGGCTGAGGCCGTCGGTGGTCCCGGTGGTGGCGGCCTCGACGAGGTTGGAAGAAGTCTTTTCCATCTTGGCCTCGACCTTGCCGAAGGTCTCGCTGGGCTCGGTCTCGGGGACGAGCATTTTGGAGACGACGAGGGCGGCCGGGGCGGACATGACCGAGGCGACGATGAGGTGCTGGGCCGGGACGCCGAAGAGGACGTAGAGGGCGAAGACGCCGCCGGCGATGGTGGCGAAGCCGCCGGTCATGACGGCCATCAGCTCGCTGCGGGTCATGCGGGCGAGGAAGGGTTTGATGAGGAAGGGCGCCTCCGTCTGCCCGACGAAAATGTTGGCGGAAACCGACAGGGTCTCCGAGCCCGAGGTCTTCATGAACTTGACCATGGTGGAGGCGATGATCTTGACCACCCACTGCATGACTCCGAGGTGGTAGAGGACGGCCATGACGGCCGAGAAGAAGATGATCGTCGGAAGAACCATGAAGGCGAAGATGAAGCCCTTGCCCGGACCGAAGACGGAGCCCACTGCGTCCGAATCGCTCAACACGCCGAAGACGAAACTCCCCCCGGCGACGGAGAGGTTCAGGAAGTGATCCACTCCGGTGGAGAGGTCCCGGAGAGCCTGGTTGCCGGGCTTCCAGTAGAGGACGACGAAGCCGAGGAGGATCTGGAGCCCGAGCCCCACGAAAACAGTCTGCCAGTTGATCCGCTTGCGGTTCTCCGAAAAGAACCAGCAGATGGCGAGGAAACCGAAGAGTCCGAGAAACGAGAGGATCGGCAAGTCAGCGCTCCCATGACGAGGAAAGAAAAGCGAAAGACAGCAAGGACAGCATCAGTCGGGCGCGGCCACTGTAGCCAGCAAGAGGGGTGAAAGCATGGGTGGCTCGGCGCCGATTTTGAAAAGGGGCCTCAGGCGGTCCAAGGCCCGGTCCGCGTCCTCCTCCCGCCGGGCGTGGACCTCGACGAGGACCTCTCCCCGGGCGACCGGATCTCCGGGCGCTTTGCGGCAGAGGAGGCCGACCTGGGGGTCGATGGGGTCCTTGGCGGTCCTTCGTCCCGCCCCCAGCTCGAGGGCGGTCCAACCCATCTCGAAGGGGTCGAGGTCCTCAAGGAATCCATCCTCTTCGGCGCACAGATGCCTCTGGACGGGGGCGACGCCCAGGACCTCCTTGGGGCTGTCCACGACCCGGGGATCCCCCCCCTGGGCCTCCACCATGAGGCGGAAGCGCTCGAGGGCACGCCCGTCGTCGAGGGCGGCTGCGGCGAGTCCCATGGCCTGCTCCGGAGCAGCCGCCTCCCCCACCACGAGCATGTCGGCGGCGAGCAGGAGCACGACTTCGCGCAGGTCCTGGGGCCCTCCCCCTCTCAGACAGTGGATGCTCTCCTCGACCTCGAGGGAGTTCCCGATGGCCTTGCCGAGGGGCCGGTCCATGTTGGTGACGCGGGCGCTGGTCCTGCAGCCCAGGAGGTTGGCGGTGCGCACAAGGGACTCCGCCAGCTCCTGGGCTCTCTCCAGGTTTTTCATGAAGGCCCCCCGCCCGCACTTGACGTCCAGCACCAGGGCGTCGATGCCTTCGGCCAGCTTCTTGGACAGGATGGAACTCGTGATCCAGGAGATCGACTCGACGGTGGCCGTCACGTCCCGGGTCGCGTACATCCGCCGGTCGGCGGGCGCAATCGCATCGGTCGCGGCGGACATGGCGAGCCCGTTCTCCCGGACCAGCGCCTCGAACTCCTCCGGTCCCAGGTCCATCCGAAACCCGGGGATGGAGAGGAGCTTGTCCACCGTTCCCCCCGTATGCCCGAGGCCCCTGCCCGAGACCATGGGGACAGGCACCCCCAGGCAGGCGACCAGGGGCGCGAGGACCAGACTCACCTTGTCCCCCACACCCCCGGTCGAGTGCTTGTCCACTTTGACGCCGGGGATGTCCGAGAGATCGAGCACCTGTCCCGAGTCCCGCATCGCCCGCGTCCACTCCACGGTCTCCCGGTCCTCGTTCCCCACCAGGAAGCCGGCCATCAGCAGGGCCCCGAGCTGGGCGTCGCTCAGGCTCCCATCCACGACCCCGTCCACGAGGTCCTGGATCTCCTCGGCGGCCAGGGCCTGGTGGTCACGTTTCTTCGCGATCAGACGGGCGGGAAAGTTCTTCATCGAGCTCAAAGGGCTGGGGGAAGAGGGAGCCGAGGTTCGTCTCGAACCTCCCTCCCTCGTAAACGACAAGGATCTCCAGCTCGGGGCTGAACTCCGCCATGAACTGCCGGCAGGCCCCGCAGGGGAGAGTGGGATGCGGAGTCGGAGTGTAGAGGACGAGGAGGGCGAAGTCCCGGCTCCCCTCCCCCACTGCAGAGCCCATGGCCACCCGCTCGGCGCAGATCGTCAGCGAGTAGCTGGCGTTCTCCACGTTGGCGCCCTCATAGACCTTGCCCTCCCGGGTCAGGAGGGCGACCCCCACCGGGAACCTGGAGTAGGGGGCGTAGGCTCTCTCGGAGGCCGCCTTGGCGATCCCCACGAGCCTTTCGATCTCTTCTTTCTTCGGTGTTCCCACAGGCCCAACCCGAACGATGTCAGACCGCGGAGCGCTCGGCCTCGTCCGCCTGGTAGACCCCCACGTAGGGAAGCTCGCGGTACTTGCCGTCCAGATCCATCCCGAAGCCGATGACGAAGAGATCCGGAACCTCGAAGCCCACCCCCTCGAGGGGGACCTCCACGACACGGCGCGAGGGCTTGGAGAGGAGGGTCAGCGTCTCCACACTCCTGGCCCCCCGCTCGAAAAGCAGTTTGCGCAGGGCGAGGATGGTCCGCCCGGTGTCCACGATGTCCTCCAGGATCACGACCCGCTTGCCCCGAACGTCCTGGCCCAGGTCCTTGACGATGCGGACGGTGCCTGTGCTCTCCGTGCCCGAATAAGAGGCGAGCTGGATGGAGTCGTAGGCACCCGCCTCCCGCCCGAGGGCTTGTAGAAGCTTGTCGGCGAAGATGCGCGCCCCGTCGAGCACAGCGATGAAGTGGGGCTCACCATCTCCCCGCACTCTCAGCTCGCGCGCGAGGTCCTGGATACGCCGGGCGATGGTCTGGCCATCGATCAAAACGGGAAAAGATGAAGCGCTCAAGATTCTCCCCTCCTCAGGGAATCCGAAAGGAAAAGGCGTTCGAAGCGGCCGGGATCGGGTTCGCCCCGAAGAAATCGACAAGAAAGTGTGCAAAGAAGACGCGGCTCCCCCGGGCGCTCGCCGCCTGGGGAACGGGCAGGGCCCAACCCCGCAAGCCATCGGCGGGGAAGGTCCCGAAGGACCCGGGAAGCTGCAAGCTCAGGAGGAACACGGCGTCTCCGTTGAGCGGAATGTGCACGCTCCCCACCTTCAATCCGGGGCTGCTCCCCCCGGAGAGGGCCAGGATGTCCAAGCTCCCCCCCTTGGCCAAGGCGCTCGCCACCGCGAGGATCTTGGGCCCCCCGCTCCGTCCGAAGGGGATGGTCTCCACCCCGGCCCCCAGGGAGAAGGGCGTCTTGTCCGCGCTGTTCCGCAGCCCGGGAGTCCCCCGGTCCCTCCCGTAACTCGCGACCGCCGCCCGGAAGTTGCTCGAACTCGCCCCCGCGAGCAGGTTCACCCGCTCGGCGGCCACCCCGTATCCCCCCGCGAAACTGGAGCTGTAGGAGAGGCTCTCCAGGGTCCTGCCCGAGAACCCGATCCGGATCCTGTCGCTGCCGGTCCCGAGGCTCATCGCCCGGTAGGGCCAGGCGTGCCCGAGAGGCAGTCCCCCGTTGCGGGCGGGGTCCCCATGGTCCATCAGGACCAGGCGCTGCCCGGGCAGCAGGCGGTAGGGCGTGGCCACTCGGAAAAACCCCTTGTTGGCGCGCAGCTCCAGCCCTTCCAGGGAGGCCGGCTCCTTGCCGACATAGCTCAGCTCGAGAAACTTGCCGTCCTTGTTCCTGGGGTTGCGCTGGACCTCGGAGATCACCAGCTCCCCCGCCACAGGCCGATGCACCCTGGCCTCGTCCGTATAGAGGTCCAAAGCCCCCCTGGTCTCGCCCGTAATCCGGTAGCGCCGCCCGTTGGTCTCGAGGACCGCCGTCCCCGAGGTCCCAAACCCCCGGTATCCATTGCCCGGGCTCGTGCAGAGCACGAGGCGCGAGCTGCCCGCGGAGTTCATCCGATTGACCGCCGACCCGGCCGGATGCCGGAAGGGGTTGTCCTTGCCGCAGGAGATCACGATGACCTCGGGATCCAGAATGCGCAGCAGGTTGCTGTTGCTGGAGGTCGCGCTCCCGTGGTGGTCGGCCTGGTAGACGTCCACCTTGCCCGCCACCGCGGCCACCCGCGACTCCAGGTCGTAGGTGTTGAGCCCGCCGCCGGTGAGGTCGCCGCCCAGCCAGAGGGAGAAGTCCCCGTAACGGACCAGGAGGGTGATGGAGGCGCCGTTCTCGTACTGGTAGGCCTTGTCGATGGGCAGGCGCGAAGAGCTGCCGAGGATGTAGCCGTTGACCGCGATCACCTTGCAGCTCACGCCGGGACCCAGGTCGATGCTCGTGCCCGGGCGCACGGTCGTCCGCTTGCCCCTGGCGGCCGTCGCGTAGCGCCCATAGTCCTTGTAATAGGTCGGCGCCTTGTAGAGCCCCCGGTCATAGACCTTCTTGGTCGGGATCCTGGCGAGGACCTCGTCCACCCCTCCGATGTGGTCGGGATGGTAGTGGGAGACCATGATCCCTTCGAGGCTCTTCACCCCCATCCTCTGGAGCTGCGGAAGGACGGCCCGGCTCCCCTGCCCGTCGGGGCCGGCGTCGAAGAGGAGGGCCTTGCCGGTCGGGCCGACGACGAGGGTGGCGTCCCCCTGGCCCACGTGGATGAAGGCGACTTTGAGCCCCTTGGGGGGATCGACGGGGTTCTGGGAGGGGGCGGGAGCGAGGAGGAGGAGAGTTCCCGCCAGGAAAGGCAGGAGAATCGTGCGTCCGGGGATTGAGAATTCCATGGCAAACCATACTCCGGCGCCCTCCTCCCTTGCAAGTGCCAGAACACCGTGGAGGATAGGGGAATGGCAAGCCTCGAACTCGAACACGCGTACGGCCCCCAGGTCCACCTCCTCGACGACCCCTTCCTGCTGAGTCTTCTCGCCCAGCTGGGGCACCCCGAGACCACCACCTCCCAACTGCGCCCGCTTCTCCGAAGGATCTACGAGCGCCTGGTGGGCGCGGCCCTGGCATGGGAATTTCCCAGGATCGAGGCCAAGATCCCCACGCGCATGCTCCAATACACGGAGAAGGGATATTACGAGGGTCCCATCCTCGACCCCGAGACCAAGGTCGTGATCGCCTGCCTGGTGCGGGCGGGCGTCCTCCCCTCCGAGATCTGCTACGAGACCCTGTCCCAGGTCCTCCCTTCGGAGAATCTCCGCCTCGACTACCTCTCCATGAGCCGCAAGGTCGATGAGAACGGGCGGGTCATCGGCACCGACGACTCCGGGCTCAAGATCGGCGGCCCCATCGAGGACGCCATCCTCCTCCTCCCCGATCCCATGGGGGCGACCGGAGGAACGGTCTGCCGGACCCTGGACATCTACTACGGAATGGACCTCGGGACACCCAAGGAGGTCATCGCTCTTCCTATGATCTCCACGCCCGAATTCCTGCGCCGCCTCCAGGCCGACCACCCCGAGGTGGTGACCTACACGGCCCGCCTGGACCGGGGGCTCTCCTCCCCGGAAGCCCTTGCGGCGGTCCCTGGGACCTTCGAAGACGAGCGGGGACTCAACGACCACCAGTACATCGTCCCTGGAGCCGGAGGCCTGGGCGAGATCCTCACCAATTCATGGATTTAGCGCAAAAGCCTCCAGCCCAGGGAGAAGTCCCGACCTCCACGCAGCTTGCGAGCCCTCACCCATTCGTGGATTTAGCGCCAAGGCCGCGACAGCCGAAAATGAAGGAATGAGCCGCAAGATCCAGAACGTCCTCGATGTCGCCAAGAACCAGCTCTGCACCGGCTGCGGCGCCTGCGCCTACATCGACCCATCCATCGAGATGATCGACGTTTTGGACCAGGGGCGCAGGCCGAAGCAGAACGGTCCTCTGGACGAAGAGGCCGGAATGGCCGTCTGCCCCGGGGCGGCCCTGGAGCACGAACCGGAGCGCTGGCCCGCGGGAACGATCAGGGAGTTGGCGGCCGGCTGGGGGCCGGTCCTCGAACTCTGGGAGGGCTACGCGGCCGACGAGGAAATCCGCTTCGCCGGCTCAAGCGGAGGAGCGGCCAGCGCGCTCTCCCTCTTCTGCCTGGAAAAGAAGGGAATGGAAGGGGTCCTGCATACGGGCGCGCGCGAGGACTACCCCTACCTCAACCAGACCGTCTTCAGCCAGTCCCGGGAGGAACTGCTGGCACGGACGGGCTCGCGCTACGCGCCCGCGAGTCCCTGCCAGGACCTGGGGAGGATCGAGGAAGCGACGGAACCCAGCGTCTTCGTCGGCAAGCCCTGCGACGTTGCCGCAACCCACAAGGCCCGCGGGCTGCGCCCGGCCCTGGACCCCAAGCTGGGGCTCACCATCGCCATCTTCTGCGCGGGCACTCCCTCCACGGCTGGGACTCTCGAAATGATGAAGGCCATGGGCTGCCAGGATCCCCGCCGCGCTCGTTCGGTCCGCTACCGCGGCAAGGGTTGGCCGGGCATGGCCGAGGTCCGCTTCGAGGACCCTGGGAAGGGGGAAAAGAGCACGCAGATGACCTATGCCGACTCCTGGGGAGGCATCCTCCAAAAACGGCGCCAGTGGCGCTGTTACATCTGCCTCGACCACACGGGGGAGTTCGCCGACATCTCGGTGGGCGATCCCTGGTACCGCCCCATCCCCAAGGGAGAACCAGGGCGCTCGTTGATCGTGGTGCGCAGCGAGCGCGGGCGCGCCATCCTCGAGGAGGCCATGGCCCAGGGCTACATCGAGGCCGAGCGGGTCGGGGCCGACAAGCTGCCCGCCTCCCAGGTCGGTTTCCAGGCCCTCCGGGGCAAGATCTGGGGACGCCGGCTCATGCTGAAACTCATGGGAGTTCCCTTTCCCCGTTACAAAAACATGCCGATGTTCCGGTTCTGGCTCAGGGACCTTGGGCTCTCGGACAAGCTGCGCTCGATCCTCGGGACCTTCAAACGAATCTTCGTCAAGAAGCTCAACAAAGAAGTCCCCCTCGAGGCCTGGACCCCTCCCCCACCCGCCTCCAGCGAGTCTTCCGAGGCCGAAAAAGTCAGCACTTCTTCCTCGAAATCCCTCTGAGTCTTTTGGGCCCGGAGAGCCTTTCCTGTGCCCAAGGAAACAGGGGGGGTGTGAAATCGCTCCATTCATGGGAGAATCCAAGACACTTCCCCTCCCTTGGCCCTCTCTCTTCTCCATGAGTTCGTGAATCTTTCTCCTCCTTTCCTCCAGATGGGCGGAAGCGGTACCCCTTTTGAAAGTATCCCTCCTCCAGACAAGTCCCCCCTTGTTCCCGTCCGATCCTGCGCCTTCACATTTTGGGAAAAGCCACATTTTGGGAAAAGCCAATGAAACAAAGCTCCCTCCCCTCGACGCGTCCTGATCTCCCGGTTCTTGGGACGAGGAGATCGTTTTTGTGGGTCCTCACAGCGGCGCTGTTTGGACTGTATTCCTGCGGGGGAGGGGGTGGCGGAGGGGGCAAGTCTCTCACCGCGGGAGGAATCGAACTGGTAGAAG
>DROQ01000201.1 GCA_011321845.1 Planctomycetota bacterium | reverse complement strand
TCAATTCATCCTTAATCCTTTCTTGAGCATCAGTCAGGTCCAAAACCTTTTCCCAGGCTTTACCTACATCAGACCCTTCAACCCATTTTGCAACCTCAGAAACCTTGTCAGGATTATCGCTTTCGATATTATCAGGCTCACCTGCCATGATGCGAAACCTGTGCTTGCAATAAAGGCCATTTTCTCCAGCTGGGCAAGTGCAATAAGCTGACATATTTGTCCCATCCAAAAAGAAATCTACCTGATATGGTTCTTCAGCTGAACCCTGAACTAAGAACCTAAGGTGTTTTATGTTTGGGTTTTTCTTCATGGAGCGCATCAACCAACCTCCTTTTCAGATTACTGGGAATGTGTGATCCAACGAATTGGGCTCACTCAAAACTGCGGTATCTCCCCAACTCGAAGGGATGTTCCAATCAGTAGATCCAACGTTCCCAGATTGAGGCCGATCAATCGTAATGGTTGTCTGCTGCCCAGAATCGTCCACAATTGAGATCTCAACGGACTCAACAGATGCGGGGAGATTACTGAAATCATAGGTGATTTCTACGGTATCCCCTGGCCCAACGGCTTCAGGTTCATGGTTCATCCTTGCAGGAGGAAGCGGTGTCATTTCAGCTCCTTTTTAAGCTTTGCCAGGTAGCGGGAAGCGTTTCTACCTGAGCGGGTGTTTTTTTGAGCCTCGTTTTGGAGGAATTTCAGATGTCTCTTCAGCGTTAACCAGCACTTTGCAACAGCCACTTCTCTCAGATTTGGGTCGTCTGATTCGGTAAGGATTTTCTGAGCTTCTGGGACAGAGAGCTTTGTCATCATTTGGTGCCCGCCCCAAATCCATGCTGCAATTTTGGAGCAACCTAGGACTCCAATAAGGATGAGTGAGTAGAAGAAAAGTCTTCTTCTTTTCCCTTCATGGCCTGGGGGGAAAATCTTCTCTGGGGGGGCTATTGTTGATTTTTGGGCTTCCACTGCTGAATTCCTCAGGTGGCTCGAAGGTAACCCATGGGACCTTATCCGGTCAAGCCAGATTTAATACCGCTTATGGTATTTCCTCCATTTTCGAATCGTTTTAGGGGCCCAAGTATAAAGGATCTCTGAGATTTCTTGCATTAAAGCCTGTGCCTCTGCCGGAGGAAGGAGTTTGGCATAGGTAGGAATGATCCAATCAGCGGCCATTGGTGGAGGATTCCACATAATGATCTTCTCTGCGGCCGCCTCAGGATCTCTTTCATGAGGTAGGTTCTTGATGGCCTCGACCATTTCCATGTCCACCAGTTCATACCCAGGGGGAAAGTTTGCTGGGTGGTCAGAAATGCCAAGGAGGTAGTCAGATGTGACACCTAAGGCCAAGGCGAGTTTACAAACAGATGCTGCAAGAGGTTGAGTTCCCGCTTCCCATTTTTGGAGAGTGGAAAGGTTGACACCAACTTTCCTGGCCAACCCTTCCTGGGTTAATCCCGCATGGATCCTGGCTGAACGGATCCTCTTCCCTAGGGTTTTTTCGCTGGGTTCATCTCTTGAACAAGGCACGGGGAGGATTGTCAAACTATTAACAGCCATTGCAATAACGAGTTATAAGCATTTTGGTCGGTTACGTAAAGTTTTACGTAAAAACATTGAAAAGCCGGAAAAAGGGCGGTAGAAAATTTCTGCATCAACCAACCTCGTCCCCGGGGTAGAGCATGGGCTGCCCCGGGGGCACTTTTCCAACACGATGGGGGTTTCAATGCAGGAGAGAAACCGAATCAGCGGCCCAGTGATGTTCCTGGTGTGGGTGGGGGCTCCGATTTTTTCCTGGGCCCTCGTCGCCGGAATCGTTCTTCTCATTTTGGGGCTTTTCCAATGACCAAAGCCAAAACCGAAACATCCCCCCTGGATCAGATCATCCCTTCAGACCTCATCCGCGTGGCCGAAGTGGCCAGGCGACTCTCCTTCAAGAACTCTCGCGAGCTGATGAATGTCTGGAAGAAGTTCGGCGGTCCCAAACCTTTCAAGGTCTCCAGCCACAAGTGGATGGTCCGCGCCAGCGAGCTCAAGCTGTGGTGGGAGACCTGCAAGCTCGAGGCTGTCCAGGAGAAGACCAGGCTCAAGGAATCCTTCATCAAGAGCGCTTTGGCCCCGAATCCGAAGAAGCTGAGGGGCCCTTTGGAGGCGTCGGCAAGGTGAGAGCATGAAGCGCAGCTTGGGCATCCTTCCCGCTGGTGTGAAAATACTTCATGGCCATGGCCAGAGAGGTATGTCCCATCAGGTTGGCGACCGTGGCCGGCGGAATCCCGCTCGCGGCCAAGTGGGAGCCAAAGGAATGCCGAAGCGCCCTCGCGTTCAGTCGTGGCTCGTCCAGGCGGAGCCGCCAGCGTTTGAACCTGCGGGAGATCTCCTCCGGGCCACCTGGGATCAGAGGCCCGTCCTCACGATCACCCACCATGCGTTTCAAGACCTCGGTGCACTGGTCGTTGATGGGCAGCTCCCGGTCCCCGCATTTTCCGCGGATCCAAATCCGGTGGAGGTTGAAGTCGATGTCCTTCACCTCGACTCTGGAGAGTTCTCCCCAGCGGGCCCCGGTGTGCCAGGCCAGCTCGATCAGATCAGCATCGGCCAGGTGCCCCGTCTCCCCTTTGTAGTATTTAGAGTTTGGTTCCCAGGATCTGATTCTCTCCAGGATGGAAACGATTTCGTCCCGGGTAAACCATTGGCGTTTTGGCGTCCTCACGCGGGGGGGATCCACTCTGGAGACAGGGTTTTCGAGCGCGTAGCCCTGCTTCATCGCGATGGTGAAGATGCGGGACAGGGCCCTCAGGTCTTTGCGGACTGTCATCCCAGAGACCTTGGTCAGGCGGACCTCGACAAACCGCTCGATGTCGGCAGGCGTGATCTTGATCAAGGGGGTGCCTGGGTCCCAGGCTTCCAGCAGGATTTTGAAGTGTCCGCGATACCAACGCATGGTGTGTTTGGACAAGCGTTTTTCGGACCTTTGAATCAACAGGTCCATCCCGTCTTTGAGCGTCATGAGCCTCTGAGGGAGCTTCTCTTTCTTGGCTCTCATCTTCATGGCGTCCAGGCCGGCTTCTTTGGGAGTGGTTCGCGTGGGGCCATAAATTTTCTTTCCGTCGATGAAAACCCACGCTCGATATCCGGCTCCGGAGCGGCTCACGCCGCGGGGCAATCGTTTTTTTGCCATAGCTGTTACCTCGCTTTGGAAGGGCAGAAATGGTGCGTTTTGTGGTGCAAGTGGGCAGTTTTCTTGGATGTTCAGGTGCTTCGCATAGGGTCTAACGTGCTGGGAAAAAGAGAGTTAAAACTGGCACGCCCGGCAGGATTCGAACCTGCGACCTGCGGATTAGAAGTCCGCTGCTCTATCCAGCTGAGCTACGGGCGCATGGATGAAAAGCGCAAGAGGGTAGCAGGCATTATCCGGTAATGGAAGCGAACTGCCGTCTTCCCTCGTCGAGGAGGGCGAGACCTTTGTCGAGGGTTTCGGGGGGGACTCCATAGCCCACTCGGAGAGAGCCGGGGAGGCCGAAGAAGTCGCCGGGGACGACCCCAAGGCCTTTTTCTGTGCGCAGCCAGTCGCTGAAGGCCATGGTGTCGAGGGGGGCACCCGCGTCGTCCTGCACCTGGACCAAGGCTGTCAGGCCTGCCTGGGGGCGGGGGGCGGAAAACCCAGGCATTCGGGCAAGAGCCTCGAGGAAACGGGCGCGCCCATTTTCGGAGAGTTGTCGGGCGCGGGCGAGGAGGCCTTTACGCTGTTGGAGAGCGAGGGCGCTGATCCTCAGGGGGACTGCGGGGAGGACGGGGGCGTAGATCTCCCGAAGGTCGGCGGCGGCCCGGATCCACTCGGGCCGGCCCAGCAGCCATCCGGTCCGGACGGAGCCGAGGCCGTAGACCTTGGTCATGGAGTTGGCGGAGAGCAGGGCGGGATGGCAGCGGTGGGCGAAGGGCCGCCGTCCTCCGGCGGCCGGGCTGTCGGGCGAGAAATCGAGGTAGACCTCGGAGGCGAGGCCGGGGATCCCCCGTTTCTCCAGCCGTTCGCCCAGGTCCTCCAGGATCTCGGGGGAGGCCACCCGGGCGCTGGGATTATGGACGGTCGTGAAGACCACCAGCTTGGTTTTCGGACTCAGAGCCGCTTCGATGTCGGAGGGAATGAGATCGAAGTCGTTCTCCGGCAGGCGTTTGAAGGAACGAGCCTTGGCCCCGACGGTGGAGGCCAGACTCTGGAAAAGGCCATAGGCCGGGGATTCGATGAGGACCTCATCCCCCGGCTCCAGGAAGAGGTGGAAGGCGAGGAGGTCGGCCTGGGTGCTCCCCGCGGTGACGAGACACTCCTCTTCCTCCGCCTTGTAAATCGAGCAGATCTGGCCCTGGAGGGAGTCCTTCCCCACGGCGAGGAGTTCGGTGCGGAGATCCAGGTCTCCGGGAATGCGAAACTCCTCGGGCCCGGGTGGAGGCATCCCGCTGGGGACGAGGGAAATGGGGGCGTCGTAGTAGTGGGCCTTGGCCCAGCGCATATAGGAAAAGGGCTGGATCTTCCTCATAGGTGGCAGGTTAACCCGGAAGGACCGGGATGGGAGTCCGTAAAATGCCCTTTCCTCGTTTCGTCCCGAAAAACTTGGCTCGCGCGCGAGGTGGGCTTGGTATCATTCCCGCACAACCGATCCTTGTTGGGAGGGATTCATGAACCTGCGCCTCGTCACTTCTTTCTTTTTCTTCGCTCTTCTCGCTCCGGTCGCCGCTCTACAGGCCCGGAGTGCGGGCTTCTCGGCCCCTGCCATCCAAGCCAACCAGGCTAAGGGGGGCACGGGGGAAAAGCCCCACTTTCCCCGGGTCAAAGGCGCGGGCGCGCTCCCCAAAAAAGCTTTGGACCACAGCTTGGAAGAATCCTCCAGGAAGAGGGGGGAGGGGGGCCCGGCTGGCTCTTCGGGCCTCGGGGGAGAACAGGTCCTCTATGAGCTGACCGAGTCCCAGGAGGCTCGCCTGTTCGCCTCGGACAAGGCCCCCGCCATTGGGGTTCGACTGGCTAAAGGGCAATTGGTCTGGTCCCTCCCTGGAAGCGAAGAAGGGGCTTATCGGCAGGTTCTCGTTCCCGGAGGGTTCCCGGGTTGGATCTACGCCCGATACGTTCAAATCGGCGAGGATGGAACAGGGAAGACGGTTGGTAGAAGGGTCTCTTTCCGCTACCGCCCCGAAACCAAGTCCTATCCCCTGACCCTGCTTCCCAGGGGAACACGAGTCCTGGCTCTCTCCCGCGAGGGTGACTGGTGGAAGGTCCTGGTCCCCAGCGCCTCCCTGGCCTGGGTCCGGAAGTCGGCGCTCAAGGAGCGGCAGCGAACTCCTCTGGATCCCAGCAAGATCAAACTTCCCGAAGACCTGGTCCGACGGCTCGCTGCGCAAAAGAAAAAAGCCCAGGCCCCCTTCCTCGCCCAGCAAGCGCAATGGAAGCTCGCCCAGAAAAAGGAAAAGGCCAGGAAGCAGCTCGAGAAGGATCTCCTCGCGGTCCAGCAGGCCTTTGAAGAGAACAAGGCTACGGCCGATCTCGAGGAACTCAGTCGGACCGACGCCGCCCTGGGAGTCCTCAAGAAAAAGGCTGAGAGCTTGGGATTCGGGGATGGCCCCCTTTCCCAAAGACTTAGGATCCTGGAAGAGGAGGTTTCCCGCCGTCGCCTCCTCCTGGAGACCAAGGTCGCGATCCAAGAAGCTTCGGGTCCCAAGATCAAAAAGGCCGCTCCAACTCCCGCCGCCCCCAAGATCCACCCCCGGCGCCGTTTCGTGGAGACGGGATGGATCGAGAAACGCCCCGGTATCTACGATTATTCCGCCTATCGGCTGATCAAGGGAGGGCGGACGCTCTACTATGTGACCGTTCCGGGAGGAAGGTACGATCTCGAAGATTATGTGGGTCGAGAGGTGGGCATTCTTGGCGTCAAAGTTCGCCCTCAGGGCGCGGATTTCCGTGTGATCCAGGTGGATCACCTCGTGATTCTTTCCGGACGTTAGAACGACCCGCCTGCAAGGGATGGGAGGCCCGAGGGTTCCTTGATCAAAGCCCTTCTTCAACGTCTTGCGGGCTTTTTTCGCCGCCTTGCGGGAGGCGGGACGACCATCCTCTGCGACCGCTGCCGTTACAACTATGGCAGCGTCTGTACCCGGCCCGAGCGTCCCAACGCCAGGACCTGCCCCGACTTTAAAAAATAAGCAGAACTGGATGCCCCGGATTCGAAAAGGTGGGGATCAAAACGTCCGTAGAGGGATCCGCCGTGGCAGGAATTCCAGGGCAGGAAGCCGGGACGGAAAACTTGGGACCGAACGCTCGGGCCCGAAAGCTGGGGACTGAAAGCTGGGGCCCGAAAGCTGGGGCCCGAAAGCTGGGGACCTAAGGGCCGGGATCGAAGGTCCGGAACAGAAAACCTGGGACCGAAAGCCGGGACAGAAAGCCGGGACAGAAACCCCCGGAATCCAAGACCTCTGCCCAAGGGTCCTCGCAGACTGTGGGGAGATTGGGGAGAAATCGGAATAGGCGAAGTCTTGTGGGATTCCTATCCTAGGGTCCCATGACTCCTGTCTTCGCTGCGCTCTCGGCTTTTGTTCTCTACGTTCTTGGGTATCGCCTTTATTCCCGGTTCCTGGCGAACAAGATCTTCGGCTTGGACGATTCCCGACCCACTCCGGCCCACACTCTGCGGGATGGAGTGGACTATGTCCCGACCCGCCCCAGCATTTTGTTCGGGCATCACTTTGCCTCCATCACAGGGCTCGCCCCCATGTTGGGTCCCGCTGTTGCAGTCATCTGGGGATGGGGGCCGGCCCTCCTCTGGGTGGTGCTCGGGGCCCTGTTCATCGGATGTGTCCACGACTTCAGCGCGCTGGTGGTCTCCATCCGGGACCGGGGCCTGAGCGTGGGCGAGGTCGCGGCAAAGGTGATCAGCAAGAGGGCGCGTACCCTTTTCCATCTCATCATCTTTTTCGGAGTGGCCCTTGCGATGGGGGTCTTTGTCTTTGTGATCGCCAAGCTCTTCTCCACACAGCTTGCTCCTTCCCATCCAGGCTATCCCCAGGCCGTCCTCCCATCGGCTCTCCTGATGCTGTTGGCCGTGGTCTCGGGCATCCTCCTCTATCGCAAAGGCTTTCCTCTCCTTCCTGTCGCCGCAGTGGGTTTTCTTCTCGAGCTGGGTTTCATCGAATTGGGCCGCAGGTTTCCGACCATAGGGTTGGACCCTGCTTCCTGGCCCGCGTCGGGAACATGGACCTGGGTTCTCCTGGGCTACGCCTTTTTGGCCTCCGTTCTTCCTGTTTGGGCCCTGTTGCAGTCGCGGGATTTTTTGAATTCGTTGCTGCTGTACTTGGGGCTGGGACTCGCCTATGCCGGTTTCTTCCTGGGGAACCCTTCCTTTGCCGCTCCGGCGCTCAACATGCATCCCGAGGGGGCGCCTCCCATGCTTCCCTTCGTGTTCATCGTGATCGCTTGTGGCGCGGCCTCCGGGTTTCACGGACTTGTCAGCTCGGGGACTACTGCCAAACAGCTGGACCGGGAAAGCCAGGCCCGTCCCATCGGCTACGGGGCCATGATCGGAGAGAGCCTCCTGGGGCTGCTTGCGACCCTTGCCTGCACCGCGGGTTTCGCCAATTCCGAGATCTGGCACCAACACTATGGCTCCTGGAGCAGCGCACAGGGCCTTGCAACCAAGATTGACGCCTTCATCCAGGGGACCACGCAGTTTGTCGGAAATTTGGGTTTCTTGGATTCCCAGCTCGCCGCTTCTCTCATCGCCATGGTGGTGGTTTCCTTCGCCTTGACCACCTTGGATTCGGCAACGCGGCTCCTCAGATTCAACCTTGAGGAGATCGGGGCCAACTTCAAGATTCCCTTTTCCCAGAATCGTTATGTGAGTTCGCTGGCCGCCTGTGGGGCGATCGGCTTCTTCGCCTTTTACAAGGTCGGAGGGAAGCCCGCGGCCCTTGCACTCTGGACCCTGTTTGGAACGACCAACCAGCTCCTGGCCGGCCTGACCCTCACGCTCGCCACCCTCTACCTCAAGCATCGCAACAAACCGCTCTGGTTCACCGGGATTCCCGCGGTTTTCATGATGGCCAGCACGCTGATCGCGATGTTCTCCAATCTCTTGAACTTCGCACCGGGGGGCAAGAAACCGGACCATCTTCTCCTTGTCGTGGGGGGAGTGCTTTTCCTCCTCGGGTGTTGGCTCCTTGTGGAGGCGGCCTTGGCTTTGAGACCACGAAGCGAGGACCGGGACGATCCCGAGCCGGGATCGAAATAGGGGCCGGGTGTTCCCGTTTATTTTTTCCCGAGCGCCCTGCGCATCGCCTCGCGGAAGCGCTCAGGGGAAGCGGCGCCTTCGATCCTGTCTACGATGTGGCCCTCTCGGTCCATACAGAGAGTGACCGGGATGGCCCCCGGGAGGTCGTAGAAGGCGTCTCGTTCCTCGTTGTCCTCGTCATCGAAGAGGAAGATGGGGACGTCCAAGCCCAGACGCTTTCGGGCGGCCAGGACCCGATCCCGGGCCTCCTGGGGACGCACATCCGGGAGCATGAGATCATCCGAGACGAGAAGAAGCTTGCCTCCCTCGGCCCGAAAGTCCGCAGCCTCCTTCATGAGTCCTGGGAGCTCCGCCATGCAGGGGCCGCACCAGGTCGCCCAGAAGTTGACGAGGAGGGGGCCCCGCATCTCAGCGATTTTGGTCTTGAGCGCGGAGAAGGGTCCTTGTTCGAGGGTTGGGCTCCCCGAGGAGGCACCTCCGTCGCAACCCAAGAGGAGCAAGCAGGTGAAAAGGACCCGCACGGCCGGGCGGGAGTTCCAGGCTGTTCGGGTTTTTCCTGACGACCGCATGGCCCCGAGGAAGGGGATCGAGGAACCCATCCGCTCAGGTCCGACGGCGCTTCTTGGGCTGGATCCGCTTGATGCTGCAACCATAGGCGCGGGTCTCCGCCTGGGGGACCTTCTTGCCCGAGAGGACGGCTTGGATCGCGTCTTTGAGGTAGTTCTTGGCCCTGTCCCCCTTGCGCCCCCTCGGATCGTTGTCGAGGGCTCCCTGGTAGCGGAGGATGCCCTTGGCGTCGATGACGTAGCAGTGAGGAGTGGTGCGTGCCTGGAAGCGGTCGGCTACCTTGTTTCCAGGATCCACGAGGATGGGATAGGGGAGTTTCCTTCGTTTCGCTACTTTCCTCAGTTCGGCGAAGGCGGGAGCCTTGGGGTCTTTGTTCTTCAACTCGGTCTTGTTGGAGTCGATGGCGAGAAAGACCACTTTGCTTCCAAAGGTCTTGGCGAGGGACACCATTTTGGGATCGCTGACTTTGACGAAGGGGCAACGCGTGGACCAAAAATGGACGACCACGACCTTTCCCAACAAGTCTTTGAAGCGGATGGTTTTCCCGTCGATGGTCCTCA
Organism: Planctomycetota bacterium; assembly: GCA_011321845.1. Lineage (GTDB taxonomy): Bacteria > Planctomycetota > UBA1135 > UBA1135 > HyVt-539. The sequence continues at coordinate 15,442 of DROQ01000201.1, read as the reverse complement.
GGCTGAGGCTCGGGTCGATGGCCTTGCCGACGCGAAAGATCTTGGGGGATTTCTTGGGGGCCTGCACCTGGGGCACAGCCGGTTTCCGACCTTTTTTTTGTTCCTGGGGGCCCCTGTGTTCCTGGGGGGGATCCTGCGGGGCTTTGGCAGGGGGAACTCCCTGGGCGGAAAGGATGGAACCGGTGGCCATGGCGAGGAGGGTGGGAAGGATGCGTTTCATTGGAACCTCGGATTTAGATGGAAGAGAATCGAACTGTCTTTTTCAAGCATGCCTTCCTACGACCGAGAAGGGTGGATGGGTTGGATCTCTTGCGGATTTACCTGTCTGATTTCTGTCCCATTTCATCCAGGTTCTGAGACACTTCCCGGGGGGATTTGCCCCTGGCCTTTTTCAAATGGATCGAGATCCGGAATCTTCGGGGCTACAATCCCCCGCTATGAATCCCCGACACCAGAGAACCCTCGTCACCGCTGCGCTGCCTTATGCGAACGGCCCGATTCATCTCGGGCATCTCGCCGGGGCTTATCTCCCGGCGGACATCTATTGCCGGTACCAGCGCCTGGCGGGCCGGGACCTGGTCTTCGTCTGTGGTTCGGATGAGCATGGGGTTCCGATTCTGTTGAAGGCGCGAAAGGAGGGCGTGGACCCCCAGCAGGTGGTGGACCGTTATCACGCCATGATCGAGAAGGCTTTCGCGGCCTTCGGGATGAGCTTCGACTATTACGGGAGGACCACCGATCCCTTGCATCGTGAGACCAGCCAGGAGTTCTTTCGGACCCTCGCCGACAAAGACTGCTTCGTCCTCAAGACCGAGTCCCAGCTCTACGATCCCAAGGCGGGGATCTTTTTGGCCGATCGCTTTATCCGGGGAACCTGCCCGGGTTGCGCCTATGAGGAGGCCTACGGGGACCAATGCGAAAAGTGTGGGCGATCCCTCTCACCTGCCGACCTCCTGCGGCCGCGGAGCGCTCTCTCCGATGCGGTTCCGGAGCTTCGGGAGACCACCCATTGGTACCTCCCCCTTGGGCGCTTTCAGGACAAGCTTTCCGCCTGGGTCGGGGACAAGAAGGACTGGAAACCCAATGTCCTGGGGCAGGTCAAGTCCTGGCTGGCCGACGGTCTGAACGACCGGGCCGTGACCCGGGATCTTCCCTGGGGGGTCCCTGTCCCCGCGGACGTGGCCCGGAAGGCGGGAGTGGACGCAGAGGGCAAGGTGCTCTACGTCTGGTTCGACGCTCCCATCGGTTATATCAGCGCAACGAGGCGCTGGGCGGAGGCGCAGGGGGACCCAGAGCTTTGGAAAGACTATTGGTGCTCGGAGGATTCCAAGCTGGTCCACTTCATCGGCAAGGACAACATCGTTTTTCATTGCCTGATCTTCCCCGCCATGTTGATGGCCCACGGGGGCTTCGTTCTCCCCGACAATGTCCCCGCCAACGAGTTCCTGAACCTCGAAGGCGACAAACTCTCCACGAGTCGAGGCTGGGCTGTTTGGCTCCATGAATACCTGGAGGATATGCCTGCGGATTACCTCCGCTATGCCCTCGCCACGACCCTTCCCGAAGGGAGGGATACGGATTTTTCCTGGAAGGACTACCAGGCGCGGGTGAACAACGAACTCGCGGACACTTTGGGCAACCTCGCCAACCGGACGCTGACCTTTGCCAAGCGTTATTTCGAGGGGCGGGTTCCTCCCCTCGAGAATCCCAGCGAGGCCGACCGTGCCCTTCTCGCCGGGTTGGACGGCCTTCCCGAGCGGGTGGGGGAGCTTCTTGAGACGTACAAGATGCGCGAAGCCCTCTCCGAGATCATGGGCCTCGCACGAGAAGGCAACCGGTATTTCAACGAGCAAAAGCCATGGGTGACCCGCAAAGAAGACCGAAGAACCTGTGGCAACACCATCCACGCGGCCTTGCAGCTCGTGGCAAGCCTCTCTGTGCTTTTGGATCCCTTCATCCCTTTCTCCTGCGCTTCTCTTCGGGGCATGCTTGGTTTCGAAGGGCTTCGAAACAGCGCCCTGCGCGAGGATGAGGAAGCTCGGATCCATTGGGCGGACGCGGGCCGCCCCCTTCTGGAGGAGGGGGCAGTCCTCGGGAAGCCCGAGATCCTCTTTCACAAGGTGGAGGACAGCTATGTGGAGGCCCAGCTCAAGAAGCTCGAGGCCACTCGCCAGGATTCGGCGGAGGGATCGGGAGAGAATGCGGGGGGGGACGACGGGGAGGAAGACATCCCTGAATTCGCTCCCCTGATCGGATTCGAAGACTTTCAAAAACTCGACCTCAGGGTGGGCAAGATCCTGGAGGCCGATCGGGTGAAGAAGTCCAAAAAACTGATCCGCTGCCTGGTGGACCTGGGCCGGGAGAAGCGGCAAATCCTGGCGGGGGTCGCTGAATTTTTGGATCCGGAAGATCTGATCGACCAACAGGTCATTGTGGTCGCCAACCTCGCTCCCCGGAAAATGCTGGGGCTGGAAAGCCAAGGAATGATCCTGATGGCCGAGGGTCCTGACGGTCGGCTCTCCCCCCTGCGGGCCGATGCAGCCCCCGGTTCGGTCGTGCGCTGACGAATCCAGCCGGTCCCGGCGCCGGTCCAAGCCCCCCGGGCTATACCCAAAACCCCTTTGTTGCTAGACTTGGGGCCTATTCAGTTCTCTCTTATCGATACGATTTCGCAAGGACCTGCGATGAAGAGCCCCCTTTGTCTTCGTCTTTCCCCGAGGGTCCGGTGGATGCCCCTTCGCGGCTTGCCGGCCCTGCTCCTGACTACCCTCCTTCCTCTACTGTTCCTGCCCTCCTGTTATGAGTCCAAGGCAGCGGAAAAGGGAGATCCTGGAACCAGGGAGCAAAAGGAGGTGAGCCACTCCAAAAAGGAAGGGAAGCCAAGGGTCTTCACCACCGCCCGGAACCATTCCGTGCTTCTCTTCGGGAGGGCCAAGGACAGCGTGACGCTGGATCCGGCCGAGGCTTCGGATGGAGAGTCTTCCAAGGTCATCGATCAGATCTTCGAAGGCCTGGTGGCCTTCTCCAAAAACAAGAAAGAGCCCGCCCGCATTCTGCCCTGTCTCGCGGTGGACTGGGAGCAGAGCGCGGACCGGCTGTCCTGGACGTTTGAGCTTCGCACAGGGGTTCGTTTCCATGATGGGACGCCCTTCGACGCCGAGGCCGTGCGGTTCAGCTTCGACCGCCTCCTTCGATCGGACCATCCCCAAGCGCCCCTCACCTCACCCTATCGTGCCAACTTCCAAGTCATCCAATCCATCGAGGTGTTGGGGCCCCACAAAATCCGCTTCTTCCTCTCCGAGCCCTCCGTCGTTTTTCTTCCCAACCTTGCGATGTTCTGCGCGTCCATCGTCTCGCCAACGGCCGTTCGCAAGCTGGGCCGCAGGTTCGCCCTCTCTCCCGTTGGCACCGGTCCTTTCCGCTTTGTGAAATGGAAGAAAGACGTCCGCATCCACCTGACGCGAAACAAGAATTGGTGGGGGGAGCACACCCCCGGAGGCGTCCAAAACCTGGTCTTTGTGCAGATCGCCGATGGGAGTTCGCGTCTTGCGCAGCTCCGGGCAGGAGAGATCCAGATGGCAGACAACCTTCAGCTCGAAGACGTCCCGATCATCGAGAAGGACCCTTCCCTCCTCCTCGAGAGGAACGAGGGGATGAATGTCTGCTACCTCGCGATGAACAACTCCAAGGCCCCTTTTACCGATCCAAGGATTCGGCGGGCCTTTTCCATGGCCGTGAACCGGGACCGTGTCATCAAGCGGGCCTATTCGGGCTTTGGACTACCGGCGCGGGACCTTCTTCCTCCCTTCGTTCCCGGCCACCAGGGGGAGGTCGCTCCCGCCAGGGATCTGGACAAGGCCAGAGCCCTTCTCAAGGAGGCGGGGTTCGACCCCAAGAACAAACTCGAACTGTGGGTGATGAACAACCCCAGGCCCTATCTTCCACGACCCCAGCGGGTGGCCGAGATCCTGAGAGACAGCTTCGCCAAGATCGGCGCGCAGGTGACTGTCAAGACGTTCGATTGGGCCAGCTACATTCAAAAACTGCAGGGAGGGGAGCATCAGATGGCCCTTGTGGGGTGGACCTCGGACAACGGGGATCCCGACAATTTCTTCACTCCCATTCTGGGCAAGGAGTCCATCGGGGGCACCAACTTCATCCGGATGCGGCACGCGGGTTTCGAACATCTCCTTCGCGCGCAACGCGAAGAGTCCATTCCCTTCCGCAGGCAAAAACAGATTGCCAGGATCGAGGACCTGATCGGTCGCGAATGCCCCCTGATTCCTCTGGCCTTTGCTCCGGGGATGGTCGGGGTTCGCAAGGAGGTGGTCGGGTTCGTCGCCCACCCTCTCCGCTACCTCCTCGAAGGGGTGCGCTTCTCGGACTAACAGGCAGGAATGGAGTAAGGGAAGGGCCTGGGGGGGACCGGTGGTTTGGGACGAGGGTCGTTCCAGAACGGTTGGGGCCAGGATCGGAATCCAGGGAGGGCTTTGGGCGACCTCGCGCGATAGCGCCTGAGTCCAAGAACCATTCGTGGATTTCGAACCGCGGTGGGCAAGGAACAGCAGCCGCGGGAGGGGCTGGGCACGGCTCCGTCCCGGAGGCTGAGAATTTCCCTCTTGTGCGATCGCTCTTTTGCGTATCCTTGGCCCCATGCGAACCCTCTTCACCGTTTTAGGGGCCCTTGCCCTTCTCCTCCCTTTCTCCTGTAAGCCCTCGAACGCCTCCAGTTCCGAGAGCCCCAGGGACGTTCTGATTTACGGCCGGGGCAAGGACAGCATCTCCCTGGATCCGGCGGCCGCCAGTGACGGAGAGAGCACCAAGGTCATGGACAACGTCTATGAGACCCTCGTGGATTTTTCCGAGGATCCCGCAAGACCCGCTGAACTCATCCCCTGCCTGGCGACCTCCTGGGAGGAGGGGAAGGACCGTCTCCAGTGGACCTTTTACCTGCGCAAGGGGGTCCGGTTTCATGATGGGACTCCCTTCGATGCCCAGGCGGCCAAGTTCAGCCTGGACCGCTTGATCTCGGGAGGGGAGTGGGGTCCCCAGACCGCGCCCTACCGGGGCAACTTCGTGGACGTGAAGGAGATCCAGGCCCAGGGTTCCCATACCCTCGTGATTCGTCTGAGGCGGCCCAGCGTCGTCCTGCTCCGCAACCTGGCGATGTTCTGCGCCTCCATCGTCTCCCCCACGGCGGTCAAGAAAGAAGGGCGGCAGTTCGGCGACCACCCGGTGGGGACCGGCCCCTACCGGCTCCAGTCCTGGAAGAAGGACGTCCGGGTGACTTTGACCCGCAACGAGGATTGGTGGGGGGATTTCCGTCCCAAGCTGAGGACCATCGTCTTCCTCCAGGTACGGGACTGGCCCAGCCGCCGCGTTCAGCTCGAGGCGGGAGAACTCCACATGGTGGACAATGTCGTGTTCCAGGACATCCAAAACCTCAACCAGGCCAAGGGGGTCGAGGTCCAGGTCAAGGATGGCATGAATGTCTGCTACCTTACTCTCAACAACGAAAAACCACCTTTCGACCATCCCCTGGTGCGCAAGGCTGTGGCGATGGCCATGGATCGGGCCCGCATCGTGAGCCGTGGGTATTTCGATTTTGCCCGGCCCGCCCGGGACCTCATTCCTCCGACCATCCCCGGGCACTCCGAGGATGTCGCTCCCCCCGAGGACCTGGACGGAGCAAAGAGCCTTCTCCACAAGGCCGGTTTCAAGCCGGGAACGAGTGTGGAGCTTCGGGTGATGAACAATCCCCGCCCCTACCTCATGGAACCCGACAAGGTCGCCGAACTCCTCCGGGATCAGCTCGCCAAGATCGGCTTTGTTGTTCGTATCAAAAAACTCGACTGGGCCAGCTATCTCAGGGGCCTCCAGGAAGGCGAGCACCAGATGGCCCTGATCGGTTGGACCACCGACAACGGGGACCCCGACAATTTCTATGGGCCTCTCCTCTCCGGGGACCTGGTGGGGGGCACCAACTATTCCCGGATGCGCAATGCGCAGTTCGACGCCCTCCTCAGGGAGGCGAGAGGGATCTCCGACCCCAAGGCCAGGGTCCAGGCCTACGCCAAGATCCAGGACATTCTCAGGAAGGAGTGCCCCCTGGTCCCCCTGGTCTACACCAAGATCGCGTCTGCCTACCGAAGTGACGTGAAAGGCTTTGTCAGGCATCCCATCAAGATCCGGCTCGCGAGGGTGTATCGCGAGTAGGGGCCTGCTATGCTGCTTCCCTTTTTCCCCGGAGGGGGTTCTTCCTATGGTTCTGAGATGCGGCATTGTCGGGCTTCCCAATGTGGGGAAGTCCACGATTTTCAACGCGATCACCTCGGCCGGCGCCCAGTCGGAGAACTTTCCGTTTTGTACGATCGATCCCAACGTGGGGGCGGTGGGGGTTCCGGACGAGCGTTTGGAGCGTATCCACAAATACGTGAAAACCGATCGTGTGGTCCCTGCCGAGCTGCAGTTGGTGGACATCGCGGGCCTTGTCCAGGGTGCTTCCCAGGGAGAAGGGCTGGGGAACAAGTTCCTTGGACACATCAAGGAGGTGGAGGCCATCGCGCATGTGGTGCGCTGCTTCGAAGACCCAGAGGTCATCCACGTGGACGGGACGATCGATCCTGTGAACGACATCGAGGTCATCGAGACCGAGTTGGCTCTCGCGGATTTGGAAACCCTGGAAAGGGCCTATGATCGAACCAGTCGCAAGGCGAGGTCGGGGGACAAGGAGGCCATCGCCGCTGCGGCCACCTACGCCAAGGCCAAGGAGGCGGTGGCGGCCGGACGGCAGGTCCGCTCCCTGGACCTGAGCGAGAAGGAGCGCGAGATCCTTCGTCCCCTTTTCTTGCTCACGGCCAAGCCGGTCCTCTTTGTGGCCAATGTCTCCGAAGAAGATCTCCACGAGCCCGAGGCCTGCGAGCGCTACCGGAAGGTCGCCGCCTACGCCGAAAAACAAGGGGCGGGAGTTGTGGCCATCTCGGGGCGGATCGAGGGAGAGCTGAGCGAACTCTCTTCCGAGGACCGTGCCGAATTCCTGAAGGACGTCGGCCTCGAAGAGCCTGGGCTCAACCGCCTGATTCGGGAGACCTATCATCTCCTTGGACTTCGGACCTTTTTTACCGCTGGGGAGATCGAGATCCGGGCCTGGACCTTCCACGAGGGGGACTCCGCTCCCAAGGCCGCTGGGGTGATCCACACCGACTTCGAACAAAAATTCATTCGAGCGGAGATCTATCGCCTGGAGGACCTCGAAGAGTTCGGATCCGAGGCGGGGATTCGCTCAGCTGGTAAACTGCGCACCGAAGGAAAGTCTTATTTGATGCAGGATGGGGACATCGCCCATTTCCTGATCGGGCCCTAGTCCATCCCCAAAATGAATTCGGAAGAAAGGGAAGGCGTCGCTCGAGCCCTGCTCGAGGCGGAGGAGCTTCTCCTGGGCAAGTCCCGGGAGATTCTGCGCCAACTCGAACCCAAGAGCCTCGAGGGAGATGTGCTCCTCTTCGAGGCTCGCCGCAGCTCGGTCCGCGGAGTGGGGCCCAAACTCCTGAGAGTCTTGACGGAGAAGGTCTCCGAAGTCCTTGGAACACCCCTTCAGGTCCGAATCCATCCCAAGGAGCAGAGAAAGGTCGAGAAGAGACTGTACCTGGATGCGGCGAATCAAACCGTCCACCTCCTCCTCCGAGGCCTTGTGCAGGACCCCAAACCCCCTGTCGAGGGAATGAACCCCATCGTCATCCATGGCCCTGCCGGGGTAGGAAAAACGTTTTTTCTTCGACGTTTCCTGGACGCCTTGGAGCGACCAGTCGCTTTTTGGAACGCGGAGGATCTCATTCGCCAGATCATCCGTCGCGCGCACAAGGGAGGGCTGAAGCCCTTCTGCCGGGCCTTGGTCGAGAGCCGCATTCTCATCATCGATGAGGTTCACAGGTTTCGAAACAAGCAGCGCTGCCAGGTGGAACTCGCCAGGATCCTGGACGAGATGCGATCCCTGGGCAACCTCGTTCTCCTGGCCAGTCGGCACCACCCCATGAAGATCTACGAGTTCAGGGAGAGCCTCGCCTCCCGGTTTCTCGGGGGATTCGTCGTTGCGCTTTCACCTCCTCTCAAGGAGACCCTCTGGAAGGTTCTGGAGGACCATGGGATCCGTGGCGCCAGGGCCGAATCGTTCCTGGAGGGTCTGGGGAGGGAGCCGAGCATGGGCCGTCTGTTGGAAGCCATCGCTCGATCCAAGGGTTCAGCGGAAGGGTCCAGTCCCAGTGAGGAGAATGGGGGAGGGCTCTGGCGGCCCTTTGAGATGGGAGGCTGGGACCTGGAACGCCTCAGGGATCGTGTCCTTCGGGAGTTTCAGGTGAGTCTCCAGGAATTCCAAGGGCGTCGTCGCCCACGGCATGTGAGTACGGCGAGGCAGGTGGTCGCCTACCTTTATACCAAGGGCGGGATCAGCTGTAGCGAGACCGCTCGTCACTTGGGGTGGTTTTCTGTCTCCTCGGTTGTCCACGCGGTCCGCCGGGTCGAGGAGCGCATGCAAAGGGACGATGATTTTCGTCGTTCGGTGGAAGGATGCATCCATGGTTGAGCGGGGAAAGATCATCGCCTTCGACGGTCTCGATGGGGCGGGCAAGTCCCTCCAGGCCGAGTTGTTGGCCGACTGGCTCCTGGAACGTGGGGTGGAGGCCCGGGTCTTCCGGGAACCGGGTGGGACACCCCTCGGGGAGCGCCTGCGGGAGGTCCTCCTCCAAGGCGGCGAGATCTCGGAGGACCCCCTGCTCGAGGCCCTCCTCTTTTCGGCCAGTCGACGCGCTCTGACCCTTTCCGCGCTGGAGCCGCGCGCCGCCCGGGGGGCTTGGAGCATCCTGGACCGTTCCTACCTTTCTACCCTGGTCTACCAGGGGCTCGTGGGGGGGGTGGACCTGGGCCTCCTTGAGCGCATGACCCGGGAGGTGCATGGAGAGGCTTTTCCCGATCGTATCCTCGTTCTGGATCTCCCTCCCGAGGTCGCCAGCCAGCGACGCCGGACCCGGGCGGGAGGAGACCCCGGGATGGGGGACGCCTTCGAGCGGAGGGGAGAAGCCTACCTCGAAAAGGTGGGGGAGGCCTACCGCTCCCTGGTCCGGAGTCACTCCGATCTCTGTCTGCGGGTGGACGCGAAGGGGTCCAGCGAAGAGGTTGCCAAGCGCTGCCTGGAGGCCTTGTGGGATCTTCTGCCCAGGGGAGAAGGATGAGCCCGGCCCCCAAGGGAGCGCCTCTTTGGGGGCTCGAGGCCTTTTTCGCCTCTCTCCAGGTCCGCGTGGAAGGCCCCGGCCTCCATCCCGCCCTCTGTCTCAGCGGACCCTTGGGGGTGGGGAAACGCAGCCTCGCCTTTTTCCTCGCCCGGGGCTTCCTCTGTTCTTCGGGGAAGCTGGGTGGCTGCGGGAGCTGCGCCTCCTGCCAGGCCGTGGACCAAAGAAGATCCGACGACCTGCTCGTCCTGGAACGTCCCCTGGGGAAGCGGTTCATTCCCGTGTCCCTGGTGCGTGAACTCTTGGGCGCCATGCAGATCTTCTCCAAGGGAGGGCGAGGCAAGGTCGCTCTCATCCTGGGGGCGGAGACCCTCAACCTCGAGGGGCAGAACAGTCTGCTCAAAGGACTCGAAGAGCCCGAGGGGGGAAACCGTTGGATCCTTTGCACGACCCGCCCCGAGGCTCTCCTCCCGACGGTGCGTTCCCGGATGGAACAGCTCCGGATTCCCTTGCTGTCCCCCGCCACCCTGCAGGAGGCTTTGGTCCACATTCGAGGGCTGCCGTCGGCGGACGCCGCCTTTCTCTCCGATCTCTCGGGCGGGAGCCTGGGTAGAGCCCTCTGGGTGTTGGACCAATTGGGTGACGATTGGAAAGAAAGCCTACTTCCCCTCAAGGAGTGCTGCGAACCCGGCCCGGGTCCCGACCTTGTGGCCGCCCTTGAAGCCCTCCTTCAAAAGGAGTCCGGCGAAGGCGCCGCTTCCGAAAAAAGGCTCTTTTTGGATACCCTTCTTCAGTTTCTGACCGAGATTCTCCGGGGAGCGGGGAGATTCGAGGCTTGTTCCAAGGTCCTCTCGGCCCGGGAACGACTCGCCCAGGGGATCCCCCTGTCCCCCCTCCTCCGCCATCTGAGCCTGGACCTCCAGGGCCAAGTTGAGGCTTGATGCGGAAAACTTCCCTTGTGTCTCCTTTCCTGCGAGGAATGGGCTTTTCAGACTCCTTCCCCCCCTCGGGGAGCAACGAGAGGGGCTCTCCAGGAAAAATTCGGTGAATCCCCGCTGACATTGGGCCGATAGTCCTTTTGCCGCCCGACTTTGTAGGGATGGTTGGGCGGAAACGACAGCGAAGGAAAGGGATGGATGGCAGGAATGCAGGACAGCCTCGAGAAACGGATCGAAGAGATTCGGCGTAGGGATCGGCGCTATTCGGCACGAGCTTATTTTTTCGTGCTCGAGGCCTTGGATTTCACCCTCGAGGAGGCATCCCAGCGGCGCCGGGATCGGCACATCACCGGCAAGGAGCTACTGATCGGGATTCGGGATCTTGCCCGGGAGCGCTTCGGCCCCTTGGCCAAGGATGTCTTCCAGCAGTGGGGCATCCTTTGCACGGAGGATTTTGGGGAGATCGTTTTCAAGCTCTGTGGGGCCGGGCTGCTGCAGCGCCGTTCCCAGGACACCAAGCGGGATTTTGAAGACGGCTTCGATTTCGACCGGACCTTTGTCAAAGAATATTCCCCCCGCAGCCCCTGGCGGACGGAGGTCTGAGGTTGGAAGCCCCCGGAGGGGCGCCGAGAGAAAAGCGGATCCCCAGCGAAGGCGGGGCGGGAGGCAAGCGCCAGGCCCACACTTGACCCAGGAAGGAGCGGGCCTATGATCTTTGCCCTTTCCCATCGGTCTGGAAGCTGGCTTCGGTATGCCAGTTACGCGATGCGAGTGTTGGATTCCGCGATCCTTGTCGGGACTTCCCCGGGGGAAGGCGGCGATCCCAAGAACGGGAGCTACAAATGCCGAAGGCAAAAACCAAAAAGTCCGTGTCCTCACGGATGAAAATTACCAAGGGAGGCAAGGTCCTCCGTCATCGTCAGGGCTCGAGCCACATGATGGTCCGCATGGATCGCAAGCGCAAACGCAACCTGCGCAAGGCCTGCCTCGTCCTTCCGAGCCGCGTCGCTCGAACCATGAAACGCTTGATGGGGGAGGGCTGATCGATGCGCGTACGTTGTAGACCAGCTTCCCGCGCCCGCCGGAGGCGCATTCTCAAGGCCGCCAAGGGTTACGTCGGTGGGCGCAGGCGACTGCTGCGGACGGCGTCCGAGGCCGTCATTCGCGCAAGGGCTGAGGCCTACAAGGGCCGCAAGCTCAAAAAACGCGACTTCCGTCGCCTCTGGATCACCCGTATCACCGCCGCCGCCCGCAATGCCGGCATGTCCTACAGCCATTTCATCGGTGGCCTCAAAAAGGCTGGTGTCGAGCTGAACCGCAAGCAAATTTCGGAAATTGCGATCCACGACCCCTCCGCCTTTCTCGCGCTGGTCGAGAAGGCCAAGAGCGGGTTCCAGGTCAAGGCCTGAGTTCGCGAGTAGGGACGGATGTCTGCCCTTGCGGAGCTTGAGGCTCGGGCTCTTGGTGAGATCCGGGGGGCCACCGATCTCGCCGAACTCAAGCGGGTCGAGCAAGCCTTTCTCGGGAAGAAGGGAGAGCTGACGCAGCAGCTCAAGCAGCTCTCCTCCCTCCCCAAGGAAGAGAGGCCTGCCTTTGGCAAGGCGGTCAATGATTGCAAGGTCTCTCTCACCAAAGCCCTCGAGGCGCGGGAGCGGGAACTCAAGGCCGAGGAGTTGTCCGCCCGGCTGAGTTCGGAGGGCTTCGATCCGACCGAGCCGGGGAGTCCGGTGCCCTATGGCACCCTCCACCCGATCACCCAGATCACCGAGGAGCTGGTGGATGTGTTCCAGGGTCTGGGGTTCTCCTGGCTGGACGGGCCCGAGGTGGAGTTCGAGTACTACAACTTCGATGCTCTCGGGATTCCGGGGGACCATCCGGCGCGGGAGTCCCACGATACCTTTTGGCTGAGGGATGGGAACGTTCTGCGCACCCACACTTCGCCAGTGCAGATCCGGGCCATGGAGCGCTTTGGGGCGCCTCTTTCGGTGATCGTGCCCGGGCGCTGCTTTCGGAACGAGACCGTGGATGCCAGCCACGAGCACACCTTTTACCAGATGGAAGGTCTGATGGTGGGACGGGACATCTCGGTTCCGCACCTGATTTACACCATGAAGACCTGCCTGCGTGAGATTCTGAGGCGCGATATCGAGGTGCGCCTGCGGCCCGGGTACTTCCCCTTTGTGGAGCCCGGCTTCGAACTGGACGTCAACTGCCCCTTCTGCGAAGGGGAGGGTTGCAAGGTCTGCAAGCAAAGTGGCTGGATCGAGATGCTCCCCTGCGGGATGGTGCACCCCGACGTGCTTCGGAGCGGCGGCCTCGACCCCGAGGAGTGGACGGGGTTCGCCTTCGGCCTCGGCCTGCAGCGCCTCGTCATGGTGCGCTATGGGATCAACGATATCCGCGACTTTACGGGGGGCGATCTGCGGTTCTTGAAGCAGTTCAACCGCATTTAGCCGGGGTCCGCGGTTTTTTCCCCCGTTTTTCCAAGAGGCATTTCCACAAGAAGCATTTCCCCAAGAGGAAGCAGGAACAATGCTGATCTCCCTGAACTGGTTGCAACGCTATGTTGATTTAAGCGACCTCACGCCTGAGAGGATCGCCGATGATCTCACGCTGACGACCGCCGAGACCGAGGGGATCCACGCCTTCGGAGAGGCCCTTTCGCAGATCGTTGTCGCCAAGGTCGTCGAATGCGGCCCCCATCCCGAAGCCGACAAGCTCTCCGTGACCCAGGTGGACGCGGGAACAGGGGAGCTGCTGCAGATCGTCTGCGGGGCGCCCAACGTCGCCAAGGGGCAGACGGTTTCGGTCATCCTCCCCGGCCGGCGCCTTCCGGACGGGACCAAGATCAAAAAAGGCAAGCTTCGCGGTCAGGTTTCCCATGGCATGATCTGTTCCGAACGCGAGCTGGGCCTCAGCGACGAGCACCAGGGCATCCTCGTCCTCGAAACCGAGCTACCCCCCGGGACTCCCCTTACGGAGGCCCTCCCTGTGCGGGACTTCCTCATCGAGATCGACAACAAGTCCATCAACCATCGGCCGGACCTCTGGGGACACTATGGCTTTGCCCGGGAGCTGGCGGCCATCTATGGACGTCCTCTCGCCGATCCCCTCCAGGGCCTCCACCTTGAGATTCCTTCGGAAGGAGAGAGTTTGGACCTTCGGATCGACGTTCCCTCCGAGGCCTGTCCGCGCTATCTCGGCGCAATCGCCAACAAGATCCGGATCCAGACCTCCCCCGATTGGATGCGCTATCTCCTCGTCGCCGTAGGGCAGCGCCCCATCAACAATCTCGTGGACTTGACCAACTTCCTCATGCTCGACCTCGGACAGCCCATGCACGCCTTCGATCGGCGCCGGATTCGTGGCGACAAGATCCGCGTCCGTTTCGCCAGGGAGGGAGAAAGCATGCGCACCCTCGACGGAGAGGAGCGGAGCCTTCAAGGGGGCGATCTGCTGATCTGCGACGCCCAGGGTCCTGTCGCCCTCGCCGGAATCATGGGCGGCGAGAATTCCATGGTCTCCGAGGAGACGCAGAGTCTCTTCCTCGAGTCCGCCAACTTCCACGCGGCGACGGTGCGCAGGACCTCTGCTCGCCTGGGATTACGGACGGACAGCAGCGCCCGTTTCGAAAAAAGCCTCGATCCCAGCCTGGCCGAACTGGCCGCCAGGAAATTCCTCGCCCTCCTCCCCGAGGTCAGTCCCGGGGCGGTTCTCGCGGGTCCCCTCCAGGATCCCGCCCATTGGAGTTATGAGCCCAAGGTCGTCCCCCTTCGCCCCGCGCGGGCCTCGAGGATTCTCGGCATCCCGCTCGATGAGGCGGGCATTCGGGGATATCTCGAACCCCTCGGCTTCGAGCTGGAGAAGGGGAGGGAGGGCGCACTCGAGGTGAAGGTTCCCTCCTGGCGAGCCACCAAGGACATTGGCATCGAGGAGGACCTGATCGAGGAGCTTGGCCGCAGTTACCGCTACGACAACATCCCGGAGGAGGCGCCTCTTCGCAGGGTCCAGGCGCCCTACCAGGATCCCGAGCTTTGGACCCTTCGCAAGATTCGCCACATCCTCGCCGAGGACTGCGCGCTCAGCGAGGTTTACAACTACAGCTTCCTCAACGAGGAACTCTGCGCACGACTCGGTCTGGCCGATCTGGCCTACGCCGAAGTCACCAATGCCATCGCTGCCCACTACACGCGCCTGCGCCGGGATCTCCTTCCTGGCCTCCTCGGCTCCCTGGCTCTCAACCTCGGCCAGCAGGATGAGGTCGCCCTCTTCGAGTGCGGCAAAGCCTATCGCCCGGACGAACCGGGCGAGACCCGGACCGACCCCGAAACCGGCGAGACCCGGACCCTTCCCCGGGAGGTCCACCAGGTGGTCGCCGTCCTCGCCCGGCGTGGGAGGGGAGCTGCCTACCAGGACCTCCGCGGAAAGCTGGAGCATCTCCTCAGGCGCCTGGGGCGGCCTTCCTACCAGAGCCGCCTCCTCGAGAATCCTCCCTCCTGGATGCACCCCGGGCGCAGCGCCGCTTTCTACTCCGAAGAAAGCAACGCGTCCGAGGTCCCCTTCGCCTACGTCGGCGAACTCCACCCCAAGGTTCTCCAGAGCCTCGACCTGGAGCTGGGGGACAACCAGGCCGCCGCCTTCTGCCTCGACCTCCGCGCCCTCCTCGCCCTCTCCGAGCAGAAACTCCAGTACCGCCCCGTCCCCAAATTCCCCGAGCAGCCCGTGGACCTCGCCTTCCTCGCTCCCGAAGAACTCCAGGTCGCCGCCCTCGCCAGGCTCCTCGAAGAAGCCAACCCCAAACTCGTCCAAGAGGTCCATCTCTTCGAGGTCTATCGCGGCAAGGGCCTCCCCGAGGGCAAGAAGAGCCTCAACTTCACCGTCACTCTCTGCTCCCCCAAACGCACCCTCGACTCCAAAGACGAAGAACGCTACATCAACCGCGTCCGCACCCTCGCCCAATCCCTCGGCGCCGACCTCCGCGGCTAACCCCCGTAGAAAACCCCCGTAGGGAACGCCGGTAGGGAACGCCTCCAGGCGTTTCACGTAGAAAACACCTCCAGGTGTTTTAGTAGAAAACCCCTCCAGGGGTTTTGCGTAGAAAACGTCTCCAGACGTTTTAAGTAGGAAACGCCTCCAGGCGTTTCCCCACCCCCCTTGACCCCCCAACCAAACCATGCTCCAATCCCCCCCTACCCGGGACCACCAACAACCCCGTCCCATCCCAATTTAATTTTTGACAACCAGAAGTTTGACAACCCCGAAAAGGAAAGACCAATGACCCTC
>DROQ01000200.1 GCA_011321845.1 Planctomycetota bacterium | reverse complement strand
CGTGAAACGCCTGGAGGCGTTTCCTACGTAAAACGTCTGGAGACGTTTTCTACGTGAAACGTCGGGAGGCGTTTCTTACTGGCGTTTCTTACTGGGGTTTCTGGGGGGGTCTTTGAGGTCTTTGGGGTTGGTGATGGGGGCCTTGCAGACGCCTTCGGTGCAGACGTAGGCGGTGGGTTTGCCGTCGATGGCTTCCTTGCCTTCGGCGGCGGGGAGGATTTTGCTGAGGGCTTCGAGGTCTTTGGGGGGGCTGTAGGCGAAGACACGGTACGGAGGCCAGGTTTTGCGGAGTTTGGTGAGGAAGGCTTGGGTCGCTGGATCGCTGGGGTCGCCGACGAGATAGACTTCCTGGGGAACGGCGTCGAGGTAATCGACGAGGATCAGGAGCTGGCCATAGGCGTTGGGGTAATGCCGGAATTCGCCGGAGTGACGGCGGAGGATGTCGTGGGCGCGGGAACTGAGTTTGGTGTCGCCGGCCAGGAGGCCGAGGCGGTAGGCGTTCATGGCGGCGACGCCGACGTCGGAGGGGAGAGAACTCTCCTGGGCGGAGGAGACACGGACAATCAGGCCCTTCTGGTTTTTGCTCACGGAGGCGTAGCCATTGCCGGCGGGAGCGACGAATTCATCCTCGACGATCTTTTGGAACCGGAGGGCTTCGGAGATCCAGCGGGGATTGGGATCGGCTTGGAACAACTCGATCAGACCTGCAGTCACGAAGGCGTAATCTTCGAGAAAGGCGGGAAGGCGGGAGCGACCCAGGCGCCGAGTCCGGAACAGGTGTCCGTCTTCGCCCTTCATCCTGGTCAGGAGGAAGTCGGCGTTCTTCTTGGCGATCTCGAGGTATTCGGGGTCATCCAAAACGGCTGCCGCCCGAGCGAAAGCCCGGAGCATCAGCCCATTCCAGGAGGAGAGGATTTTATCGTCCAGGTGGGGGTGCACCCGCTTGCTCCGTGCGGAATAGAGCAACTCTCTCGCTTTCTTGACCTTGGCCTCCAGTTCGGGGACGGAGATCTTGTTGGCCTTGGCGAAGGCCTCCATGCTCTGGCGCCGGGTAAGGATGTTTTTGCCTTCGAAGTTGCCCGAATCGCTGACTCCGAAGAAGCGGCCCATCAGATCCGCGTCCTCTCCCAAGACTTTTTTGAACTCCTCAGCTGTCCAAACGAAGAACTTTCCTTCCTCTCCTTCGCTGTCGGCATCCGTTGTGGAAAAGAATCCCCCCTCGTCACCCAGCATCTCACGCTTCACGTAATCGAGAGTCTCCCTTGCGATCCGAAGAAACTCCTTCTCCCCCGTCCCCTGCCATGCCTCGAGATAGAGGAGGGCTAGCTGGGAATTGTCGTAGAGCATCTTCTCGAAGTGGGGAACCAGCCAGTAGCGGTCCACCGAGTAACGGTGGAAGCCCCCTCCGACCTGGTCATACATGCCCCCCTCGGCCATCTTGTGCAGGGTGAGGGTCACCATGTCGAGGGCTTCCTTGTTACCACTTCGTTTCCCATAGCGCAGCAGTGCGGTCAACTCCGTAGAGTGCGGGAACTTGGGGGCGAAGCGGGGTGCCTGACCGAACCCGCCCCAGGTGGAGTCGAAGCGCATCTTGGCGACCTGGACAGCCCGCTGCAGATCCGTTTCTCCGGGCAGTTCTCCGCCGCGGACGCCCTCCAACTCCTTGTGCAGGATCTTTTGGACCTGTTCCGCGGCGTTCAGCAGTTTTTTGCGATCCTCTGTCCAGAGCTTGTGGATCTGGGTGAGAATCCGGTCGAAGCCCGGCATGCCGCCCCGGTCCGTCGGGGGGAAATACGTCCCGGCGAAGAAAGGTTTGAGGTCTGTGGTCAAGAACACCGACATGGGCCAGCCCCCGTTGCCCTGGTTCATGCGGACAGTGGCGGCCATGTAGATGGCATCGATGTCGGGGCGCTCCTCCCGATCCACTTTGATGCTCACGAACCAGTCATTGAGCATTTTGGCGATCTTGGGGTTTTTGAAGCTCTCCTTCTCCATGACATGACACCAGTGACAGGCGCTGTACCCAATCGAAAGGAAGATGGGTTTGTTCTCCTTCTTTGCCTTCTCGAAGGCTTCTTTTCCCCAGGGATACCAGTCCACGGGATTGGTGGAGTGCTCCAAGAGATAGGGAGAGGTCTCGTTCTTGAGATGGTTTTTCTGGGGGGTCTTCATGGCCTTTTGGCTCGCGGTGGGATCCTGGGGAAAGATGAACAGAACAGCGGCGAGGGCCATCGAGCCCGTCAAGGATAGGGACATGCTGACTCCAGACTGGAAGGGATCTAAGGCTCAGCGCAGGCCGGCGATCTCGAAAAGAAAAGCGTCGAGCTTACCCGCCTCCAGGGCTTTGCGCATCTTTTCATAGAGATCGAAAAAACGCCGAGTCTTGGCCATCTTTCCTCCCCTGCTCCAAGCTTCGAGTTTCTTCCCGAGAGCACCTGCGCAGAAGAGAAGGCGGAGAGCGAATTCGGGGTTGTCGGGATTGCCCGCGAAGGCCCGTTTGAGGTAATAGAAGCCTTCCCGGAAGTTTCCGAAAAGCAGGGCGAAGTTGCCGTCGGCCCATGCCATGTTGGTGGGTGCACGGGCGCGCTTGGCAGGATCGAGGACCTGATCCAACCATGCCTTGGTGGCGGTGTCAAAAAGACGCATCCAATCCCTGGGAGGAGGGGGCAGGAGGGAACGGGCGGCCAGTTCCTTCATCAGGAACTTGGCGAGAAGACCATGCCCCTCCGCGTCGAGATGCCCATAGTCGAGGTAGTGCGCGGGGCCGGGAAGCCCGTCCTGGTCGGCCGCGGCGAAGGCGTCGTCGAGGACGAGGACCGGACGTCCCTCGGCCCGAGCCTCGCCCAGGATGCTACGCAGGATGGGACCAGTGAGGTGCATGGGGACGGTATCCAGGTCCCGGGCGCGCTCGAGGGAGGCGCGGGCGGTTTTGAGGTCCCCTGCTTCCTTGGCGAGTTGGCCTTGGAGGTAATGCAGGACGGCGGCGTTGGGGAAGCGGTCGAGGGCTTTGTGGACCTGGTCTCGAAAGGCGGCACTCCGCTCCCCGGCCCGAAAGCTGTGGACGAGCTTGTCGATGCGGGCACGGCCAAGGGGGTCCACCCCCTTGGAGAGGCCCCAGGGCCAGGACCCATCCAGCCCGTAGACGGCTACGCAGAAGACGAGGGGAACTTCCCGGGCCCGGCAGAGCTTGGAGATCTCCCGCATGGAACGCCGGAGACGCCGCAACAAGAAGCTCCGCTCCTCGGGATCGAAGGGCAGTCCGCTGAGAGCCGGTTTTCCAGGGGCCGCCTCGAGCACCTTTTTGATCAGGGCATTGAGAGCATCCTCGGACTCCCCGGTCCCTCCCGGACCCTGGAGGTACTGGGAAAAGGCATACCAAAAACGCCTCCCCAGGGAAAAGCGATCGACAACCCTGGGGAGGATTCCCCTGGGAACGAGGCGATGCCCGGAAAAGAGGCGATTGGCGTATTCGTTGGAACCGAGGGTGACCACAAGAAGGCTGGGATCGTAATCGAGCAACTTGCGGACCATGCGAAGGAGCTGGGGGCTGTCGAGGGCGGGTTTGGCCGAGGGGCGGACATGGATGGGACGGCCGGGAAAGCAGGCGCGGAGCCCCTTTTCGAGTTGGGTGGCATAGCTGGCCGAACCCAGGGGTTGGTAGGGGTAACCGGCGGTCATGCTGGCACCGGCAACGAAGATCCTCAGCTCCCCCGACGCCTTTTTTTTACGCAATCCCTGGAGGGCGGGAAGGGGATCGGGGGGAACCGCGACGGAGGGAAGCTCGAGGGTCGGATCGGGAAAGGCGGCGCGGAAAAAGAAAAGACCGGCCAGGAAACCCAGTACGATCCCAAGGACGGGCCGGATGGGAAAGCTTCCCGCGGGGGGCTCTGCCTGTGTTTTGGCCGGCCTCATCGGAGCTTCTCCAATTCCCTGCGGCAAAAGGCCAGTTCCTCCCTGAGGTCCTCGCGCTCGGGGAGACCCCGGACTGCCTCCTCGAGAAAGGGGAGGGCATCTTGAAAATTCCCAAAGACAAGCATCCAACGTCCCACGTTTTTCGCGAGGTGGGCTCGAGCCTCCTTGCGGGAGCGTTGGGTCACCATGTCACGATGCCAAGCCCGGGCGCGCTCCTCGAAGAGATCCCGCCAGGCCTTGGGGAGTTTGGGCCACCAGGTTCCCTGAAGGCTTTCGGCGACAAAGGCGGCGATGCGTCGATGCCCCCTCAGGTCCACGTGGGCGTAATCCAGGAAAAACTCGGGCCCGGCGATCCCGTCCCCGCCCTGGAGGGGCTCGCTGAGGTCCAGGAGGGGGATGTCCTCGGCACGCGCCCAAGCCTGGACCATGCGCCGAAGAGGCCGGGTCTGGTGCAAGGGAGCCAGGTCCAGATCGAGGGCCGTCCAGAATTCCTCGCGGGCTTTTTGAGCCTGCCCGGCCCGCCTCGCGCGGCGGCCAGCGACGAAATGGGCCTTGGGGGGCCCATAGGGCAAGCCAGGCCGCGGCACCCCGATGCGAGAAAGCCATGGCGGGAACCCGTCCAAAGCCTGGGGGGCCAGACAGAGGACGAGGGGAACCGCTTTTTCATTGCAGGCCTTGGCCACGCGGTCGAGGGCCCTCCGGGTGCGGGCGATGAGGAGACGGCGATCGGCTTCCCGGACAGGGAGGCCGCCAATGGCGGGCTTGCCGGGACGGGCATTGCGCAGGCTCTGGAAGAAGTCGGGCGCCCTCCCCCCCGCACCCGGCGTTTTTTTCAGGTAGCGCTCCCACAGCGTCTCCATGAGGCCGCGGGCCCCCTCGCTCAGCTCCATCCCGATCCGCGCCGGCAAGCTGGAAGGGATCAGCTCTTCGCCATAGGCCACCCGGTTCAAAAACTCATTCTGCCCCAGGACAAAGAGGACGTGGGTGGCGTTCCAGCCGAGCATGAAGGAGACCACCTTGGAGAGCTGGGTTGCATCCACAGCCGGCTGGGCGATCGGACGGACCGTGATGGGCCGATTGGGGAGCAGCTCGCGCAGCCCCTGCTCCAATACCCGCGCCCAGGAAGCCAGCCCCTCGGGGCGGTAAGGAAGGCCGAAACTCATCGAGGCCCCGAAAACGAAGACCCGGATCTCCCCCTCGGCTCGTTGTTGCGGCAGCCCCTGCAGCCCGGCCATGACCTGACCGATGGCCCCCAACTCCGGCATCCGCTCCGCCCGGTCCCTGCGCCAGGGAAGGCAAAGCAGGACACCCATTCCCAGCCCCAAGACCAGCCCCACCAGGGTCTTGAGAGGGAAGTCCTCGCCCCCCCCACTGCCCGTGGGACCTCGTTTCTCGGACTGAAGGTGAACGCGTTCCATGGCTCAGAACTGGAAATAGATGAAAGGGACACCCTTGACCGCGCTGAAGGCGAAAAGCCCGAGGAGGATGGAGATCAGGAGGCCCACAATGGGCGCGGGCAGGGCCACCCAGGCCTGTTGCAGGAGGGATTTGACCCTCTTGGGCAGGAAGTGGGTCCCAAAGCCGAGAACGAAGGCCACCCAGACTCCCGGCAGGAGGGTCGGGACGCCCCCCCCACGGAAGATCCGTCGCAGCACATCGGCCGCATCCCCGAAGCTGTGCGCCCGAAAGAAAACCCAAGCAAGGCAGACCATGTGGAACGTCAAGAGAATCGCAAGGAACTGCCCCAACCGCCCCCCGAGCCGGCCAAAGCCGCGCCGGTCCCACCAGCGATTGACCGCAAGCCAAAGCCCGTGCAAGCCCCCCCAGAATACGAAGTTCCAGCCCGCCCCGTGCCAGAGCCCCCCAAGGAGCATCGTCAGCATCAAGTTGACGTAGGTGCGAACCGCGCTGATCCGGTTTCCGCCCAGGGGGATGTAGAGGTAATCCCGCAGCCAGGTCGAGAGAGAGATGTGCCAGCGATGCCAAAAATCCTGAATCGAACGTGCGATATAGGGAGCGTTGAAGTTCTCCGGGATCTCGAAGCCCAGGATCCGCGCCGATCCGATCGCAATGTCGCTGTAGCCCGAAAAGTCGCCATAGATTTGCAAGGCGTAGCCGTAGACTCCCAGGAGAGCATGCCAGCCGGAGGCCTGCGATCCATGTTGGAACACCCCATCCACCAGGTTTACGGCCAGGAGGTCCGCGATGAGGATCTTCTTGCCCAGGCCCACAAAGATCCGATAGAGCCCGGAAAGGAGGCGCTCGCGATCCAGGCTCGCCCGCCGGTCCAGCTGCCAAAGAAAATCCCGGGCCCGCACGATCGGCCCCGCCACCAGCTGAGGAAAAAAGGCGACAAAGAGGGCGAATTCCTTCAGGTTCCTGGCAGGCCTTAGCTGCCCCCGATAGATGTCGATCGTGTAGCTCAGGGTCTGGAAGGTGTAAAAGCTGATCCCCGGCGGCAGAAGGAGTTCGAGCTGCGGGACCGACACTCCCATGGCCTGGAATACCCCTTCGAAATTGGCCATGAAGAAGTTGAAGTATTTGAAGACGGCAAGGGTCCCCAGGTTCCCCACGAGGGAGGCCATGAGAAGCCACTTGCGCCGTTTTTGCTGGGATGGGTCAGCAGGGTCCGTTTTGGCCAGCTCGCCTCCCGCCCAGTAATCCAGGAGGGTGGAACCCAGGATCAGAAACAGGTAGGGCCACCTCCAGGAGCCGTAAAAGAACCAGGAGGCCAGCAGCAAGAACAGGTAGCGCTGATCCCGCCTCTTCCGTAAAAGCCAGTAGACCGTAAAGGTCAGCAGCAGAAAGAGGCCGTATTGTGGACTGTTGAAGTTCATCCGAGCTGCAAAAGAAACCGGGGGAGGATTCTGCTATCGGCAGAAACACCCCACCCGCCCCCATGAAAAAAGCCTCGAGAGCCAGCGTGACCGCCCGCCCTCGAGGCAAAGTGGGGTGGCTGAGGGGACTTGAACCCCCGACCTCCCGATCCACAGTCGGGTGCTCTTACCAACTGAGCTACAGCCACCATGAAGGCGGAGCATATTAGAGACCCATCGGCCCCAAAACAAGCGGCGAAAACCTCCGAAATCCTTTATTGACAACAACCCCAGGAAGCTTAGGATCCCGCCCTTCCAATCAGTTGGAAGCCAAGTCCCTTCCATTCGCCCCTGTAGCTCAGTTGGTAGAGCAACGGATTCTTAATCCGTGGGTCCAAGGTTCGAGTCCTTGCGGGGGCACCACACCCTTCTTGCCCTCTTTCTTGTCCTCCAAGCACCCGGTTCTTCTACCCGGTTCTTCCACCCGGTTCTTCAAAAACCCTCTTCTGGGGCATCCATCAGGTTGAAAGCCGATGCCGCAACCCCGGAAGGAGTTCTTCAAGAACCTTCTTCAGGGGCATCCTTCAGGGCCTGCAACTTCGTGGTAGGTCTCCCTTACGCCTTTTTCCGCTCCCCCATTTCCTCTCCGCCACTTCCCTGGCCACTTTTCTTCAGTCCCCCCCTTCCCAGAGATTCTTTTCAAAGGATGTGCCTTGGAGACAGGCCTTGGCCTTTTCCCCTTCTGGCTCGGGAACCCAAAGCCAATAACCCTGCTCCGCTCCGGCCAGGGAGACATTTGGCGCAAGACGTATGGGAAGAGGATGGAGACCCGAATCCAAAAGCATCGATCTGGCCAATTCGGCGTTCATGGGATCGGTATGCACCGAGATTCGAACGAAATTCATCATGCACCTCTTGGGTTGAGCCGACATTCTTTCATCCACCAAACTCCCTGGAAGACGATTCGCGCAGGCGATCTTTCCACACATTCGCTTTAAGATGCTATCCCTTTTCCCTCTCGAACACCAAGGCACAAGGCCTGGGAACAGATTCCAAAGAAACCGAAACAGGAACCATTCCATGGAAGAATCGGAAGAAGACGAGCGAAAGGGGTCCTCATGATCTTTGGTCTGACAGGAGCATCTGGTCTACTCGGGACAGCTGTGGCACGGGTCCTTCAGGAAACAGGACACAAAGTCCTTGCGGTTCGTCACAAGAACCCCCTTCCTCCCACTTGTATCCCTGTCCAGGTTTCCTTGTGGGACGAAGAAGGTTTGACAGAGGCATGGAAGGAAGTCACCGCCATCCTTCACCTCGCGGGGATCCTTACGGGCTCGGAGGAGGAGTTCAGACGCATCCATGTGGAAGGGACAGCTTGCATCGCTCGGGTTTCCAGGAACCTTGGGGTCAGGATGGTCATGGCAGGGTCCGCGACGATCTACGCCCAGGGGGAAATGGTCCGGGGTGACGAAAGCTTTCCCAAGGCTCCAGCGGATGCGTATGGCTGGTCCAAATGGCTTGCGGAACAGGAACTTCCTCCCCAGGCCTGTGTGCTTCGGCTTCCTTCCTTGATCAGCAGGGCCCCTTGCGCAATGCGCGAATCCCTCTGTGCACTCCTTAGGAGTTCTATCCCTCTCCCGCGTCCCGAAAACGGTGGAGTCCCCATCGAACTAGCCCCAGTCCAGGATGTCGCAGAGGCTTTTCTCTTGGCTGCCCTGAACCCTCGTGCACAAGGTCCCTACAACATCTCCGGAAAGGAGAGTCCGAGCTTTGTGGAGATCATCGAAGCGGCTGCCGCTGCTCTTGGTGAAAATCCGAATTGGACTTCTCCGGAAAGAGTCGCCCCCGATCTTTTGCGCCAGGCGACCCAATCCAGAACTCTTTCCCAGAGGCGTGCGAAAAGGGAACTTGGGTACAAGCCCGAATGCGATTGGAGAGAGGTTCTTTTTTGAAAACCGAAGGTTGAAAGGTTTCCCATCAGGCAGTGCTGTCCAAGATCCCCGGCTCTCTTCTCGAAACCCCTTCCATTCCCGCTGAAACCTGCACCCTAAGCCCAAAATCCGACCTTTCGAAATCAGGTTCCCCTTGTCTTTTTTCCAGGGATTTGGTTTTCAGGCTTACGTTTAGAAGGTTTTGGAAAAGCTATCTTGGACAGGCCTGCCCATCAGGCCGTGAAGGACAAAAGCCAGTCTTCGATACGCAACAACTCGGGAAACCGGATGGCGAAGTCCGGCAGACAGCTAGGGAAAGGAAATGGTCCTGCCGTTTGCAAAGAAGATTCGGCCTTTTGTTCCAGGGATGCGAGTGAGGAGATAGGGCGCTTTGGAAGCATCGGAGCTGATGGAAAGTTTGTGGCGCCCTTTCCGATCCCCCTCGATTTCGATTTCAAGCTGGTAACCTTTTGGACCTCTCTTGGCGAAAAGGACAGGACGCCCCTTCGAGTCCTTTCCTAGAAGAAGGGGGGCAGGAGGAAGGGGGGGAAGGGGCTCTCCCTCGGCCATGCACAGGACCAGGGAACCTGTTCCCGGATGCCTTCCCTCAACCCCCGGAAGGTCGAAGGAAATCAGAGGGACCAATTCGTTGAACCCGCGTGGACCGAGATAGCGACCCGATGCATGCGGAGAATGGGGATCGGGGTCTCGAAGTCCGAGTTGTCGCCAACTGTCCAGGATGAGCCCAACCCCAAGGCCTTTGAGCCACTCGATGAGACGTCTTTCCTTGAGGGCAGGTAGGGCGGCGCCGTCCACACATCCATCGAGGTTGAGGACTCTTCCTTGGTATTCCCAGGCGATCCATCCCCCATTGAAGGAACCGAGCGGAGGATGGGAAGGAAAGACCTGGGCCAACCAGCGACCTGCAAAGCGCATCTCCTCCTGCCACGGGAAGCGGGAACCAGGAGGCAAGGCTCCAGAGAGGCCCAAGCCTAGGAGGACAAGATAGGCGATACGGTCCCTGAGTACCCTGGGAATAAAGGCCTGAAGCCCTTCATCGCTGGTCCAGCGTTCCAGAAGAAGGCCGAGGCATAAGAATCCCGGAAGAAGAAGGGGAACAAAATAATAATCCCTTGGATACCAACGCAGAACGAGATGCAGAAAGGCAAGACCGAAAAAGGCGAGGAGGCTCGCGCTCGCCCCTTCTCCGCTGAAGGAAAATTGCTGGCGCCGAGTGGGGCCGAGCCCCAGGCCCAAAAGGAGAGATCCGAAAAGGAGCCCTTCCAGGTTGGAAGCCCCGAAAAGAAAGGCAAGGAACACGAGGAAAAGAGGGATGCCTCTTTGGCGCCGGGCAAGGGGAGCGAGGAGCCACCATCCAATGGCCATTGCGGGAAGAAGCCCCGCGATCAAAAAAGGCGCCCCGATGAACAGGGGCCGAAGGAACCACCAGAATTGCCCGATCCAATCCACGATTCCGGGCCCGCCAGCCAGGAAATTGGCGTGAAAGAGCCAAGGAACCGCAAAACCACTGGGTGGAAGAAGAATCCCAAAAAAAAGAAGGTTGCCGAGAAGATAAAGGCCGAGGGAAAGGCCGAGATCGATCCAGTCCTGCCGGGTTTCCCTCGCGGGAAGACCAAAGTAATGGGCGATCCGTGGCCAAAGGGCAAGCCCCAGGGGAAAGAGCAGGAGGTCCGTTCGGATCCAAGGAAGGAGAATCACCAGGATGCGCAATCGGGTGCCATGAGGGCTTACCTGGCCTTCGCGGGGAAAGGCCCAATAGGCGAAGAGAAAGAGGACAAGGAGGGCCAAAGATGTCTCCTGCCCATTCATCGCCTCGGCGAAAACGAGCCCTCTGGAAGCCATGAGCGATGCAAGCAAAAGCGCAATCCGAGTCCCGAAATTCCGTTCCAGCAACCGGAAAGCAAAAACTACGGATCCAAGGAAAAGGCCTACCCCAAGAAGCATGGAGAGGATGGGAAGGGAGGAAACCCCAAAAACCTTGGCAGAGGCTCCCAGAATCAGAGTCCAAAGAATCTGGACACCGGAAGCAAGATGTTCTCCGTCGAAGACAAAGCCTTTTCCTTCCGCCAGGTTCCTTGCAACAACAAATTGGTAAGCAGCATCGTCGCGAATGCGAGTCGCCTCAAATCCAAGGGGAGAGAGGAGAGGAGTAAAGAAATGGAGAAGGGGGAGGCCAAGCCCAAAAAGAAGGACCAGGAAGAGGCCCATGCTGCGATTCGAATCCTGGTTCATCCCGATCATCATGACCCCTTGTCCAATCTACGCAAGTTTCCTAGGATTCGGGGAAGCGCCTGAAAGGTTGAAGGTTCATGCAGGAAGAAAAGTGGGGAATCCTTGAGCGCTTTCGAGTTCGGAAAGAATGGAAAGGTCGGGTGGAACAGGAGCACCCCGGGCTTTTTCACGAGCAGATGCGAAAACGGGCAAGCCTTCTTCCCCAGGATGTCCATGTCCTAGGACCCTTTCTCCTATCCCAACCTGAAACGGAAGGGCAAGCACCCTTTTGGACCGTCCTTTGGCAGTTTCCATCGAAGGAAATGGCTCTGCAACTCCTCTCCATTCTCCAGGATCCCGCCTGGGAAGAATGTGTGGAGACCGAACTCATCCAAGGTCCCAAGTTCGACCCCTTGGACTTGTTGCCTGGGTTTTAAACATGCAGACTCTTCTCCCCCAGGGAAGGAAAATGGACGCACAGCGCCCTCCCGTCCTCCTCGTTGTTCCACGATGGACTTCCCCCAATTCCGTGAGCCAAGGAACCATCCAGGGAACCCCCTTTCGGTCGCTCCGCATCGCCGGCGCTCTTCTGGCCGCAGGATACCCAGTCCATCTATTCGACCAGGACCTCGAAGAACGAAAGGGGGTGTCCTTGGGAGACGGCTTTCCTTCCGATGTCCATGCCTTGGTCTTTTGGTGCAACGAACTCGAGCCTTTGATCCAATCCACCCAAGCCTTTTACCTTCAAGAAAAATTCCGAAGACTCTACCCACAGAGACCTTTGATTCTTGGCGGTCCCCTGATCGCCCGTCTACCAACAGAAGGGTTTTGGTCTTTGGAGGGTTTTGATTTTTTCCTTCAGAGCCAGGGAATCCTCGAGCTTCCCCTCCTTCTTCGGGCCATCGAGAAACAAAGCGGCTTCGATTCCGTTCCCGGCCTGATTCGAAGCGGTAAACGGACTTTCGAGGGACCTCCCCCACCGAAGCGATTTCGAGTTCCCTCCGAAGTTTACGACATCTACCAAATGTTGGATTTCCAGGGTTGGATCCAAAAAGGCGGGATTTTTGGAAATGATCGATCGACACTGATCACATCCTTCACCCAGGGATGCGCCAAGGGATGCAGCTTTTGTTACTGGCGCGATTTTCCCCCGGCCTTTCTCGAGCCAGAACGTGCCGTCTTTCATCTAAAACGACTTCGGAACGATTACGGGGTTTGCCAGTTCCATCTGGCAGAACTGGACTTCGCCTCCAATCGGAAACGACTTCTTTCTTTCGCCCAGGCATTTGGCAGGGAAATCCCGGACGGTCACTGGTTCAGCTTGGTCTCTGTTTCGGATATGGCGCAACTTTCGCCGGAGGAATGGGATCAACTCAGGGCTGGCGGTATGGCCAAACTCGAGTTCGGAACCGAAAGTGGCTCCTCCAAATCCTTGACACGCATGGGAAAAAGACACAACCGAAACCAGGTGATTCAGGTCACCCAGGAAGCCACGAAACGTGGAATCCATTGCATGCACAATTTCGTTTTCGGGATTCCCGGTGAAAGCAAAAAGGATCTCGATCTCAGCTTGGAACTGATCCACACCCTGAGGACATTGGATCCTAACAAAATCACCTTTACTTTCCGTTTTTTCCAACCCCCCTTCGGAACTCCCCTGGGTGAAGAAGCCCTGGCAAAGACAAAGGAACCTCCCCGAAGGGTCGACCGATTTCTGGCCTCAAGAGTCGAGTTTGGGCAGGAACATTTGAGGACAATGCCTTGGATCCCTCCCGCGCTGGAAAAACGAATCAAAGCCCTCGTCTACCACTACCTCCCATTGGCAAGCAGCAAAATCCCCATTCAAAACCCGAAATCCCGGGTCCTCTACTTCATTCTCCGGCGTTTCGCCCACATCCGTTTGCACCACCGCTTTTTTTCATTCCCCTTCGACCGAAAACTCTACGAGAAAAACATCAACAGGCCCTTGGACAATACCTATACCCCTTGACGCCCTTGTTCTTTTCGCGCACCGCTAAGGAAGGACACGATCAGGAATGGCCAAGGTCCACTTGTTCCAGAGTCGGGACCGGCTTGCATCGATAGGTCCGAGGAGTTTGCCTGCGAAGTAGCGAGCCTTGTCCTGAAGGACCTTGTCGGTCGTCGTGTCGATCAACTGGTAGAGGCCGGAAAGCAGGAATTCATGAGCCCCGCCCAGCGGACTGTCCCCCCAGCGGGGGCCGATCCCCGCCCAAGAATCGAAGAAATCCGCGGAAACGTCGTTCCCGTTGTATTTCGCGGGCACGTAATAGCGCAAACCATCCGCGATGTTTCCAAAGTTCGGATCGTTTTTGTAGTTCTTCACCCAGGAGTATTCAATGGTATGAACCACGTCTTTGACGATCTGAAAGGACTCCTTGCTTCCCCAGAACCTGTATGCGGCGAGATACCCGAGCATGACTGGACCATGCTGCCAGGGCATGAAGAAGGCGCTTGGAGTAGGGTACTTGGTTAGAGGATGATTCCATTGGAAAACGAAGGCTTTGGAAGCATGTGCCCGAGGACGCTCGGCGTCGACAACCAGCTTGATCCTCTTCAGGGCGTAGTCTTTGAGATCCGGGTCTCCTGTCGCGAGCCAACACTGAATGAAAGAGCTAAGAGTCCAACCTTCGGCCCGCGCCGATTGGATGTGCTGCGTGAAATAATACTGGAGCCGCATGAGCCCCTTGAGGCATTGCCCCAGTATCCTCAGCTCATCCCGCGCCCAGAAGCTTCCCGTGACAGTGTAATAATCAAAAAGGAAATCCGTCGTGAAATGCTCATGATCATATTGGTTCCATCCATGTCCTACGTCCTTCCAGTTCACGCCGCGTCGCCAGCGGGTATAGGGGTCGTTGTTCAGAAGTTGGAATCTTCCCCGGGTCTCGATCGAGAGCTTGCGTCCCCCCTTGCGATAAGGAACTCCGTCCCAAAGGTATTGGTTGTCCCTTTCTCCGACTTCGAGACCCCACATATGATATTGACGCACTGCCTGGATCCGTGCCTTGCCCTCCAGGACCTCCAGGAGATGAGGGTTTTCGCCCTGAATCGCATGCCCTAGATCCTCGGAAAAAGGGCCGTTCCGCGGTGTGCCTGTCGTATTGGTGAACTTGACGTCTCCCCATTTCCCCCAAGGACCGAAATGATCCGCGCTCTTCCAGTGGACCCAGGCCGACTCTGCCCGGTCGTAGGCGTTGGTCGGACCCGTGACGGGTCCTCCAAGGAGTCCGAGGGCCCAAGTCTTCTGCCAGGTCGCAAGTGTCGCCAGAGGCCTCACAGGATAAAACAAAAGATCCCCAAATAGAGTTTGCCACTTGGCCTTGGCCTTGGCGTCACCGTTGGCAGCCTCGAAGTAGAGAACGAAGCTGTAAAGCTTGGTCTGTCCATCGTCCAACCAAGTGTTCTTTAAAACGGAGAACCATTCGTAACCCGTTTTGGAGTCGAAAAGCGGAGTCCCCACTCCTTCCCTCTTTTGGTGGTACATTCCCTTCCAGACCCCGACGAAGCCGATTCGAACTTCCTTGAAAGAGACAGGCCCAAGAGGGTAAAGGTTGGGATCCTTCGATCCCTGGGTGTCATCGGCCCCAAGATAATCATTGCCCACCACAACATCGGTTTTCACAAAAGGCATGTCGCGGAATTCGGTCCGGTAAACACGGACGGTCAAAAAGTCACGCCCGATCCCCTTATTCGGATCGGGATTTTTACAGTAAAACCGCCAGAAACGGGTGCGTACCAGGTAGGTCTCATGAAGGGTCTCCCCGGGACCTTCGAGGGTTCCCGTATAGACGACCCCATCCTCGTCCACGACTTCGACCTTGGTGCCAGGAGCCCCATCTTTGATCCTTGCATCCACCCAGGGATTAGGAACGAAGGGGCCCGTAAGGGCTTTGACCTGATCCACAACCTCGTAGGTCTTGGTTTCAAAGGGCTTCAAGGTGTCCAGGAATTGGGCTTGGGCAATCCTGACACTCCCATCCCCCCAGCGCTGGAGGATCCTCCAGGCGGTCCCCAGGCCGGAAATCCCCCAGGTAGAAAGGTCCTTGACCGCACCTTCGGGAAAGGGAACCGAGGCGAGAATGACCTGATTCCTGCTGTTGCTCGAATCATTTTGCGCGAGGACTTTGAGGCCTTTTGCGGACCCGATCCCACCTCTACGGCCTCCACCTCCCCCGCTGCCCCCCGGGCCTCCAGGGTTCCCTCCTGTTCCACCTCCCCCCGTCGTGATCGAACCCGAACCTCCACAGCCCATCAACGAAAGGGGGGCATAGGCAAAAAGGACCAGCAGAGCACCATGAAGAAAACGGAGCTTGAAACCCATCCCGCCAGGATGCCTGGGAGAATGGCTTTTCCCTGCCTCTTTTCTCCTGGAAACCTGATCAGACCGATAAGGATCGATACCCATTTGCCCCCCCTTCCTCATTCCTGAGTTTGCCAAGGACCCTCTTCGACCCTTGCACCGCCCTGGTTGACGCCCATTGTTGAATTTTTCGACACCATCCACAGCTCTATACGCGGGGAGCGCCCCCAAAGGCCCGCCCTGAGGGGATTCGGGCCGCCCCTGAGGATCCTTGCCTTTGTTCGATGTTCAGGCGAAATTGCTTTCCTTTCAAAGGGGTCCCGGTTCTAATCCTGCCCCCTTTCCCCAGCTCCTTGGATGACTCCAGGGGCCTGCGGAGTTTCATGCGAAAGTGGCGGAATTGGCAGACGCGCAAGATTTAGGATCTTGTGGGGTAACCCGTGGGGGTTCGAGTCCCCCCTTTCGCACCAACTTGCATGGACATCGAGATTGGCAGCTTTGGATGATGGGAAGGATGGACGGGAATGACACATGTCATTTGTGAACCCTGTGTAGGGGTCAAGGACCGATCCTGCGTGGATGTTTGCCCTGTTGATTGTATTTACACGGATGAAAACAGCCCCCAGCTCTACATTCATCCCCTGGACTGCATCGATTGCACTCTCTGCGTAGAAGCCTGCCCAGTGGATGCTTGCCTGCACGAGGATGATGTTCCTCCTCTTTGGAAGTCCTTCATCGAGACCAATCGTAAATTCTTCAAGCTCTAAGGAGGGACCACGTGGTGGAGCCCAAACCAACATCCGGCCCATCCCCCGAACTTCGCTTCGGGAGACAAGAGCGGGTTGCCGAATTCGGGGCCGAGGGACAAGCTGCCCTCTCCAAGGCATGCGCCGCCATCGTAGGTTTGGGGGCACTGGGTTCCCGAGTGGCCGAGGACCTCACCCGGGCTGGAATCGGCAAGCTGGTCCTGGTGGACCGGGATTTTGTCGAACTCTCCAACCTCCACCGGCAACACCTCTACGATGAAGAAGACGCCAAGGAACAAAGGCCCAAGGTTCTCGCCGCCGCCCAAGCATTGGGGAGGATCCACGTTGGAACCGATCTCCGCATAGAACTCGTGGATCTCCGGCCGGAGAATATCGAAGAGCGATTGGAAGGTGTGGACCTCCTCGTGGATGGCACGGATAATTTTCAGACGCGCTACATGCTCAACGACTACGCAAAAAAATCGGGCATCCCCTGGATCTACGGGGCCTGTGTGGGGACCCAGTCGATGGCGGCTTTCTTCCAGCCCCAAGGTCCCTGCCTGCGCTGCTTGTTTCCCGAAGCTCCCCCGATCTCCAAGACCCAGACTTGTGAGAGCGCCGGCGTCCTTCCCTCCGCCGCCGCCTATACGGCGACCCTCCAGTTGGCCTGGGCCCTGCGCTATTTGGGAACAGGAACGGCGCCCGAAGGGGCACTGTTCATCGGGGACCTGTTCGAAACCCAGTTCCGCAACATGGGCTTTCCCAAGACTCCCTCCCCGACCTGCCCCTGTTGCAACGAAGCCCGATTCCCTGCTCTCGACCCTTCCCAGGCAACCCAGGCCGTCCCCCTCTGCGGAAGGCTCGCTGTGCAACTCCAAGCACCTTCCGGAACTCGGGTCGACCTCCAAGGTCTGGCCGACAAACTCGAGGGGGATCAGCTGCTCCAGCTCTTCCCCTTCCTCCTCCGTGCCCGTTTCCCCGAGGGCGAGATCACGGTCTTCGAGGATGGTCGCGCCATTGTCCAAGGGACGGATGATCCCGCCAGGGCTCGCGCCCTCTTCGATCGTTATCTGGGGAGTTGAGAATGAAAGCCCCACTTGTCTACTGGGATCATGCGGCAACTTCCCGCCCCAAGCCCCCCGAGGTAGTCCAAGCCATCAAGGATTGGTTCGAACGCCTGGGAGTCGACGCCTCCCGTGGTTCGACCGCTCTGCATCAAGAAGTTTCCTCCCGAACCGCAGACCTTCGTCGAAGACTCGGCCTCCTCTGCGGAGTCCCCACCGAGAGGGTCATCCTTTGCTCCGGGGCCACCGAAGCCGCCAACCTCTTCCTCAAGGGCATCCTGAACCCTGGGGATCGGGTATTCGCTACCCCATTCGAACACAACGCGGTCGCACGGCCCCTCCTCGCGATGAAAAAGGAGGGGAGGATCCAGCTCGACCTGATTCCCTCGGATCCCCTCCTGGGGCCCGATCCCGAGGATCTCGACCGCTGTCTTGGGAGCGGTCCGCAACCCAGGCTGCTCTGCCTGAACCATGCTTCCAACGTCACCGGTTTGGTGCTCGACCTTCCTCCCCTGATCCGATGGGCCAAAGACCGGGAAGCCCTCGTCCTCCTGGATTGCGCCCAGACCGCGGGCAGAATCCCCCTCTCCGACCTGGAGGGTCACGCCTACCTCGTTCCAGGCCATAAGGGATTGATGGGCCCCCCCGGCGTTGGTGCCCTCTGCCTCTCAAGGGACTGTCCCATTCCTCGCCCCCTGGTCGAAGGAGGAACGGGGAGCCCTACCCCAGATGGGCTTATGCCTCAGACCCTCCCCCATGCCCTCGAGGCCGGTACTCCCAACACCCCAGGGCGAATGGGGCTTCTGGCGGCCCTCACCGCCCTCGAAGGCAGGGAACACATCCTCCATCAAGCCGAACTCCTCTCCCTGAAGAAGATTTGGGACGCCCTAGGAGAATGGGAAGAGGCGAAGAAACTCAAGCGCATGGGCCCCCATCCGGACACGCGGCCGAGGGTCGCGGTGTTGAGCTTGGATCTCCTCGGAACCGATCCTCACGAGACGGCCATGCTCCTGGAGGCCCAAGGCTTCATCCTGAGGGCTGGTCAACATTGCGCCCCCTGGATCCATCCACTCTTGGGAACCCATCCCTACGGCACTCTTCGGATCAGTCCCCCCGCCGCTGTGAAGAAAGAAGAGGTCCAACGCTTTGCAGCATCTCTTTTTCCCTATTGAACCTTGGTTCTGAGGGATGTTTCTGAGAGAGGTTTCTGAGGGACGATTCTGAGGGACTTGTTCCCCCTGAGCCAGCGGCCCGGGTCATCCGTCCTTCCTTTGCCTGGAATTCAGGAGACTTCTTTGATCAGTTGCCCTTGCCCAACAACCCAGGATTCTCCCTCGCGGTGGGCCCAAACCCTCCACCAGATGATTTGGTCCTTTGGAGTTGCGTCCCACAACTCCTTGGTGATTTGGAACCGGTTCTCCTGGAGCAAATCCTGCGGTTCCCTCCCGGTTGAGTACATGATATTCCGAAAGGAGTCGAAAGAGCCCTGGAGTTCGTATCCCAGAACATCCTTTGCCTCCTCCCAATGGAGGGTGGGAAGACCTTGTTCCTCCCAGGAAGGTTCCTCCTCCTCTTTCAAGGGCCGGTTTTCCAAAATATGGGCGATTAATGAGGGATCATCGACTTCCCGGATATGTTGGCAACCACGGCAAAACGGAAGAGGCTTTTTTTGGGCCAGCCGAAGGCGCATCTTGCGATATTCTTCGGAGTTCCAAATCTCCATGAAGGGCTTCTCCTTCACATTTCCAAGGTTTGGAGTCCCGGGGACACAACAAGGACGAACAGAGCCATCCAGAGCAATATAGCTTTTGTTCCAAAGGAAATCGCAGAACCAGAGAGAACTGGGAAGCTCTGCGGAATCCGCGTTGATCTTTGTGTTGGGTTCGTTTTTGGCCAAAGAATTCTTCCTGGAAACCCTTTTCCTGTTCGGACGGATGGAGGTGGAGAAGTCCGACTCGGGAAGATCCTCAGGCCAGGCGGGAATCAGGTCTTCCCCCCAGGAAACATACCCCAACCCTTCGAAAACTCCGTCCTTGCTGGTAAGCCTCCTTTTCTCCCTTCCTTTGCCCGTCAATGCGGTGGCAGCAATCAGTTGATCGAGCGGGTTGCAAATCAGGGGGAACTTCAATTTTTCGGCCCAATGCAGTGCTTCCTGGATCTTCTCTTTGGCCAACTCGGGGTAGTTGGCCAAAGATTGGGCTCGCATTTCGGCTGTGACGGGATGCACATGCGAACAGGCGAGGAAATGGGTCCCCAAGTCCCTGGCCAAGCGGACCAATTGGGGAAGTTCTCGGATGTTCTTTTCCATCAGAACACAGGCGAGCCCGACAACCGGCCGATTGCTTGGAGATTGTAGGTTGATCTTCGCGCAAAGTTTTTTGACATTCTCCACTACTTGCTCGAATTCCGTCCCCCCTCGAATGTATTCGAACACTTCTTTGGAAGCCCCATCAAAGGAAATCAAGATTTTCCCCGCAACCTTGGAAAGGAGATCAATGAATTTTGGGGTAAACAGAGTCGCATTGGTGCAGATCTCCATGCGGACTCCATGTTTTAAAGAGATCTCAAGCATCTCTTTAAAACCTCGAGACATCAGGGGCTCTCCTGAAACACTCGGTTGGAATCTTGAAACCAGGGGAAAGACTTCTTCGGCGACTTTTCGAAACAGTTCCATGTCCATATGGGGACCGGTAACAGTGGTTCCATCATTGAACTGGAGGCACATCCTGCATTCCAAATTGCAGTACCTGGTCGTTTCGATGTTAATGAAGTCAATTCCTGTAACCTTCCCATCAAAGAAGGTTTCCTCCGTTTCAATTGGGGTTTTGTCACAGGCTCCTTTCATTCCACTTACCTCCATTTTTGAATCTTAACCCCCTCCCCACCGAATTTCAGAAAAAATCGTTAGAGGCCAGCTCAGATTCTTATGGGGATGCTTCTCATGAGGGAACTCATGAGGGAAAGGGCCCCCAGTAGGCTTCCGGCCAGGGCCCCTTCCCGGTTCGAGATTCAAACCCCGAAAAAGGGATGCTCTCCCAAAAAAAGACTGAGGATCCGAAAAAAACTTTCTCTGTTCCCCCGAATGCCTTTGGGCAAGTACCCCATCCCAGGGGGGCTTAGACCCTGCTGGCTTCGGAAAAAGGAACTACCACTGATAAAGACCTCGGCAATCCATTTGGAGAGGAATTGGTAGTGAAGTCGCTGACTGGTCCCAGGGAGGAGACCCTTGGGGGCCCAGGCCTCTCCCAACAACCTCCAAAGGAGGACCCCATTTTGAGCGGGAATGGGAGTTGCCAGGGGAGTCTCCCCCTTCTCGGGTGGGTACAGCCTCTTCAATGCGTAGAAAACCCGTGGAGAGAGGCCAGCTTCCAGAGTTTGCAAAGCCTGAGGTTTTCGACCATGGAGATAAAGCAGGATCCCGCGGGGCACAGAAGGAAGCCCCTTTTGCAGAGAGGAAGCGGGAGGGAGAGGGATCCCTTGGACAAGAACCCGCCAAAGGGCCACTTTGAGCCCCTCCACTCCGTTGGGGCTCCTGGAACACTTTTCACAGAAAGCGTTCCAATGTTTCTGCGAGACGAGCCGGGCACCCGTCGCCCACCAGAGAGCATCATAGGCGGGTCCTCTCGCCCCCCCCGGTCCCTCCAGAATCCGTCTTTGAAGGTCGGAGGTGGCCTCTTCGAGGCCAGCAAAAAAGAAGGGAAGAGAGAGGCCACTGTGGCGAAGTTCCTCGAGGCTTCCCTTTTTCTGCTGAAGCCCGAATACGTAGGAAAGAATCGCTCGAAATGCCTCTTCCCGGGCTAGCAGATTCAAGGTCGGTTCTTTACTGAGAGCGCCGGGAAGGGCGACGAGATTGAGAAAAGCCAGGGTCTTTGCCAGGCGGTCG
>DROQ01000199.1 GCA_011321845.1 Planctomycetota bacterium | reverse complement strand
ACTCCGAACCGGTTTTACTGGTCGCGTAGGGATCGAAGGTCCGGAGATACCATTTGTCATGGGGACCTCCCGGGGATCCGTAAGCGGCCCGAATCCCGCAGACGGTGCCCGGAGCGTCTCCGATGTCATGCTCGGTGTTGTCCTCGATGGGCTGGTCGTTGGTCATCTTGGGGAAGAAGAGGGGACGGAAGGCCCTCGTCGTCCCGATGTTGGTGGAGGTGAGCTTGCTGGGATCCTTGTAATTCCAGGCCCAGGGGTACTTGGGGTCACAGGTGAAGAGGACAGGCCCGGGTTGGGCGGTCGTCTGGGCCCCACTCCCGTGGTCGGCGGCGGTGAGGTCACTGATGCTGATGGTCTTGGGTGTGTTGCCGCTGCTATCCGTCTTCAAATTTTTGAGCAGGACCGAATAGCCGAAATCCATGACAGCGACCAGGCGATCGAAGGAAACCGTCGTTCCCGATCGATTCTTGAAGCTCGTCTGCACTCTCTGCACGGAGAGGGTATAGGCCCCCCCGACGGATTCCTTGATCAATTGAAACTTGACGGAGGGATCCGAATGATTGAGGCAGTGGGTCTCCAACTCCTCGCGGATCGTGGGGTCGGCCACCCAGCAGACGGGAATGGCCTCGCTCTCGGCCGTTTTCCAGAGAGGGTTGCCGGAAGAGTCCAAACCTCCAAAATACCGCACCCCCTCCAGGGTGACCCCCAGGGTATCCGCGCTTTCGGCCAGATCGATCAGGCGCTCCCGCGGCACGCAGGCGAGGTGGATGGCCAGGTTGGAGCCGACTCCATAGCCGAAGATCAGGACATACTTTCCATCGCTCGCCCGGGCCTTGGCGTCCGGATCGCTTGTCGGAAGGTAAGAGAATTCCGAGCTGCTGACCTCCAGGAAGGCGAGGTTGATGAACTTGCCTTCGACCGGATTGCTCCAATCGCAGTTCAAAAA
Organism: Planctomycetota bacterium; assembly: GCA_011321845.1. Classification (GTDB taxonomy): domain Bacteria; phylum Planctomycetota; class UBA1135; order UBA1135; genus HyVt-539. The sequence goes on along the minus strand of DROQ01000199.1, from coordinate 67,453 downwards.
ACTTCCCCCTTGAGGATCCCAGCCCGAAAAGGGTTTGGGCCACAGGTCCTGGCGTTGCTGGCAGGCTTTCCAGCTGAGGCCGAGATCGGTACTGACCGCGATCATGGTGTAGGAATTCAGCATGTAGTTGGCCTTCCAGAGATCTCCCGAAGCCCCTGCGGCTGTGAGAAGGGTCTCGTTCGGTTGGTACCAACGGAAATTGAAGACGTATTCCTTTTGCCGGCTCGGATCGCTCGCGCTGCGGTTGTCCAGATAGAGGATTCCGCCGGGAACATCGGGAGCCACGAGAAAATCCTGGCCCATCCCCTGACGGTGCTGCGTCACCGAGCCCACGAGGTAGGTCGGTCCCGAACCAGCGCTGGCATTGAGGCGCACGACCGTGCTCCGAAAGGCGTTGGAGAGCACCCCAGTGGTGCTCGTGTCATATTGGGTATTCGAACCCTCTGTGTTTCGAAGGGTGTGGAGCATGTCCAATCCGTCGCTGGGGTCCGTATCGGAGAAATAGGAAATCGAATCCCCATTGCTGGTCCCCAATTGGAAGGGAGTCTCCCCGAACACCGTACTCTCGGTCATGGTCGAGGCCCCTTCATCCTTGGTCACTACGCCCGAAGAGTCCCACCACGGTTTGTAGATGGGATCCGTATCCCCAAAGAAGAAATAGAGCAAGCCGCCCGACTGGCTGGGATAGCCGCGGATCGGTGTAGGGAACCCCAAATCCATGCCAAAGGTGGCATCGGTTCCATTCTTGAAGAAAGGAACTCCAGGCTTGTCATAGCCTTCCTGATCCTTGGAATAGCAGTTCGTGATGAGATGGGTGCTGGGATCGTCCTCCAACCAGGCATCCTTATGGATCCCGTACCCGGCCAATCGATGGATCCGCTGGTTCTCCGTCAATTGGTAACTCTCCCCCTCGAGGACCTGGGTGGAGGTCCCACTCCCTCCTCCACCCCCACCACAGGAAAGAGGGAGAAAAAGAAGAAGCAAACCCGAGAGAGAGAAGAGGTAGGTTTTCTTGGTCATCTTTTCATCCGCGAACAATTCCTAGGCTTATCCGGGAGCAGATCACTGATGGGAGACATCCCCGGTAGAACATCTCACATTTTTATTCATCTTCGTCTTGCTTCGGCCCCTTTCTTGACCCGAGATCCCCATGACCTCGATCCACCCTGGTCAGCTTCCGCCCTGGGACCAGGAGGAGTTCGAGATCAAGAAGGCAAAGGAAAGGAAAAGAGCCCGGCTTGGATCCGGGCCTTTTTTCCGGGAACCCCTCGGGAAAGGGCGCATCTCCTTATGGTTTCAAGAGATAGGTATGCCATTCCTTGGTCTGCAGTTTCCCTTTGACGACATAGCTGCGTCCCTCGGTGAGGTCCCGAACCTTCATGCTCCCCGTCACCGGAAAATCGAAGGGAACGAAGGAAAAGAGAGCGATCTCCTTTCCCCGGTCATGGGTCCAGGCTACCCCCTGCCAAAGGGATCCCGTCCCCAACAGCAAGCGGTGCTGCATGTAGGGAAGGACAGAGAGATACTCGAAATTGGATCGCCTGATGTCCTCCCTTGCCCCAGGCACTTTCTTCTCAAGCTCTTGGAGTTGACTCAGTTTGAATAGAGCGATGACTCCCTTCGAGGCAAGGGCCCTGTAATAGCTTTTGACCTCGAGGAAGGTGTCCGTGACATAGTGGTACAGGCCATATTCCCTTCCACGGATCGCCAGGTAACGAGCCCATTCCCCTTTGTCCGGAGTTCCCCCGTAATAGGTTCCCTCGTACCCATACCCGCCTGTGGAGATTCCCAGCAAGCTGACCCCTTCGATGTAGAGCTCGGACAATCCCATCTTTTGGATGCGTTTCATCATTTCCAAGGTCCGGGTCATTTGGGAACGGGGTGCGTGACGACGGTAATCGATGGCGAGGCCGAAGGTCAAAAAGGAATCCAACCAGACCCCATCGAAACCGGTTTGTCGATGGACTCGGGTCAAGCCTCCCAACAGTTCATCGAAATACCCCCCGAAGAGATCCATCCCGGTGATATCTCCGTAGCCCTCATCGTTGGGGACCCCCTCCTTCCTCCACATGGCCCAATCGGGGTTTTGCAGCAAGCGGGGAGAAGAGATGGACAGGTGGGCGAGATTGGTCCAAAGGATCACCTTCTGGCCTTGGAGGTGGGCTTGTTGCACCAGGCGTTTCAGTTCGGGGACTCCCCCGATGGACTTGGATATTTCGGCTTCCCAGGGAGCATGCCCGGAACCCAGATCTTCCAGCTTGGGAACCCTGGAATCATGGCGGGTGGGCAAGAATCGGTCGGCTTTGAGATGCTCGAGATCAGAATGCCAAGGAGATTGCAAATAGACCAAGGGGATCCACAGTTTCGCCAGTTCCAGGAGTTCCTTGGTTCTGAAGGTTTGCAACCAGGGTTTCGGGGGGTTTTTGAGCAGCCCTTTCTTCCATTGCAAGAGGTTGAGGTAGAACTGGGCGGAAGGAATGCCCCAAAGATAGGTGGGTTTGGGAGAGCCTTCCTGGATTCCTGTCTCCGCCCGGTAAAAGGACGCAAGAGCATCATAGGCCCTTGTCCAAGCATTGAGCCGGGCCCATTTGTCCGCGTAGGAGTGGGAAGAAAACTGCCAGTACTTCACGGGGGTGGAGCGGTGAGGCCCAGGGCCGAAGGGAAGGGCAAGGGAACGAACCAGCCTCGGCCCCATCTTCTGGATTTCCACCTGGAAGGGGTCCGGTTTTTCCAACCACCCGAGCAAGGCTCCCTGCTTGCCGGCCAAGAATAAAAATGGTTGTAGATATCCCCAGGCCATATTGGGATGGAGACGGAAGGTCGTTCCCTTGGTGAGGGCCTCCTCTTGGAAGTTCCCCCAATTTTGGGCCAGGTACCAAAAATCCTGGCCCAAGGGAAGCGGTTCCTGGTAATACGCCCAAACAACGTTTTCCATCCCGGGAGAGACTTCGAGGCTCCAACCCAAGCCTCCAAAGGATTGCCCCCCGATCAGACTCGTCCTCCCTTCGAAGACCCAGTAAACCGTCCCTCTGGGAGTCAGGAATTGCAAGCTCACCGTATTCCCGTCGATTTTGGATCCCTTGTACTGGGCCTTTTCCAGGGCCAAGAGCTGGGTTCGGCAAGGCCCCAGGGGAGCCCAATACCCGCGATTGCTTGCCCTTCGAGCCAGGTGGTCTACCCAGCTTTGCCGAGGTCGGCCTTTTTCCTCCAAGGGTGGGTAAGGGCAGCGATCCACCAGCTCGATCACCGGAGGGGGCACGAACTCCGTTCCCATGGAATACACCAGTCGGCCATTCAGTTTCAGCCAACGAATGCCCAGGACCCGGTTCTTTTGTTTGCCCATTTCCAAACTCGCGGTGCCGGGAAAAACGATCGTGATCCGGGTCGAGGTCTCATGGACGCTTGGAGGTGGGTTTCCCAGAACCCCGCCAGACCCTCCTGGGGGCAAGGTTTCCACCGGGAGGCGGACCCCTTGGCTGTTGCAACAAGCGTGGGAAGCGGGAGAAAGAAGCAGGGAGAAAAGAAAGGGAAGGGAAAAAGGAGAAGTAGCCATAGAGCCATTACCTGGAAGATTTTCCTGAAAGGCTCAGATTCGGGCTACTTTTTCATTATTTTGAAATTGAGAAAAATTCCTCAAGCCAGCCCCTTCCCTCAAAGGAACCCGCCCCCCCAGGCCCGGAAGGGAGTTCGAGGTCCTGCATTCGGGAAGCTTGGGGGTTATCGGAAGAGAGAAAGAAACCGATCACCCCAGACATAGAGGTCCATGCTGGGCCAACGCATCTTCAAAACCACGAGAAAGGCCGCCAGGATGAGGAAGTAGATGAAGACCAGGATGAACTGGCCAACGAGGTTTCCGCTGAGACGGGCGAAGAAGCCCTTGACCTTGCGTTTTCGGCGGAGGCGTTGGACGGAAGGGGCCTCCTCGGCGAGCTTGGTGTGAAGAGTTTGAACGAGGCGTTGGGCAAGCTGGACCTCATCGGCCTGGTTGGCGGCGAGGATCTTGTCGATGAGGACACCCGCGTCGATGGTTCCGGACTGGGCGGCGCAGTATTCCCGCAGGGCCAAGAGGTCGGCGCGGGGAATGCCACCGACCTCGAGGACAGCAAGCGCCTCGGCTGCGTGTTTCCAAAAGGGGGGTTCGTTCTTGCTCATTTTTTCGCCTTCGGTGGGTTTTTTGTCGGAGGATTCTTTGTCGGGGGTTTCTTCTTCAGGGGTTTCTTTGTGGAAGGTTTCTTTGTCGAAGAGTTCTTTTTCGATGAATCCTTTGTCGAGGGGTTCTTTATCGAGGGGCTCTTGGTTGAAGGGTTCTTGGCCGGGGTCCTTTTTTTGGGGAGATTCTTGGTGGGGATTTTTGGAGGGGTTTTACCCTTTTTTGAGAGAGACTTCGCGGGAGGAACCTTCTTCGAAGGCAGCTGGAGAGCTTGCTTGGGAGGAGTCCATTTGGCCTTGAGCGCTGCGCGGGCGGCCTCGAGTTTTTTCACCTGCTCCAGCAAAACAGCGATCTCCCCAGGAAGGTTTTGGGTTTTTCGCTGAAGGGCTGCCAGGCGTTTCTGGTCGGAAGCGATCTTCGCGAGGGCGTTTCGGACCTCGGCAGCCCGTTTGGTCTGACTGGCCAAGAGCTTCTCGATGCGGCTCAGCTCGGACAATTCCCTGGCAAGGGCGGCCTGGGCTTTTTGGAGACGAGCCTTTGCCCTCCTCGTTTCCCGCCGGGCTTCTCCCTCGAGCCTCGCGGCTTGGAGAGCTTTGCGTTTCAAAAAGCGCCGCCGCCGCTCCAGATCCCGGGCTCTCTTTTCCCATCCCTGGACTTCGAGCCCAAGAGCCTCCACAAGACCCTCGCCCTCCATTTCGGCGTAGCGGGAATCGGTCTCGGGCGGAGGCACGCGACAGGAGGGAATCAGGAGGCAAAGGCCCAGGACCCAGGGGGATGCAGCCCAAAGCATTTGGCCTTTGGAGGCCACGCCGGTATCCTTGTTCGCCATTTTCAACGGGGATTCCCCTTCATTGAGTGCCTTTATTCAGAGAGAGTTGAAGACATGAGCATGGAACGAACCTTGATTCTTCTCAAGCCCGATGCGGTCCAAAGAGGCCTCAGCGGCAAGATTCTTGCCCGCTTCGAGGAGAAGGGGCTCAAAATCGTAGGCATGAAGCTGATGCAGATGAGCCAGGAGCTGGCCGCCCAACATTACAGCGCCCACAAAGAGAAGCCTTTCTACAAGGGCCTGGTCTCCTTCATGACCAGTTCTCCCATTGTAGCCCTTGCCCTCGAGGGCATCGGCGCTATCGAGATCTGCCGCAAGATGATGGGCGCCACCTTTGGGAGCAAGGCCGAGCCGGGAACGATCCGCGGTGACTTCGGCGTCTCGAATTCCTTCAACCTTGTGCACGGCTCCGACTCCAAGGAGGCCGCGGACAAGGAACTCGGACTCTTTTTCAAGCCCGAAGAACTCTTGGAATACAACCTGGCCGCCTTCACCTGGATCTACGATCCGGTCGAAGAGCTGGGCCAGCAAGGCTGAACGGAGACGCCGTGGTCCATGCGAGGGAACTCGATCTCCACTGTCGGGTCCTGGCCCCCCTGCTCGTAGGGCGCAGGCTTCGGAACCTGGGGGTGCAGGGTGGCTCGCTGGATCTCTGGCTCTTCTTCGAGGGAGGGGAACCCGGCAACCTCCGGGTGGTGGTCGGAGACCCCTCGCGGGCGCGCCTCCTTTCTGAGCCCTGCACCCTGCACAAGGAGGACTGGATCCAAGGCGGGGTGGCGCGAACCCTCAACCAGGAGTTGGAGAAAGCGACTCTGGAAAGCCTCAAAGCGATTCCCGGGGAGCGGCGCGTACTCCTGGGCTTCGATGGAAGAAAGAGCCTGGTCTGCGAACTTTTCGGCCCGCGAGGGAACTGGTTCCTCTTGGACGAAGAGGACAGGATCCTTGCTTCGGCCTTTCGCCCCAGGGGAGGGCGGGCGGATCTGGTGCCGGGCGCTCTCTACAGCCCTCCTTCGGTCCCGGCCCTCGTCGAGACCGAAGCCCTTCCCCTTCCGGAGGATCCCCAGAGCTGGCTGCGCGCGCAGCAAGAGCGCGCCCAGGCTCTGGAGGAGGAGAGAGTGTACCGGCGGTTGGTCCAGGTCCTCCGCACCGGGCTGGAGCGCGAGCGCCGTGCGCTGCAAAAACGGATCGAAGGCCTGGGCAAGCGCCGCGACGCTGAGCAGGGGGCCGACCTGCTCCAGCGCGAAGCCGAACTCCTCCTGGCCCAAAAGGACCAACACCGCCGGGGGCTACGCGAGATCGAGGTCCAGGACTGGTATGACCAGGGCAAGCCTCGCACCATCCTCCTGGACCCCAAGCACGATCTGGGAGCCAACGCGAAAAAGAAGTTCGCCCGGGCCAAGAGTCTGCGGGAGGGCCGGGAACGGACCAAGGCGGAGATGAAGCAGAGCGAGGTCAAGTTGGACGAGGTAACAAGGCTTCTCTCGGAGCTTAGAGCGAACGAGGAGAACGCGGAGGGCAGTCCTGCCGCCACCCGGCTTGCGAACCTGCGGAAACTCCAGGAACGCGCCGCACCCCTCCTACCCGGGCGCAGCCAAAAGAGTAAAAAGAGCGCGGCCCCAAGCCCCCGCCTCCCTTACCGCCTCTTCCGATCAAGGGATGGGCTCGACATTCTCGTGGGTCGCGGCCGCAGGGACAACGACAAGCTGAGCAAGGGGATCGCCCGGGGCCGCGACCTCTGGTTGCACATCGGGGGCGGCTACGCAGGAAGCCACGTGGTTCTGCGCCTGCAGAAGGATCAGGCACCCCCCAGCGAAAGCCTCCTCGACGCGGCGACCCTCGCGGTACACTTCAGCAAGGCACGGGGCAAGGACCCCGCCGAGGTCCTCTACACCAAGGCCTCCCAGGTGCGCAAGCGCAAGGGCGCCCCCCCCGGCCTCGTCGAGGTCCTTCGTCACAAAACCCTTCTCCTGCGCTTCGAGGAGGACCGGCTCCAGCGCCTTCTCGCAACCCTCGCGGAGGAAGGCAGGGGGGGAAGCGGCAAAGGATGAGCTGCCCCCACTTTCCCCACTGCGGAGGCTGCGGGGTCCGCGAGCACGACTACCGGGTCGAGGCCGAAGGCAGAAAGAAGGCCTTCGAGGAGAGGATGGCTCCGCTGGAGCAGCTCGGCGAGCTACCCACCATAGGCTGGCTGACCCCTCCTCCCGCCCGGGCCCCCCAGGGCTTCCGCGGCCAGCTCCTCTGGCCCCTCCGCCGGGGCCCCGGAGGAAGCATCATCGGAGGTCTTTACAAGCGGGGAAGTCACGAGCTGGTCCCCATCGAGCGCTGCGACGTCCAGCATCCCCTTCTCGTCCCCCTCGCCCGGGACATCCTCCGCCTCCTCAACCGGAGCAAGCTCCCCGCCTATGATGAAGAAAGTGGAACGGGCTTCCTGCGCGCCCTCTTTCTCCGCTGCTTCCCCTCCACCGGCGAGTGCATGGTCACCCTGGTCACCAAGGGAGGCCTCTTCGAACAAGGCAAGGCCCTCGCCCAGAAGATCAGGGCCCTCCCCCTCCCGCGGCTCGGGCCCAAGCGCTACCGCGTTGCCGGCGTAATCCGAAGCATCCACGACGAACCGGGAAACCGGCTTCTCGGGAAACGCTTCGTCCCTCTCCTTGGTCGGGACTGGATCCTGGACGAGAGTTCGGGGCTGCGCTTCCAGGTCTCAGGGGGGAGTTTCTACCAGAGCAATATCCGGGCAAAGACCCTGCTCTTCGATCCCATCATGAAAATCCTGGGTGACCTCGCAGGTAAAAGGGTTGTCGACGCCTATGCCGGAGTAGGAACCTTTGGCTTGCGCGCCCTCCGCTCCGGGGCTTCCTCCCTGGTCCTGATCGAGGCCAACCCCTCGGCCGCCCGGGACGCTCGCCGGAATCTGTCCCGAAACAAACTGAAGGCCGAAGTCCGAATCGACCGTTTCGCGGAGGGAGCCAAGGGGCTCGAGAGACCGGACCTCCTCATCCTCGATCCGGACCGGGCGGGACTCCAAGCCGAAGGAAAAGCCGCAATCGCCGGACTCCTCCCTCGGCAAATCTGCTATGTTTCTTGTTTCGCGGGGAGTCTCGCCCCCGATCTCGAGGCTTTGATCTCTCTTGGGTATCGCCTCGAGAGACTCTCTGTCGCCGACCTGTTTCCGAGAACCACACATCTCGAGGGAGTGGCCCTGTTGCGCCACCTTTAGACCAATGAGGAGATTCCTTTTGCCACAACAAAAAAACCGGGGGAAAGCCATGACTCCAAACCTCAAAGCGCACCAGCTCCTCCTCTCATCCCGCGGACTCTCCCTTGGCCTCGTCTCGAGTTTGCTCTTCCTTCCTCTCTCCTGTGCTTCACAGGACTCGGCCAGGGTGGGCCCCTATGTCGAGAGGGCCGACCGGTACTTCAAGGGAAAGGACTTTCCCCAAGCCATTCAACAATGTCAAAAAGGACTCGCCATCGACCCGGAGAACTACCGGCTCAACCAGATCATTGGAGAGATCTATCTCAGGAACGGCTCCCGCAACCCCAAGGCCTTCGAGGCAGCCCTCAAGCAATTCAAAAAGGTTCACAGCCTTCGGGGAACGGGAGAACACGATTACATCACCCTCCTCGGACTCGCCCGAGCCAACTATGGCCTGGGTCGGGAGGATCTCGCCAAGTCCCGTGAACTCTTTCGGCGCATCCAAAACCTCAAGCTCTCTCCAACCGAAAAACAAACGACCAAGGCCCAGGCCCTGGAACTGCAGCGCAGCTACCTGCAGCGGTTGGACCAGGCGGAGCGCTGGTTGAAGGAGATGCTCGCAAGGGGGGACGGCATCCTCCCAGCCCTCCAGACCCTTTTCATGGTCCAGGTGGACCGCATCTATCCCTTGTCGGGGAAGAAGCGGGACAAGCAGATCAAGATCGCCACCGAGGCGGGAGAAGCCTGGCTTCGTGAGATCTTGCGCCGGAAGGAGTATTACAAGAAGAAGGCCGACAGCCTCTCCAGCAACGAAAACCTCTCGGGAAAGGTGATTGTCGTCATCGAAAACGAGATGAAGAAACGCTATGAGCACTTCATCGATCTGGAACTCCAGGCGAGGGGACTCCTACACTCCCTCTACTTCCGTGCCCATCATCCCCGAAAGGCTCTGGCACATCTCAATGCCATCCTCAAAATCGACCCAACCCAGGCGGACGAATACTACAACCGTGGGCAGGTCTATCTCAGACTCGGAGAGCGCGCCAAGGCCAAAAAAGACCTGGAAACCTTCCTCCGCCTCAGCCCCCTCCCCGAGGATTCTCCCCGGTGGAGGGAGGTCAACCGGGAAGTCGCCCGGCTGGCCCTGGAGCTGAAGGCGGGGAAATAGGACTCAGAGCCCCCCGAGAGCCACGTCCAGGCCCTGGGTGAATCCGAAGCCGAACCGGGTCCCCGAATCCGCCACCAAGGACTGGAAAGAGAGCTTGGTCCCGATCAAAGAGGCCTGGTTGGGAATGGCCCATGAAAGGGTGCTCCCGTTCGCCCCAACGGGGAGGACCTGGAGATAGGTCGGCTCCACCAGAAGCTGGCCCCCAAAGGGTGTGTTCAAACTGGTGTGCTCGGAAGAGCCAACGAGGATATGGAAGGTGGCTTTTCCCACGGGATTGGAAAGCTGCACCTGAAAGGTCCGGCCGATGGTCGGCTTGTTGAGGGCAAGGAGCTTGGGACTCTTTCGATCCCGGGGATAGGAGCGTCCAAAGCTGCCGGCAAAAGCGGTCCGAGTAACCTGGATGGTGGCAAGATTGGAGTCGATCTGGCCATCCCGGGCAGCCCAGCTGAAGCTGTCCATCCCCGCGAAGCCAGGGTCGGGATAGTAGGTCGCCTTGTTCCCCTGGATGGCGACCCGGCCGAACTGAGCCTGTTTCACGATCCGATAGGTCAAGGGATTGGAATCCGGATCGCTGGCGACGAGAGTCACGGTCACTGGTTGCATCCCGGTTTTAGCCTGCCCGCTTTTGGCGACTGGTGGCCGGTTGGGGTTTCGTTTGTCCTCCTTGGGTCCGTTGTGGCATGCATAGCAGCCGATCAATGAACCGCGGAAGAAGGTTTTGACTCCAAACTTGGTGGAGAAGGTCCGATTCCCCTGCGCCCGGGACAGCACCGTCCCTCGGTAATTGGTCCCATGACATTTGGCGCAAGCGGTATAGCGCCCATGCTCAGCGTAATCACCATGCTTCTTCACCCACCAACTCCCGACGGGGTGCATCCCATGGGGTCCGCCTGTCGCGGTCTTGGGAGTGCTAGTGTGGCAGGCCAGGCAGTCGGAGATCGTTCCCTCATGCCCCTGGAAATTCTTGTTTTGGATGTTGTCGTTCCCATGGGTCGAAGGATAGACGGAGTGGGTCGAACCGTGGCAGGCTTCGCATTGCAGGCCCTTGTGTCCCTTGGAGAATCGGTAGAGGTTGAGACCCTTCATGGGAACGTCGTTGTTGGTCGCAAAAGTCCGGTCAGCGGGCACACGAAGGTTTCCGTTCGCGTCGAAGGCGTTGGTGTAACGGATCTGTCCATTGTTCACGGTTGCAGTTCCCGTGTGGCAATTCTGGCAGCTGGGCTCCTGCAGCCAACCCTGGCGATTGGGGTCGGCCACCTTGCTCATGTTTCCATGGCAATCCTGGCACTGCATAGCGAGCTGGCCGTTGCTCGCGACCGCGCCCCCCATGGCTCCGCGGAGGCAGCGAGTCTCCGAGCCAGGATGGCAACGATAACAAGAGGACCGGTTGGTGCTGGAGTCCATGGATTTCCCGGTCAAAGGATCGATAACCTTGGCGTGCTTTCCATGCAGCGCAGTCGTCAGAGCGGGGATCCCGGGCATGCCGGTTCCTGGCAGCGCGTTCGAGAGATGGCAGGAAGCGCAGAGGATGGGTTTGTGGTTCGTCACCACAGTGTCGTAAAGGCCTTTTGCGCTGTAGCCCGCGTTCTTCAGAGCCGTCTTGAACTTGGTTTTACCCGCCTGCTTTTCGTCGTGGAGACGCAGAATATTCAAACGATAGTCCCGGTCGAAATTGGAATCGTGCACCCAGCCGGCCTTGGGCTGCGCGGCAGGGAGACTGCCTGACCCGTGACAGAGGGAGCAATCCATCTCATCCGAAATGGGAAGGACCGTATCGGTGGAACCCAGGACCCCCCCATTCGCGTCCCGGACGCTGATTCGGAACATGGGATAGTTGCGTTTGTGCCTACCCTGGTCATAAGGCGTCAGGGGGATCCCCTCAGCGTGAAAGAGTTTCTCCGCGGGAATGTGCGTCATGGCCTGCGGAGTGTTGGAAGGTCCCGGCATGTCGAAACCCTTGAGACCCTTGTCGGGAGTGCTGGGTCCGCCGTAGAGGCTTTTGGAGAACTGCCAGAAGTTCGTCTTCCCTTGGGAGCTTGGGTTGATGGAACCCCTTGGGTCTTTGACCGCCTCGTAAGTCACCTTGAGGGTCCCGGGGGTCTTGATGAGCTTTCCATTGGGGTCGAGGACCTGCGCCCGAACGGTGTTGAAGGGAGGCAGGATGGAAAAGACGGAATAGTCCGAGTCCATGCAATGCATCCCCAGGTCGTTCCAGGCGAGCACTTTGTACCGGGCCCTAGGGCCTTGGAAGGGACTCGCGGCGAGGAGCCCAATGCCCGTCAGGAAGAAAACAGAGGCGAAGAGGGAGCGAGGGCGTATGCGTGCCATTGGAGATCTCCATGAGGAAAAGAACGGAAAGTTTCCCACCCAGGAGTGAATATACGGTAGGCATGCCCCAAAAAGCCGGAGAATTCGGCAAGAATTGCCAATTTCCAACCAAGGGACTTTTTCCTTATTCCCTGAATTTCCCCCAACTCCGAAGGCCGGGAGGAAGGGGTCCCGTTCTTTGACCTTCGCTCCCATGAAGAGACCCCGAGGGGATCAAGTTTTTTGGTCGAGGTGCTTGGGTTAGCCCCACCCAAGAAAGGGGGTTACCCCACTCCATTCGGAATCCTCCCAGGGCTTTGGCCGACTTCGCCGAAGGCGCTTGAGGCCAAAGCCCTGGGAGGATTCCGAGCCGAGAAAGAGCACTCCGCTACACCCGGACTTGGTCCTCATAGCTGGGCTCGGTCCCCTCGAGCAGCGGTTCCAGAAACTCTTCCAGGAATTCATCCACCTGCTGGGGTGCCCGCCCCACAAGGAGTCTGGCATCCAGAAGTTCCTGGATCCGCCCCTTTGCGAAGGAAAAGACCGGATCCGCTTCCAGAGCCTCCACCAATGGGTTGGGAATGCCTTCTTCCTTCATGCGTCGCGCCGCCTCGACGGCGTGCTTCCGGATGCTTTCATGAAGCTCCTGCCGGTCCCCGCCGGCCTTGACTCCCTCCATCAGGATGCTTTCGGTCGCGAGGAAGGGAAGTTGTTCGTCGAGGTGGCGTTGGCACATCTTGGGGTAGACGCGCATCCCCTGGACGATGTTCTGCTCGAGAGAGAGACAGGCCTGGGCACCGAGAAAGGCTTCGGGGATCGAGATCCTACGGATGGCGGAGTCGTCGAGGCTGCGCTCCAGCCACTGCACCGAAGCAGTCGCCCCAGCGGTCTCGGCCAAGGAGAGGACGAGGCGTGCCAGGGAGCAGATCCGCTCCGAGCGCATGGGGTTGCGCTTGTAGGCCATGGCCGAGGAACCGATTTGTTTCTCGGTGAAAGGCTCCGAAACCTCCCCCTCGTGGCTCAGAAGGCGGAAGTCCACCCCGAATTTGGAGGTGGATTGCGCGATCCCCGAGAGAACGGAGAGCAAACGGTGGTCCAGCTTGCGGGGGTAGGTTTGCCCGGTCACGGGGAGGATGCGATCGAAACCCATCTTGGTGGCGACCAGGCGGTCCAACTCCCGGACCTTGGCATGGTCTCCCCCAAAGAGAGCGAGAAAAGACGCCTGGGTCCCGGTCGTCCCTTTGGCGCCGCGGAAGGGCAGGCCCTGCCTAAGGGAGCGCAGGTCTTGGAGGTCCAGGGCGAGGTCCTGGGCCCAGAGGCAGATGCGTTTGCCCAGGGTCACGGGCTGGGCGGGTTGGTAGTGGGTCGCCCCCAGACAGGGCAGATCCCGGTACTCCCTGGCCTTGTCCCTCAGGAGATGCAATGCGGTCACGAGGTCCTGCTCCAGGAGGGCGAGACCCTCGCGGTAGATCCAGAGGTCGGCGTTGTCGGTAATGAAGCACGAAGTAGCGCCGAGGTGAAGGATGCCCTTGGCCAAGGGAGCGACCTCTCCGAACTGGTGGACATGGGCCATCACGTCATGGCGAAGCTCCCGCTCCAACTCTGCGATCCTCTCCAGGTCGATGTCGTCGCGGTGGTTCCGTAGTTCCTGAAGCTGCTCCTCGCTGATGTCCAGGCCGCAGTCCCGCTCCGCTTCGGCGAGGGCGATCCAGAGATCCCGCCAGGTGCGGGCACGCTGCAGGGGGGAAAAAAGGGCCCGCATACGCTTACCGGCGTAGCGGGTCACGAGAGGATTCTGGTATTCCTCGGCGGGGTTCTGTCCTTCGCTCATGAAGAGGATTCTACCCTCGCCGGGAACCGGATTCCCGCGTCATCGGCAGAAGACGCGGACACGGCGGTAGACCAGACGGTAATGTCCAGGCTCGAGGAGGACCCTGACCCACCTCCCGCAGGAATCGCGCCTGTAGCTGTAACGGGCCGGCACCCATTCGCGAACCTGGCGGAGGCGAACATGCCCCTGGCAATGCCCTCTGCAACGGCTCGGCCGTGGCCGATGCCTTCCGTGCCCACCCAGGCGGAAACGAATCCCCACCTGGGGGAAGGAGATCTGGACTCCACCCCGGACGACGACTTGGGACCTGGCCTCTCTCGGGTTCAAGAGGGCGGCAAACAGGACAACCGGCAAGAACACCTTCATCTCTTTCTCCTTTGTTGAAGACGAAAGAAGGAGATGCAGCATCCATGCCGGGCCTGAGGGAGAAAAACAGGGGGCGAATCGTCCCCCTGCAGAGACAGTCTATCCCCAGAGGGTGTCCCCCAGGGCGCTCAGAGAGGCTAGGACCACCCAAAGGAGCATCCGGAGGAGGCTCCTCCGGCGCAAGAGCGACTCGGTCCGGAAGAGTTCGACCCCGAACAAAGCCCCAAAGCCATCGGTGGCCCAATCGAACAGGCTGGCACTCCGGTCGGGAAGATACATCTGGATCCACTCCTCCACCCCACCAAAGGCGAAGGCCAAAAGCGCTGCGAGCCCCCAAGCCCTTCTCCCCAGGGCGAGCCCCAAGAGGAAGGCTTGCACTGCGAAGAGGGCTGCATGTCCGCCATTGATCCAAAAGGTCCAGAAGGGGTCTTCGCCCCCCCCCGGTGAGGGACCCCCTACAAGAGAATGGATCAGCAATCCCCAGGCGAGGGCGAGCAACCAGAAAAAGCGAGAGGCCTTGGGAGAAGCCTTCCCGTCCCCTTCCAGCTTTTGGGACCTTGGTTTCAAACCCCTTCGACCAGGAGGCTCAGATCCAGAGCCCGGACAGAATGAGTGAGGGCTCCCACCGAGATGCGGTCCACTCCTGTGCCAGCGATCTGAGCGACATTGTCCAACTGGACCCCGCCGCTGGCCTCCATGAGAACATCCCGGCCCAGGCTCCGAGCTTCCTTGCGCAGTTCGAGGACCGCAGCGCTCAATTCTTCGATCGTGAAGTTGTCCAGGAGGATGATGTCCGCCCCTCCGCGGAGAATGGCGAGGGCATCGGAAAGGCTCCGGGCTTCGGCGGTCAAAGGCCCGCTGTCCATGTTACGGTCGAGGGCGAGGGCCACGGTTTTTTGGATGCCCTCGGGATCCAGCCCGTTTCCTGAGAGGGCGAAGTGGTTCTCCTTGAGCAGGACTCGGTCGAAGAGGCCGAAGCGGTGATTCTCCCCTCCTCCAACCCGGACGGCGTATTTTTCCAGGTAGCGCAAGCCAGGAGTGGTTTTGCGTGTCTCCAGGATGGCGGCTCCGGTTCCTCGAATGGCATCCACAAAAGCCTGGGTGCGTGTCGCGATGGCCGAGAGTCGCTGCAAAAAGTTGAGCGCTGTCCGCTCCCCTGTGAGTAAGGCCCGCGCCTTGCCATGAATTCGAATCAGGATCTCTCCCGCTTCGAACCTGGCTCCCTCGGGGATCTGGTCTTCGAAGCGAACCTCGGGATCCAGGGAACGGAAGGTGGCACGGAGGAGATCGATCCCTGCGAGGATGCCCTCCTCACGTGCGAGGATCCTCCCGCTTCCTTCGAGTTCCGCCGGCACGACCGCCTCCGTACTCAGGTCCTTGCCCTGGTCCAGATCCTCCTCCAAGGCGATCCGGACCGCCTCCTGTACGATCTCCTGAGGAATTTTCATGGAAGGATCTTAGCCCTCTTCCCTTCAATCCCGAGAACTTTTGCGAGGTCCCTTTCGCTCTTCGCTCAGGTCCGAGAGATCCAGATAGCGCTTCAAAGCCCTCCACTGCCTCTCCCCAATCCCCTTGGGACGCGAAGCAAAGGAACTCCTCTTTTCTCCCCGAGCCACCCATACCCCTCTGGCCCAATCCCGGAGCACAAGAGCCCTACCAGGCCCGATTCCAGGAAGGATCCTGAGGGCAGCCGTATCGAAGGGGGACAGCCGATGCGCTTCCCATCGGTCCCGGGGATCCCCCACCACCCCCCTTTCCCACTGGGACCAGCCCATCCCGAATCGCAGAAGAAGAAAGAAAAGGGCAAGGACCCCAAGGCTCCGCAGCTGAAGGAAAAAACGATTCTTAGGTCCTGGCCCCTTCCCCCCTCCCCCGGTCTCAGTGCTGGGCGTCCAAGAGCCTCCTTCCATAACTGGGAACCCTCCTCCACCTTGGGATCTCCTCCAAAACCTCTTGCAGTTTTCGCGCACAGTTCCGCAGGCCCCGAGCGGCTGGGGAACTGGGAGTCCGGACAACGATCGGAATCCGCGCTGCGAGGGCGAGCCGGACCGCGGGATCACCGGGAACAGCCCCCATGAAGGAGACGTGGATACCCAGGAAACGACTGGAAATATCTCGGATTTTTTCATAGGCCCGGCGCCCCTGCTGGGCGTCGTCGCAGTGGTTGACCAGCAGGTAGACTCCTTTTCCCGGCCTCCGAAGAGAGAGGCATTTGATCAGGGCGTAAGCATCCGTGAGACTGGTGATCTCGGGAGTGGTCACGATCAGGACCAGGTCGCTGGCCAGGAGGAAACTGAGGGTCTGGGGAGAGATTCCAGCGGCCGAGTCCACCAGGACCGCCGCTGCACCCTCCAGGACAGGGTCGAGGCCCAGGGCGAAACGGCGAAAGTCGGGAGCCCGCAGGTGGGCCAAACGGCTCAAACCGGAGCCCCCCGGAAGAACATCCACCCCGTAGGGAGAACGTTGCAGGAGATCCCCGAGAGGTCCATGGCCTTCGAAAAAATACTGGAGGTTGCGCTCGGGCTTGAGCCCCAGGGGGAGGTGGGCGTTCCCCAGCCCAAGGTCGGCATCCAAAATCCGGACCGGCGCGCGCGGGCAACCCAAGAGAACCGCCAGGTTCACGGTGACCATGCTCTTGCCTGTCCCCCCCTTCCCGCTCGCGATCCCAACCACAGGAGGCACCAGTCTGGAAGGCAGTGTTGCCTGCCTTTGAAAAGGTCTCAATATGCGGTCAAAGAATCTTGCCATCCCGGCTCAGCTCCCATCAAACCCGGATCTCCTTTGTCGCCAGGCGATCCGGGTAGGCTCCATCAAAAACCTGGGCCGACTTGGGGACAACCCCCCGGAACCGATGTCCATCGGTCCGAGTCCGACAACCCAGGAAATGCAAAAAGAGCCAGGCGCCCAATTCCGGTCAGCGAGAGAAAAACCGAGGGGGAGAGGCCTCAGCCTTCCATGCTTTCGCCCGAAACCTCAGGAACGCGGATCGAGTGATTGTCCCGAAGGACGGCTTCCGACTGGTGGAGGATCCTTTCTGGTTGGATCCTGCCCCAGGGCCCCCTTGTCGGCCGAATGGCGCAAGGGTCCCAAGCATGCATCCTGATCTTGATGCATGGATGCAAAAGCTGTCACCAGATTCCAAAATCATGAACCATGAGGGCTAGGTACCGAAAAACGCCGCCATTTCTTCATCCGAGAGACGAGGACCTCCGCCGCGATCCAGCGGAAGAGGATCCCTTCGCCCAGAATCCTGGTAGGACCCCTCCGGAGGAGAGCTTCGACCAGGGTTCTTGTTCGTGTTGGTTCGCTGGGTGGATTGCGGAGGCGACTGCAGGGGGGACTGGGAGACGGACCGCGGGGTTCCAGGGGCGGAGGGGAGATCCGAACCCCCGGCGGGCACCTCCGGCAAGGCCCCCATACGCACACCCCCAAGGGAAGGGCGCTGCGTGTTGGACCCCATAGGGGAACCATCCAAGGGGACACTCCGGCCCATGAGGGAGCGGAGGAAGCAGTCCAAGATCCTGGCCTGCTCCTCAGGCCCCCCGAGAGAAAACTCATCGGCGTAGCCGGGGATCCGCACCCATGCGTCCTCCTGGACCACCCCCAGCTCCAGGACCAGCTCGTTCCCCACGAGAACCCTCCTGTCGAAGCGGCCCCCCTCAAATGCGAGGCCACCGCCGACGAGGCCCTCTCCCACCACCCGGATCCGGCTCAGCAAGGCATCGATGTTTTCGCGGAGGGCTTGGGTCTCCACTCCAGAGGGAGCCTGGAAGGGGGAGGACTCCCCAGCGCAGGAGGTCCAGGGCGCAACGCCCTCGGCATACCAGAAATGGCGTCCCCGCACCCCAAGGGAACGGAGCCTGAAGACCCGCAGGTCAAACGAAGAGAGACCGGAAAGACGCTCCAGGAAGTTGGGGGAAAAATCATGCGCAATCAGGAAAAAACGCAACTCCCGGTGCAGATCCAAGGCAACCAGCTCGGGACAAACGCGCATCCAGGTCTGGCGGATCAGTTCCTTGTTCCGCTGGAACCAGGCCTTGAGGTCCAGCATCCGCAGGGGACAGTGGTCCTGCTCCTGTTCGTTCAACGCCAGGATGGCGATAGGAGCCCGGTTGGCATCCATGCCCATAAAATCGACTTCCAACCCCTTCCCAAAGCAAAGCTCGGAGGAGAGAAGCGTCCAGCCGGACTCGAGCTGGAACACCTGGGGATCCAGAAGAGTCTGGGGCGAAGTCCCCGGGGCGGGACTCGGGGAGGCAGGAGAGGAGGAGGGAGGGCGTTCTGGGTCGGAGACTTCGCCGCTCTTGTCTGGCTCGCTCTTGGAAAAACCGGGAACCCCGGCCGAGCCGTTCAGCTCCGGCTCGAGCCATAGATCCTGAAGGAGGACCCTCGGATGAGGGGGAATCGGACCGCTTATCATATAAGGAACACCCTTTCGCCCTTCCCCGGCCGGAACCCGGGGTCAGGTCGCAGGTTTCGGCCCCGCTCATCCAGGGCCGATCCGTCTAAAAACAGTCCTCATTTTTCCTCCGCAGAGGAATTTCCCACTTTTCCTGACTGCCTGGATACCCCGATATCAAGGTCTTTTCAAGCCCCTCCCCGAGTTTTCTCCAAATTTCCAAGAAGACTCAGAAGGTGGCAAAAGGCGATGGCCAGGGCGTCGGTAGCGTCCTCGGCCAGATCCTCTACCTGGATCGGGAGGCTCGCAGAGAGGGCTTGGGCGAGCTGAGCCTTGGAGGCACGGCCGTTTCCCGAGACCCGCTTCTTGATGACAGCCGGAGAGTACTGGACCACAGGGAGCCCGGACTCGGCCGCGATCAGGAGGACGACCCCCCTGGATTCCCCAATCCTTAGAGCCGCCTGGACACTCTTGCCAAAAAAGGCCTCCTCCACGGCGATGACATCCGGTCTCCATTCCCGGATCAACTCCCGCAGTCCCCGGGCCAGGATCTGGAGACGGGTTTGGATCGGGACCTGGGAGCTACCCAGAGAGAGAATCCCCGCCCCCCCGGGAACAGGGCTGGCCAGGTTCCTACCCCCGGAAAACAAGGGCCTCACGAGGTTGCCGCATCGCCCAGCCCGCTGGTTCGGATGGCGAGGCTCCAACTGGTCCAAAAAACCAAAACCAACTTTGCGCGTGCCGGGATCGATTCCGAGGACCCTCATGGGGACAGCCTACCCTCCCAGGAGCATCCTAGTCCACAACCTTGCGGGACACCCTATCCCCCCCAGGCAGATTCCGCTCTGTTTCCTGGATCCTAAGAGCCATGACAGAATCCCATAGGGGATCCTGCGCCCAGAGAGGTGTCGGCTCGATTTCCTGGATCCTAGGGGCTAGCCTCTTGCCCATGGATGGAAGGCCAGCAAGCTTCGTTGCCCTTATCCTCGCGGCCGGCGAGGGGCGCAGACTCGGCTCCACAACCCCCAAACCCTGGATCCAGCTCGAGGGGGAGCCCCTCCTCGCTTGGAGCCTGCGACGGTTGGAGGAGTTGCCGGGCCATCTGGGGAGCCTGGTCGCCATGGATCAGGAATCCCTCGACACCCGGTGGCCCAGCCTTGCAGAGAGAGGGGAGGCCCCGAGAATCGGGATCTTGGGGGGAGCCACACGGCAGGAGTCGGCGCGGAAAGCTTTTGAGGCATTGGAAACGCACGAAGAGTCCTGGACTCCCCCTGAGGTCGTTCTTGTTCACGATGCGGCCCGGCCCTTCTTTCCCCAAGAACCGACGAAGCAGCTGATCCAAAGGGCGCGGGAGATCGGCGGGGCCTTGCTCGGGTTCCCGGTGCGGGACACCCTCAAAGCATGTGATGAGAACCGGCGCGTCCTTTCCACCGTTCCAAGGGAACATCTCTACGCCGCGGCCACTCCCCAAGCTTTCGCAAGGGCCACTTTCGGGGACATGCTGCGGGAAGCCGCCACCCAAGGGATCCAAGGAACCGACGAAGCCATGTTGGCCGAATCCATGGGTGTCCCCCTGGAGATCGTCCCCTGCCCCAGCAGCAACCTCAAGGTCACCTACCCCGAGGACCTCAGGCTCCTCCCCTGCCTCGCTCCCCTTCTCCACGAGGGCCGATCCTCGTGAGCGCCCCCCGGGAGATCCCTTCTTCGATTCCACGGGTGGGCCTGGGCTGGGATCTCCACCGCCTCGCCCCCGGGCGGCCCTGTATCCTCGGGGGCATTCGCATCGCGAGTCCCGTGGGCCCTGTAGGCCATTCGGACGCCGACGTCCTCCTTCACGCTCTCTGCGACGCTTTGCTGGGAGCCGCGGGTCTGGATGATCTGGGGACCCTGTTCCCCGACACCGACCCACAATGGAAGGACACTCCCTCGACCCGCTTTGTGGAAGAAGCCCTCCGGCTCCTGGAAACCAAAGGCCTCCATCCCCTCTCCCTCGACGCCGTCCTCCGCTGCGACCGCCCCAAAATCCGACCTCACAGATCCGCCATCCGTGAGCAGCTTGCCGGACTCCTCTCCCTCCCCCCCGACCGGGTCAATCTCAAGGGGAAGACCCTCGAGGGATCCAGCAGCGGCCCGGAGACGATCGAGGCCCAGGTCATCGTCCTCCTCGGTGAAAAGGACGCCTAGCAGCCTATCGAACCTTGCCATCCATCCTGAAACAGCCCTGAAAAGCGTTGCCCCAAACTGAAGTCGGGCGGCAAAGCCCAAAAGACCGTCAGGCCTCCTGCAAGAGAGTAAGCTTGTGGTACAAACCGCTTTTGTTCTGCAAAAGCTCCTCGTGACTCCCTTCCTCCACGATTCGCCCCTTCTCCAGAACCAGGATCCGGTCCGAAGCCCGGATGGTGGAGAGCCGGTGAGCGATCACGACGCTCGTTCGCCCACGCATCAGGACATCCAGAGCTTCTTGCACCATTTTCTCGCTCTCGGTATCGAGCGCACTCGTCGCCTCGTCCAGAAGGAGGAGTTCCGGGTCACGAAGGATGGCCCGGGCGATCGTCACCCGCTGCTTTTGTCCCCCCGAGAGAGCGTCCCCTCCCTCCCCCACCACCGTCTCGTAACCGTCGGGAAACTGTTCTGCGAACTCGTCCACCCGAGCCATCCGGGCCGCCTCCCTCCATTCCTCCTCCGTCGCGTTCTCCTTGCCGAGGAGGATGTTGTCACGAATGCTCCGGTTGAAGAGGAAGGGAGCCTGATCCACGATGGAAATATGGTCGAGCCAGGAAGAGAGTTTGATCTCATCCAAGGGAACCCCATCCACAAGGATTTCGCCTCCATCGGGGTTATAAAAACGGCCAAGGAGATTGAGGATCGTGGATTTCCCCGCTCCACTCGGTCCGACGAGGGCGATCTTCTGCCCCTTCTCGATTCTGAAGGAAAGATCCTGAAGAACTGGGTCCTTCTCATAGGCGAAGGAGACCTGATGAAACTCGATTCCGTCCTCTAGAGTCCGGAATTCTTTGGCTCCCTCCTTCTCCACGATTTCGCTTCTTAGCTCCATCAGTTCCTGGAGTCGATCAAAGGCTCCTTGGGACTCTTTGAGGAGATTGAAGGTCCGAGCCGTTCTTTTGATATGAGTGTAGCTTGTCCCGATGGCGGCCAACCCGATGCCCATATTCGCAAGATCCATCTTGGGGAGGTACTGGAGACCGTAGAGCAGCCCCGCAAAGCCCAACATGTAAGTCGTATACAACAAAGCCTGGGAACCCGCCTTGGCCCGGACCATCTTCATCGTCCGCCGCAAGAAGGTCTCGTTGATCTTCTCGAACTCCTCGAGTTCCCGGTCTTCGAGCCGATAGGCCTTGACCGTCCGAAAGCCCAGGAACATCTGGGACATTGCATCGGTGGCTTGCCCCATGGCCTGCAAGGATTTACCCGAACCCTTCCGAACCTTTCGACCAAACCGGGTCATGGGAAGGCCCAAGACGGGGATCATCACCACAAGGAACCACCCCATCCAAGGTGAGACAGAGAATGCGAGGATGGCGTTGAAGAGAAGGAAAAGGGGCTCGAGAACAGCGTTTTCAAAAACAAGGGTAAAGGAGTGCCGGATCGTATTGGTGTCGTTCGAGACCCTCGAGATCATTTCCCCCGTCCGCTGGAGGCCGAAGTATTTGGAGGAGAGACGCAGCAAATGGGAGCAGAGCCGATTCCGGAGGTCCACTACCAGCATCGACGCCGCCAGGTTGGAGAAATAGCGATAAAAGAAAATCGTCGCCCCTCCAAGGATCGCCATGAGGGCCAGGAGAATTGCGCTGCTGCCCAGATTCCCGGTAGCACCCCGTTGCAACAGACCATCCAAGTGCAAAAAGGCCATCAGGTCCTTTTTCGCCACCATCAGGCTGTCGAAGAGATGGTTAGGCGGACCTTGGGCAGCCGAGGGAGGGAGAAAGGCGTCCACCACCTCCTTGACCAAGAGGTAGGGAGCCTTGGTGAGGGCCGCCTGAAAAACTCCAAGGGCCAAGACTCCCCCGATCATCCCCTTGTGACGGAGGATGAAATCCCCCAAGAGCTTCAGGAGAGGTAGGAGGGAGTTCTTTTTCACTGAAAGGGATCGCCTTCGCGCGATTCCGACCCGAAGAATCTCGGGGCGGTGGGATCAAGTCCAAACCTTTTTTTCAATAGCTGAGGGACACCTTGGAGGCCACCTCGTTGGCCCATTGAAGGAAGCGATGGCTCAGATAATCCTGCTTCACGAGGTCTCTCATGTTCTTGTCGCTGATACTCACCTGAGTCACTGGCTGCTGCTTGCCGGTGACCTTGACAATGTAGTACCCGTCCCTCCCCTTGAAGGGGCCGGCCATCGCCCCCGAAGGAACATGGAAGAAGATCTCCTCGGCGATGGCGTATCCCTGAATGAAATCGCTGTATTCGGTCTCTTGCAGCTCCTGCCGAAACTCGTTGAGGGATTTGTTGCTCATCTCTCCCTGATTGGTCCGCGCCTCGGGCCAGAAGGAGTATTTCTCCTTGGCCTTGGCAAAGTCCAAAGCACCGGACTTGAGTTTATCCATACACTCATAAGCCTTTGCACGTGCAAGGGCGAATCCACCGGCTTTCCAAGTACCCTTGGCGTCGTCGAAGGCGGGAATCCGAATCAGGCTCGCGCTCACCCTTCCATCCCCAAGGAACATGGCGGATTCCTTCGCATGCTTGGCAAGGTTTTCATCATTGATCTCCTTGGCGATCATGTGCTCGAAGGATTTTTCCAGCCTCCACCGGGCCTTGTACGCTTCAAAGGAAGGATAGCCTTTGAAGGTGAGAGCCATCACCTTGACGTTGAAGGGAGATTTCGCGTAGGGCTTACGATAGTCCTCGAACTCTTTTTTGAATGCCGCATCGTCCAACCAGAACCCAGCCTTCTTCAACCGGATCTTGAGAGCTGTCGAGAGGACGATCTCAGTCATGGCCCGGGCTCGATCCTCAGGCTTGATCGAGAGAGAGACAGCTCGCAAAGCATCCTCGGTTCGCCACTTGCGGCCGTTCACCGAGAGACAGAGATCGACCGGCAAACCGTCGGATGCGTATTTGATGTCCGACCACTCCTGGAGCTTCCCGAGAACCCACTGCCGACAGATCTGCAGGAGGAGGGGAGGCATTTTTTGGCCTTTTTTGACGGCTTCTTCAAAGCGCTGGAAGAACGCTTCTCCCTGGGCCCCTCCCGAAGCGATGATGGCCTCCTTGGTCAGATCCGGCCAATCCTTGGGAATCCCCGGAAAGAAGATCTTGTCGAAGAGCATTGTGCTCCGCGTCAGAGTCTTGAATTCCGCTTTGGTGATGCCCGCCTTGGCCAACTCGGCATAGAAGTCACGATTCGGGTTTTTCTTTTTGAAGGCTTCCATCTGCTCTTTGATAGAAGCTTCAACCTCGTCTTCGAGAATCTTGAAGTCGGAAGCTTTTTTCTTGCCTTCCTTGATCTGCTGCGCGATCTGATCGTCCACCAACATCTCGATCAGTTTCTTCCGGATCATCCGCTGCCCGACCAGGTAGACGGTCTGGCGATCCACTTCCTTGGGATCCAGGAGGACCCCATCCACCCGGATCGGTTTCTTGAGATCCTGGAGGACCGAAAGCGCCTTTTCGTAAGCCTGCCGAATTCCAGTGGGATTCCCAGTAGAAGTCCCGGTTGAAGTCCCAGTTGAAGTTTCAACGGAAGCCTTGATCGAAGAGCCGGCGGCAGAGGACTGGGATCCCTGCGCCTGGAGGAATCTTGATGTCCCGAAGGAGATGGCGAAAAGCCCCATGGCGAGGCTTGCGATGGTGGGACGGACCCATTGGGGAAAGCTGGTATTCATTGAACGATGTCCATTGGGGGAAAAAAGAGGAGGGAGATTGTCCTACGGGAAAGCAATTCTTACTATTTTTCTTGTTATTTTTTCTGGGGTTTCGTTGTGGTTCCACCCTTTTCCTTGCCACTTTTCAATGCTTTCGGGTCAAAGAAACTCCCCGGGCCCTTTTCAAGGGGAGTGACATCCCACTCCTTCAAGGTGAACAGGATGCGCCCTTTCAGCACAACAGCGTAGTATTCCTGCTTGCCTTCCACCTTTTTCCCAATCCGGAACCCATGGTCTCTTCCATCCTTGGTTTTCATCAAAACCTCGATGCGTGGAGGATCCAGCTGATAGGCCCCCCATTTGCTCGGATCGTTGATTGCGACGAAATCGGCGGCATAAAGGGTCCGGGCGCGCCCGATCAATCCGGTAACTTCGAATTGTTTCAAGTTGCCAGCGTCTTTTGGCTTGCCCTTGGTCACAACAAATCCCTTACCCGGCTTCCGCTCGAAGCTGATTTCGCCTTTGATATTCCTCAAAGTAATCGACTCGATCTCGGCTTCGGGGATATCCAAGACGTTTTTTTCCATCCAAGCCTGGGCGTCGAAATCCAAGGTGATCGGTTCGTCGTAGAGCAGGATCGCTTTCTGCCCATTTTTCCGGACATAGACTCCTTGAGTCGCTTGTGCGCCCAGGTCCTTGCCCCCCGCTTCACGCCCAATCAACAGGTCCGCCAAAACTGAAGTACCGGAACCATCCATACAGACGATCCTCTGAGCGGAATTCACATCCAAGCCATAGGCCTTGAGTTGCTTCTCATCGGCCTTTTCGACGATCACGGAGGTTGGAGAGACTTGGATTTTTTTCAAGGGATCGAAGATCCGGCTCATCAGTTCGGTTTCCTTGGCCTGGAGCCCCTGAAAGGATCCGGAACCGATCAACCACTTCCCTTCGGACTTCTGGAACTGAAGGGTTTCCATCTGCACCTTGTCTTCCGGACCTGGGGTCGCTTTGGGAATCGGCCGACTGATCTGGACCATCCCCACATTCTCCGGTGTAAAGCCCTCGAAAAGGCGGGGGACTCGATCCAGGTCGAGGTAGACCTTCTTGTCCCCAAAAAACTTCATAACGACCGGGACAAGCAGGACAACAAAAACAGTTGCTAGGATTCCGTTGGTTTTCATGACTCGATCTTGATCCTCCCATCAAAGCCTGGGTCCTGGACGAGAGCGAGGAAACGCCGCTTCTCCGAGCTTCTCAAGAACCAGATCACCAAACCGACGAGCAAAAGGCCCAAGACAGGGCCAAACACATTCAATAGACGCAGACGCTTTTTCTTGGTCGCGACCAAAGTCTTGTATTCTTCGAGGCTCATCTTCCCCGAGATGTCATCGACGAACTTCAATTTTCGATCGACGCTTCGAAGGTTGCGAAGCTCCACGAGGTCCAAGTCGAGGGCCATGGAATCCAAGAGGTTGGAGAAGAAGACGATCCCCTCCCGGCTGCTCGGCGTCCTTGCGGGGCCGATTCCCATGATGAAATCGTCCCGGATCAGGCTCGCATCTCCGATGACCACCATCCGAGCCTCTTTCTTGGCTTTGTCCAGCTTGGTGATCTTTTCCTCTTTCTCAGCCTTTTTTCCCTCTCCATCCTGGTTCGGGAGTGGAGGCCCGGCAGGTCCCTGCTGCTTAGCGGGCTCCTTCCCCTTGGGAGTCTCCTGCTTCTTCTGCTTCTTCGAAGCGTCTTTCTCTTTCGCAAGTCCCGGAGCCTTCGCAGAATCTTGATTCTGGCCGGGATCCTGTTTCTTGCCCGGGCCCTGTTTCCCGCCCGAGGCCTGATTCTTGGCTGGATCCTGCTTCTTGGTCGCCTCCTGTTTCTTGGTCGGCTCCTGTTTTCCCCCTCCCGGATCTTTCTTCTTGCTTGGATCCTGGCCCTGCAGGAGTCCCCCACTTTTGTCCTTCTGGGATTCCTGGCCAGGGCGTTGAGGGATGGGCTTGCCCGCAAAGAAGGAGGTAAACTTGCCCCGCAAGGAAACAACCAGGGGCTGCTGCTCCATCGGCTCGTTCAAGACCCGAGCCTCTCTTTCCTTGATGAGATTGGAATCACTTGGAGGAAGAAGGGGAGCGGGACTCTCGGTCAGGGTCCGAGGGGAGGTACGAACAAGCACTTTTCCTTGGATCCCATCCTTCAAGGGTTTTTTCAAAGCAACCGGAGTCGCCCAAAAGAACTGCATCTGGGCCAAACCCTTGAGAACAGGATCCTTGGTATCCATGCCCTGCTCCAAGGTCTTGGCCAAGGCCCCAGGGTCCTCCCCCTTTTTCACAAGTTGGGGAG
Source organism: Planctomycetota bacterium (assembly GCA_011321845.1). Taxonomy (GTDB): domain Bacteria; phylum Planctomycetota; class UBA1135; order UBA1135; genus HyVt-539. The sequence goes on along the minus strand of DROQ01000199.1, from coordinate 41,051 downwards.
CGAACTTTTTCCAATCCAGAGGTTCGACCCGGAACCAGAAGGGATAGTAATGGAGTTTGGCCGCTCCTTGCCCCCATTGATCCCGGACGATTTCGACATAGCGCCCCCAAAACCTGGGGATCATTTCGGCGACGAGCTTTCCATTGGTCTCCACCCCATAGCTCCCGAGCTGGTCTCTCCAGGAGAGCTTGGAGCCGTTGGCGTCATCCTTGAAATCGATCTTCCGGAACATCCCCATGGAACTCATGTCGTAATCCGCGGCTTCCTGGAAAACGATCAAGTTCCCACCACGCATAAGGTGCTGGTCGATGCAAAACTTCTCCCAGTCCGTCAAATCCTTGGGTTCGATGAGAACCAGAACATCCAGGTCTTTGGGAAGCAGCTGCCCCTTGGAAACATCCATCCGGCTGATTTCGTAACGCTCCCCAAGAGCCCTCTCCACCAAATCCCAGGAAGGGGTCTGGTTCTTCTCCCTCATGAAGGGGTTGGGGTTGGCCTTGGGACGCACCAGCAGCGCCACCTTGGGTTTCTTCCCCAGGACCAGCTCTTGAATCTTGGGGGTGAGCTGACTTTCCAGGGCGTTGGGACTCACGACAAAGGGAATCACATACTGCTTATCCCCCCCGTAGCGGAGGCGCAATCCTTGGTAGAGCTGCTGAAGAGACAAACTATCCGAACCCAGGGTTTGCACACTCCTGGCCTGGATCCCAAGCCGATCGGCTTTTTCACGGGTTCTCTCATCCTGCAAGGGGTCCAGGTAGACGAGCTGGATTTTTCCCTTGGCGCTCTTGCGGTACTCGTCGAGGAAGTTCTCGATCTTGTTCCTGGTTTCCACAAAGTAACCCGGAATCTTTTTGCTGAAGTAGGCCTCGATCACAAGAGGTTCCTTCAACTTGGACAGGACCCGCTTCGTGGAACCCGACAAGCTGTAAAGGTGCTCCTCCGTCAGGTCCTTTCGAAATGCCCAGTCCTTGGTGAGGTAAAGAATCTCCCCAAAAATCCCAAAGAGGAAGATCGCGGAGAGAAGGAAGGCAAACCAACTCCCATCTCCATTCCCTCCTGTTTCAGGAGGAGCGGGTGGAGGGTTTTTTGACGGTTCGGGCGTACTCACGATAGGTTCCTCAGCCATCGGTCATCCATTCCTTTTCTTGAACTCGAGGACAAGGGCGTTCAAGTAGAGAAACAACCCGCAAAAAACGAAGTAGAAGATCAAGTCACGAAGATCCAGAACCCCCCGAGCAATGGACCGGAAGTGTTCCACTGGGCTCAGGAGTTTGAAGGCTTCGGCGAGGGAAGGGCTCATCGCCGCCCCAAACTGGGGGAGGAGGACAAGGATCAGAAGGGACGCAACCGAGAGAAGCAGGGCGATGATCTGATCCCGTGTCAGGCTGGAGATAAAGAGACCTAAAGAAAGATAGGAGGCAGCCAAAAGAATCCCCCCGAGATACCCTCCGATCACCGGTCCCCAATCCAGCTTTCCGTAGGCGGCAAGTGTCATGGGATAGGGGAGAGTGAAGGCCAGCAAAACCACCACGAACAGCAACCCTCCCAGGAACTTGCCCAGGATCAGGTCTCTGCTCCGGACCGGAAAGGTGAGGAGCAGCTCGAATGTCCCGAGTTTTTTTTCCTCGGCCCAGAGCCTCATGGAGAGAGCGGGGACAAGGACAAGAAAGAAGAGAGGGAGAAGGTTGAAGAACCCATCCATCCTCGCTTCGGCGCCGGCACCGAAATCAAAAAAGACCCGGGAAAAGTAGAACCATCCTCCGATCGCCAAAAAGAGTCCCCCCACCACATAGGCGATGGGTGAGAGAAAATAGGACCGGAATTCCCGCTTCAGGATCACTGTCGTCTTAGACATGGCTCCCTCCCATGCTGAGTTCTTTTGCGACCAGAGGCTCCTCGATGGGGTCGAGGGTCAGCTTTCGGAAAACCTGCTCCAGGGTGGCCGGAGGCCGATGCATCTCCAGAAGCTTCCACCCGTTCCGGCTTACAAGATCGAAAATAGCTTCGCGGACATGCTCATCCGACTCGGGAGAGGTACCAACCCTGAAGCAAACCTCCCCCGGAGGATCCTCCCCGAGAAACTGTACTTGGACCCCTGTTTCCGGGGGAAACAGCTCCTTGAGCTGGGTCTCGACCTTGTCCTTCGGCCCCTTGATTTCGACGGTCAGAGGCCCCGGAGGAAGGGTCGAAGTCAAACTGCGAGCCGTCCCATCCGCCACAATCTTTCCCTGCGCGATGATAAGAATGCGGTCACAGGTGGCCTCCACCTCCTGCAGATAATGAGTGGACAACAGCACGGTCCGGTCCGTGCCGAGATTCCGGATCAGCTCACGGATCTCCACGATCTGGTTGGGATCCAAACCCGAGGTCGGCTCGTCCAGGACCAGGATTTCCGGATCGTGGATCATGGCCTGGGCCAGGCCCACCCGCTGGCGGTACCCCTTGGAAAGTTCTCGGATCTCCTTGCGGTAGACCCGCGCGAGCCCACAGACTTCCACCACTCTCTGGATCCCTTGGGACAGGGCCTTCCCCCGGAGCCCCCGGATGCTCCCCACGAAACGGAGATAATCATCGACCCTCATATCCATATAAAGAGGGTTTGTTTCTGGGAGATAGCCCACCTTTTTCCGGACGGAGAGAGGATCCTCTTGCACATCGATCCCATCTACCTTGACATGTCCGGAGCTGGGATAAAGGTATCCGGTCAGGATCTTCATGGTGGTCGACTTGCCGGCCCCGTTCGGCCCCAGGAACCCAAGAACCTGCCCAGAAGGGACTTCGAAAGAAATCCCCTTCAATGCAACAAAGGAACCATAATGCTTGACGAGGTTTTCTACCTGGATCATGCCTTGCTCCGAAGAGGTCTCAACAACGACGGGAGGGCTTCCCTTCTCCTTGGGGAAGGACAGGGGAATCCCAAGAAGGGGGAAAGAGCCTAAGCCCCTCCCCCTCCCCTGTCAAAGGTGCAGCAAGGAAGCGGATTCGCTCCAGGGATGGAGGAAAGACCAAGGGGCGGCTCTCCGCGGATTGGAAAAAAGTGGACCCGGAAGGCCCCAAACCCCCCAGGATCCTGCCCCCCTGATGAGGGGCTCACCCGGTCTCGAGCCGGGTTCTAGGTCGTCACGCGGAAAGACCCCAAAAACTCCGCATTACTCGAGGTCGCAGACAATTTATCCAGGAGGAGGGGCATGGCGTCCAGGCTGTGCATCTTGGAGAGGACCCGACGAAGGGTGTAGACCCGGTCCAGGATGGCTTCGGGGAGGAGAAGCTCTTCACGCCTTGTTCCCGAAAGTTCGATGTCGATGGCGGGAAAAATCCGCCGTTCGGCCAAAGGCCTGGAAAGGACCAATTCCATGTTTCCGGTCCCTTTGAACTCCTCGAAGATGACCTGGTCCATACGGGACCCGGTATCCACCAGGGCTGTCCCCAGAATCGTCAAAGACCCCCCATTTTCGACGTTTCGAGCCGATCCGAAGAATTTCTTGGGCTTCTCCAGGACCTTGGCTCCAAGCCCCCCGGAAAGGATCCCGCCACCGCCCCGGTTTTCGGAATTGTAGGCCCTCGCCAGACGGGTAATCGAATCGAGAACAATGACCACGTTCTGACCGCATTCCACCAGACGATGGGCCCGTTCCAGGGTAATCTCGCTCAGGCGGACATGATTCCTGGGGCCTTCATCCAAGGTTGAGACGAGGACTTCACCATGCTCCTTGATCGAACGTCGCCATCCAGTGGCCTCTTCGGGCCTCTCATCGATCAGGAGAACGATCAGATGGGTGTCCGGATCCCGCTCCACGATGGCGTTGGAGATCTTTTGGAGGAGGATGGTCTTGCCGCTTCGGGGAGGAGCGACGATCAAGCCCCGCTGGCCATAGCCAATGGGCGAGAGGAGGTCGATCACACGGAGACTCAAGTCGTCATCCCCCGGACCCAGAACGATCTGAGGCTCTGGGTCGACCACCGTAAGCTTGGGGAAAGGGGTCAGCTTGGCCCGCTCCTCCGGATCCATGCCATCCACCTTTTCGACCTCCGCTAGAAAAGGTTTTTGGTTGGGCTTGCGGGGTTGGGCGACCTGGCCTTCGATGAAGGACCCGGGTTTCAGTCCGTGTTTTTTGACGAGGACACCAGGGACGTAGATGTCCCCCTCCCCCGCCAAATAGCTGTTCTCATAAGACCGTAAAAAACCGGTCCCATCCCCCTGGATTTCCAACAATCCGCCGCCGGGTTCGGTAGGACCTACGACTTCGGGCATACGATCGGGATTGGGCTTTCTCCGCCTCTTTTTCCGATACCCCTGGTTTCCACCCCGGTTCCCACCGCGGTTGCCACCACCCCCTCGATTCTTCCCACCGCCTCGGTTTCCACCACCGCCTCGGTTTCCGCCACGCTGGTTTTGGGAATTGGACGAATTGCTTTTTCTCGTGCTCGTGTCAGTCAAACCTAGCCTTCCTTACCTCCCGACCTTCTGCCGGGGATTGGCTCTCAGAAGTAATCATCTGTCTCCGGTCTCCACCGCCCATGGGGATCACCGGCATTCTCACGCAATCCAAAGGGCCATTCCCGCCACCTCATCTCCAGAAGGAGCCCGAACCTCTAGGAGTGCACCATCGCAATTCCACGAGGTCTTCCGAACGGGGAGGATCCCATTCGGAATCGAACCTGCCGCCTTCCTCCCTGTACCAAGGACGCACAGCCAACAAAAAGATCGCTGAAAAAAAACGCCTCGACTTCCCCCTTTCAAGGTTCCGGTTCTCCATAGACGGAGAGCACAATCGCCCATGAAAAGGGAACGGAGAACAATCCTTGGTTCCAAAAAGACCAGGCAGGTTCGCCCTTCAGATCCACCTACCTGTCAGCCAAAAAACCGGGTCGACAGGCGGGTTGGACTCAGAGGTTCCTCCCAAGGGAGGAGGCGGAAACCCGCAAGCATCTCATTCAAAAAACCGAAAAACGGTCTCTGGAATTCGTCTCTGGAATTCACTGGGACCGAATCGAAAAGTTTCGGTCCGCGTGAACCCCCCTTTGGATGCTTATTCTTGTTAGCATAGAAAACCCATCGTTGCCAGCCAAAGGGGAAAAAAAACGAAGAATAGAGGAGAATTGGAGCATCCTCCCAGCATCCTTTCCTTGGACCGGATCTAACTCATCGGAAATCGCTTGGGAATTCCCAAGCCCTTCCCGATAAAAAGAGGGAAGGGCGAACCTATTGCCTGGAACCCCGTTCCCTGGCTATGGTCCCCTTCTTGAGCACGAAAACAACTACGGAAGTCTCGAAGCGATCGAGCCTTTGGGGCAATACCAAGGAATCCTCCCCGATCCCTTAGGCCTGGAAGAAAGAGAACGAGCGAAGGAAGGAAAGATGCAACACAAGTCCCTGGCAAAGCATGACGCCCCCCAATCCAAGAAAGGAGAGCCCGAAATCGAGTTGGCAGATGCCATTTTGCTCGGTCCAAGCCCCAGGTTGGAAGACGAGGAGGAGCAAGAAGAGGGAAAAAAGGGGCAAGATACCCCCATCCTCATCGAGAAAAAACTCCTCGAATCCCGGACTCTCATCGTCAGCGGTCCCGTCACCGACAAACTCTGTACCTCCGTAGTATCCCGCCTTCTTGTCCTGGAGGAAATGGATCCTGAGAAGGAGATCACGGTCTTCATCAATTCGCCGGGAGGGTCAGCGGATTCGGGCTTCGCCATGTATGACATGCTCAAATTTATCCGATGCCCCATCCGTACGGTTGTCAACGGGATCTGCGCATCGGCGGCTGTCCTCGTTTTCCTCGCGGGCAACGAGGGTTCCAGGCTCACCCTCCCCCACAGCCGCTTCCTCATCCACCAACCTTCCACCGGAGGAAGAGGAACCGCCTCGGACCTGCACATCACCGCCCAACAGGTCCTCAAGCTGCGTGACAGCTACAACAAGATCATCTCGGACGCGACCGGCCGCTCGATGGAGGACATCGTTGAAGACGCCGCGAGAGATTTCTGGCTCAGCGCTCCGGAGGCCATCGAATACAAACTCGCGGATCGGATCATCCAGTTCCGCGCCGAACTTGAAGAGAAGTGATCCCCCGAAGGAATTCCCTTCTCTCGATCCTTGGGAGTCCTCTCATGGGGCTCCCCCTTTTTTTTTCCCCTCCAGTCCCCCCCTCTTTCGCCCCCGCCTCCTCCCAGGATCAAAAGGGGGAACGGAGCATCACTCCCTCTGCACCCTCTACGCGAAGATTGAGAGTCTTTGGGCGGGTTCAGGGTCCGCCCGGGAAGGACCTGGATGCGAGCGAGATCGTGGTCATTCCCTGGACTCTGGGGGAATGGGATCAGCCGATTCCCGACCACCCTCCCAAAATCCGAAGGGTTCAGGGCAACAAAGCCGGAAGATTCGCCTTCGAGGCGGGAGGAGGACGCCTCCTCCGGGTTTACGCGAGAAATCCGGGCCTGGGACTCGTCAGCGCCGTCCACCTCCGAGTCGCGCCGGGACAAGCCCTCAAGCTCAACCTCTTCCCTGCGTCCAAGCTCTCTCTCCCATCTACCCCAAGACAAGCCTATTCCTGGATTCTCCTGGGGCTGGATCGGGAGTCGCAACGCCCCTTTCTCTTCCTTTGGGGGATTCAACACAAAGGCAGCGCAGAAAGGGAGATCCTCCTCCCACCAGGCCGCTTCCAACTCCGGCTGGTCCGCAGAGACGCGGCTAGCGCAAGCCTCGACCTGGCCTTGGCTCCCGCAGAAAAAACAAGGGTTGAACCCTCCTGGGAAAGGCCCGCCTTCCTCCGGACCAGGAGAACCTCCCCAAAAGCCCGAGAGTCCTTGCTCCTCCCCCCCCTCTTCTCCCCCCCGGGCGCAGGTCGGCTCCCAATCCCCGAAAAGCCCGGACTCCTGAGAGTCCCCACCCTCCAAGGACTGGTTCTCCGTTCATGGATACAAACCGGAGAGGGCCTCCTCCGCGCAATCGACCTGGGACCTTTTCAGCCGGGAGAACGAAAAAGCCTGCTGCTTCCGGCCGGAGGCCAAAGAAGTCTCACTGTTCAACTTCCCCCATCCCGCTCGAGCGCATGGGCCCCTCGCCAGATGGACATCCTCTGGTGGGACCGGGGGCGCCGTGTCAGGAGACAAATCTCCCCGCCCGGGAAGGGACACTTCCGCATCGTTGGGATCCCCAAGGGAGGGCCCATTGTTCTAGTCTTCGAGGACAGCCGAGGGAGGATCTCCTATCTCTCGACCCCCGAGGGAGAGGGTTCTTTTTCCCTGCGTCCCGATCCGAAACCTCCGGCTGGCCTCGACCTCCAGGTATTCTCCCCCGACGGGATGCCGGCCGGAAGCCACCGCATCCAGGTCCAAGCTCTCGAGATCCCCGGTTTGAGTCAAGGCGCCATCGCCCTTCTGGGTCCATGGAACCGTTGGACCGATCCCCGGGGGAGGCTCCAACTCCGGGGCCTTCCTCAAGGTGCATACCGGGTTCATGTCCCAGCCGGCCTCCATAACGAATGGAACAAAGAGATCCGACTCCATTCCCAGGACCTTGCCAGGCTCCGCATCCAACTGACGACGGGGTACCACCTCGAAGGAGTGGTCGTCGACCCCCGGGGAGAGCCCGTCTCCGGCGCCCTGGTGGAACTTAGCTCGGAGCGAATTCGACCGACCTTTTCCCCCAGGAGAACAACCACGGACAGCAAGGGAAGGTTTCGCTTTTTGGGTCTTGGGGAGCCACCCTACTTCCTCGAAGCCATCCTGGTCCGAGGGGCGGAGTCCTTCCTCGCTCGGAGGCGGGGCATCCAACCGGGAAAGGAAGGGATCCGCCTTATCCTGAAACCCGAAGATCCAAAGAACCCCTTTAAAAAAAAGGGCCACCGGGATTGACTCCCGATGGCCCTTTCTTTCCTGGTCAGACCTGTTTGGATTACAGGAAACTCAGGGGGGTCCATTTCTTGCCCAGAACAAGGGCGGAGTTGACCTTCCAGTAGTTCTCCAGGAAGGTCGCGTAGACCGAGCGGAAGTCCGTGGTCGCCATAAAATTCTGGCGGTTCCAGCTTGGTCCACTGACCTTGCTCCAATCGGGGAAGGCCCCATAGAGCCCACCCTTGACGGGGGCACCGGCGACATAGGCCACACCCGCAGCGCCATGATCGGTGCCGTTGTTGCCGTTCTCGCCGACTCTGCGCCCGAACTCGCTGAAGATATAGACCACAACTCTCCGGGTGACCCCCTGCGCTTTGAGGTCATCCAGGAAGGCCTTGGTCCCATCGGACACAGCCTTGAGGAGGGCAGCCAGGTTGCCCTTAGTAGAATCCGAAGCCAGAACCTCGTTTGCGTGCGTGTCGAACCCGCCAAGGGAGAATTGGTAGATGTGTGTCCGCAATCCACCCACGATGTAGCGGGCAACGGTTTGGAAACTCGTCGAGACACGGCGTTCGTTCGCGTTGGCGCTGGGGTAGGTCACCTTAGGCTTGTAGTTCGTCCCCGTGTTTTGGATCAGACCGACGTCTCCTGGAGTGGTCCCGATCGCGTTGGAAACGAACTTGAGGTTCGGATCGGCGCCCGGCCTGGGGGCCTTTGCATTCGATTCGAGCAGAGCAAGCTCCAACTTCTGGTCGAAGCTGGTCGCAAAATCCGGCCTGAACTTGAAGTTCCTCGCGTTTGTAAAGGTCGGAATCGGACGCCCCACGAAGAACCGGTTCAGCTTGCTCTCCAGGTCGATCGCGGGGATTTGAAATCCGCCGGTGTAGGCCTTTTTCAGGTAGTTCCCAAGCCAACCCGCGTAGGCCGAGGTAGCGGTGGGATCCGCGGTGGCGATGATATCCAAAGAGCGGAAATGCGAGTAGTTGGGGTTGGGGTAACCAATCCCATTCACGATCGCCAGGTCGCCGGCATCGAACAGCTTCTTGAACGAAGCCAGGTTGGGGTTGAGATAGTAAGGACTGTTGGTTTGGACCTGCAGACCTTTGGACTTGGGAATCTTCAAGCCGGGACGGGCTTGGCCATACTTGGTCTCGTCCGGGGTGAAAATGTTCTGAAGCATGTCGTTTCCTCCACGGAGCTGGAAGAAGACGACCACGTCTTCGGTCCCCCCCATGGCGGAGAGGGATTCAGGAATCAACCCCTTTTGGATCAGGGGAAGGGAGAGGCCGGCTCCGAGTCCACCGGCGAGGAATTCACGTCTTGATAGGCTCATTTTCGTCCTCCTCAGTTCATGTGGTACTCGGGAAGATTCATAATCAGGTAGACAAGACCCGAGATCTTGATCTGCCCATAGGTGTTCAAGTTCCAAGTGAACTTGCCGTTGTCGCTGCGAGTCATGTAGTCGATCAAATCGGTCCGGACCTTCGCGGGTACTTCGGAGTCCAAGAGGTCCTTGAGGTAATGGTCCACAATCTGAGTGGGAGTGCTGAGCCCAAGGCTCCGGACCTCCGAGACCCAATCCTTCCTGGAGAGGTAATAGCCCGAGAAGATCGTATGGAGATAACCGCGCGTGGAGTTGGTATGAAGCTCGGCCAGGAAGTTGGAGCGGTTGATGATATTCTGGGAGTTGATCCAGTCCACCCCGTCAGGGAGCCCATCGGGTCCAGCGAAATTCAGGAGGGGCCAACCCATGTTCAAGAAGCGAATGGCCACTCTGAGATAACTCACCTGCTTCTCTTGACGAGTATTCCGAATGGCTCCGATGACCAATTCCACCGGGTTTTTGACCAATTTCTTCATGGCCCGGGAGGAGTAAAAAGCCTTGGACCGGAAGATGGTCTCCATCAAAGTCCGGAAGTTGTAGCCGTCCGCCCGGAATCGAGCAGCCAACTTGGAGATAAAGGCCTTGCTCGGGTTCTCATAGACAAACCATTCCCAGATCTTGCGGACCATGAACTCCGCCGTCACCTTTTGCCTGAGGATCTGGTCGACCACTTCGACCCCTTCCCGGATTCCCGCGGCTCCCGACCGTCCCAAAATGGTCCGTCCGAGGAACACCTTGTTGGAGGTGTCATGCATGCTAGGCCGGTAGTAGAAGGTGCCAAAAGCGTTGGTCCAACCAGTAAAGGCCTTGGCGGCGGCTTTTACATCGTTCTCGGTGTACCCACCGTTCACCCCCATGGAGAAGAGCTCCATGATCTCCCGGCCATAGTTTTCATTCACCCTGCCTCGGCGGCTCAAACGGTTGTCGAGCCAATAAAGCATTGCGGGATCCGCCGAGATCCCGATCAACTGAGTCCGGAAGGAACCAAGCGCCGTCTGACGGAATAGATTGATCTGCTTGCCCATGAGCTGGGTATAGCGGACCTTGTTGATCCCGGTCGCATAGTGGTCGTGAAAGAAAAGGGACATCTTTTCCTGGAGCTGCCAGGGACTGTTGGCCATCAGATAGAGCCAACCCGCGACCTGGCCGGAATAAGAATCCAGGTTCAAAAGTTCCCCCGAAGGGAGGAAATGGGTTCCTTGCACGGGGATCGTGAAGTTGGGGACGATCAAGAAGAGATCCACCGCTCGGTCGACCCCGATCTTGACGAGGGTCTTGATCTCATCGGGTCGGCCGCCAAATCCTGCCCGACGGAACAGATGCTTGGCCTTTTTTTCGTCCCAAGGATCCAAAGCCGTTGGTTGCCAAGGGCTCAGGTCCTCGGATGTGTCCGCTGTAATGGTCTGCCCCCCACCCTTCTTTTTGCTTCCCTTGGAATTGGAAAGCGAAGGGGCTGGGGCATGCCGGGAAAAGCGAAGTTTTCCACTCTGCATCGCCATGATTAAGAAACCTCCGGTCTATTTCCCCTCAACCGGGCTCTGAGGCCTGGAAGGATGGGGAAGATGAAGATGGATTGAGAAAGGAAAAGAGGAAAGGGAAAACGGCGGGACCCCACGATCCTCCCCAGAGGGACTCAACCGGGAATCCAAACTCCTTACTCCTTCCGACAAAGAAAGTGATATGGGGAAAGGACAAACGAACGCAGCCAAAACCCCAATAGGAATGTAAGGAAGATTCTACCAGGAGATGAGGGAGATCAGGAACCGCCGAGAATCTTTCTTGTAACAGGTTTCTGATATCCACACCCCCCAGAAATCGCCAAAGCCCCAATGAGCCCTCGCATGGCGGTTCCGGAAGAGGGGAATCAATAGAGGAGAGAAGCCAACTGGCGCCGGATCTCCTCCACTTTTCCGGCTTGATCGGAATAAAGGCCCATCAGGGCGACCAAGGCCTTCCTGGCGAGAAACTCCCCCAGCTTGGGGTCGGCTCGCACCGAAAAGAGGAGATGCCGCATCGCTTTTTCCCATTCCCCCTGGAGCCAAAGCTCTCTGGCTCGCTCCATCTCCTCTCGCGCCTCTCCTTGACCGGGAAGCTCCCCGAGGAACCAATTGCGGGCCGAGAGGAAGCGCTGGGCTTCTTCATAGGAATCATTGTCTTCTTCCAGGGCCGCCAGTTCCTCCAAGCTCTTGGCGATCTCCTCCTGGGAAGGTCCCTCTCGCAGGCGCTTCTTCGCCTCTTCAAAAGGAGAGGCCTTCTCCTCTTGCGTCTTGCTGGAGCCCAGCGCTTGGACCCCAAGGCCCTCCAGAAAGGAACGGATTTCCGGCTCGGGCAAGGCTCCCGAAAAGGCATCGACCGGAGCACCGTCCTTGAACCCCACCACAAAGGGGATGCTCTGGATCTGAAACATCGAAGCCAGGCGCTGCTCCTTCTCCGTGTCCACCTTCGCCAGAAGGAATCCACCGCCATAGGACTCGGCCAAGGCCTCCAAAACCGGCCCAAGGCTCCTGCAGGGCCCACACCAGGAAGCCCAGAAATCCACAAGGACGGGAACGGTTTTGCTCGCGTCGATGACGCGCTCTTTGAAGTTCTGCTCCCCTACATCAAAGACGAATTCGTGGTTTTTCATGCCCCGGCTATAGCTCACATTGCGCCGGGAAAAAAGGGAAGAACAGGATCAATCTTGATCCATGATCTCCCTCGCCACCTGCAGGATGCGGCTGGGACTGAAGGGTTTGGTCAGATAATCATTGGCCCCAGCGCTCATCCCCTGGGACCGGTCGGTTTCCTGTCCCTTTGCGGTGAGGAGAACGATGAAAACCCCCTCCAGCTCCTGGTTCGCCCGCACCTTCCGGATGACATCGTATCCGTTCATCTTGGGCATCATGACATCCAGAAACACCAGGGAGGGATGATGCTGTTCGATCATCGCGACAGCCTCCTCCCCGTCCCTCGCCTCGATGACCTCGAAGTCCCCTTTTTGCAGGATGAATGTCAGGGACTTTAAAATAAAAGGCTCGTCATCCACTACGAGGATGGTTTTCCCTTTCGCCATGATCAGATCTCCCCTCTTTTGTCTCTCGTTCGACCTTTTCCTTGACCTTGAGAGCCACAACCGTGATGTCATCCAAAACCGCCCCCTTTGGGCAGTTCTCCTCCAAGACCTCAAAGGTCTTCTCCACCAACCTCTGTGGGCTCAAGTCTCTGGAGGCCACAACCATCTCCCGGAGCCGTTCTTCACCGAACATCTCGCCATTCAAGTCCTGGGATTCGGTCACCCCGTCGGTGTAAAGATAAAGCAGATCTCCCGGAAACAGCGTTTCCTGGGTCTCCTCATAAACCATGTCCGGAAGGAAACCGATGACCGGTCCCCCTCCCTCAAGCCATTGGGTCTCCCCGTTTTTTCGAACAAGGAGAGGAGGATTGTGTCCTGCGTTGGTAAACCGAAAGGGAACACATCCTTGTTTCCAGGGTCCCATGGTGAGGTGGAAAACCGTGAGGAAAAGGTCGTTTCTCATCAGATCCGAATAGAGCGAACGTCCAAGGGCGCTCAGAAGTTCGCCCGGCCCTTCCTTGGACTCGATGAGCACCTGCAGTTGGGAACGCGCCATGATCATGGCCATGGCCGAAGCCATGTTGTGCCCTGACACGTCCGCGATCACAACGTCCCTTCGCCCATGATCCCCCTCGAAAAAGCCAAAGAAATCCCCACCCACAGCATTGGCCAGCCGGTTCTTCCCGGCCACTTCCAGACCCTTCCAGTCCGGGGCACTCTCAGGAAGGAGGGTTTCCTGGATCGTCTTGGCGATCTGGAGTTCCTTCTCAGCGGCCGCTCTCTTTTTGGTTCCCAGGAGGAGCCCCAGGAGAACGGCAACGGATTGGGCCATCTCCTTTTCGGGGTTTCCGAAGGACTGGCTGTCCCCCTCGAAATGAAAAGAGTCCATGAGAATCAGAGCACCGAGCCCTTCGTTCTCCTCACCAAAGGAGATCGGCACCACAAGGAGGTTTCTCTCCGCCTCCTCCAGGAGACAGCCCTCGGGAATCTTGAAGTTTTCCTTGGGCCCATAGATGGCCCGGTTCTCCGCCATGGCCACCCCGAGGGGGCTCGTTAGCCGGATCTTTTGGCTGTCAAAGGTCCAGGATTCGAAGTGCCTCACCCCCTCCTCCTCCTGGAGAGAGAACACCTTGCTCGTCAACCCCTCCTCATCATGAATCAGGAGCAAAGTCTTGCGGGCGGGAAGCCCTCGGTTCAAGGCCCTCAAACAAAATTCCGCCATCTCCGAAAGGTTCTGGCAGGTAGGCAAATGTTCGGCCAGGTCATGAACGGTCCGGATCTGTTCGAAGCAGCTCAGCAGATGAATCGTGGTGTCATCCGATTCGAAATCCCGCATCCCCTCTCGCCTAAGGATGTCCCCGACCCATTGGACAAAGCTCTGGAGGACTTTGGGGTCTTGCTCCCGATCCGCGGTAAGAAGAACCCAGAGTCGGTTTTCGGCAGGCATTTCGATCTCTTCGATCACTGCCCTCCGGTTCTCCGGGAGGCTGTGCACTTGCAGCCCTTTGCTCCCCAAGAAGAAACCTGCATCACCATCCAAAAAGGTGGCCCCCCCCTCGGCAAGGGGAACCCCATCCTTGTCGAAGACCCGAATCCCCTCGGCTCCCCCCCCGGTCACAAAATGGGAGGCGCAAAGGGCTAGCCCATCCGCTAGTTCTCTCGCTCCGGTTCCGATCAAGGCTCCTCCGATCAGATTCTGCCGACCACCGGGGTCAGGGCTTTGGAGAGCGTCAGGGTGTTCCGCCCATTCTCTCGTTTGTAGTGGATCCCATCCATCACCGCCCGAATGATCTGGATCCCATACCCACCTTCGGGGAGCGAGGAACCATTCTCGGTGTCCGGTTGCCCCCCAGCCTTCGTGGGGTCGAATTCCGGGGCTTCATCCATGAGTTCGATCAGGAATTGGTCCTCCTCCCAACCCGCCATCACCCATACAGGGCCGGGCCGGTCCCCATAGCCATGTTTGAGGATGTTGGTCAGGGCTTCCTGGACTCCAAGAAGGATGTTGTACTTGGTCTGTTCTTCATCCTCTGGAAAGGTCACCGCCTCCATCACCCCCTCAATGGTTTGCCAAACGAGACGGAGGTAATCCAATTCCCCGCATAGCTTCATGCTTACATTTACAGCCATCGCGATGTTTCTCCAAAAAGCCAAGAAGCTGTCCCAAGAAGGAGGAACCGCTCCTCCAGCTTTCGGCTTTTTGGGGTCGGAGCTGAAACCTCCGGACCACCCGGATTGGGGCGCGGGCGACCTGCTCCGGGTCCGATGGAAGATTCCCTGGAATCCCCGGGAGAATTGCACAAGAAGATCCGGTAGCATGGGCGCTTGTTGGATTCGGTTGGATGGGCTGGAATCATAGGGAGGATTCATGGGCCGTATCGTGATCTTGGTCTTTTTGGGATGTCTCCCCCTCCTTCCCTCCTGCCACTCGATCAAGGATGATTTCCACCGAAGACCCGGATCCGTCCGAACCTCCCTGGCCAGCCTCCCTCAACTCGAACTCGGTTCCCTCCTACGGAGCGCCCAGGGCTCCGCGAGCCTTGAGATCCAAGCTCTCCAACAAGCCCAAGAGTCAGGAATTTCTCCGGATGGAACCTACCTGACCCCGCGGGACGAGGAGGCCATCACCCTCAGGCTCGCGGTCCTTCGGAGTCGCCTCGGGCTGACAGGGAAGAGTTCCTCCTCCCTATGGAAGCTGCGCCAAACGACCAAGAACCCCTGGACCCGCTCCCTCGCCCAGGCCCTCCAGGCTTGGTGCCTCTTGGAAGGGGGACAGGGAGCCAAGGCGCGTTTGGTCCTCTCCAAGATCCCCAGCTCCGAAAAAGCCCAACTCGAACCATTGATCTCGCGAATGCTCCGCCGCATCCAGATCGGCTCCCCTTCCCTCCCCCCCGCCACAAAGAGCGCCACTGCTCCCAGGTTCGCCATTCTCCCTCGAAGCAGTTGGCACAACCGCAGAGCCGTCCCTCGGAAGATGGAGCTGATGGGTCAACCAACCCGCATCACCATCCATCACACCGCCATGGCCGCCCCCCATAGCCAAAACGAGGCCAAGGAACAGATCCGCCTCATCCAAAGAAACCAGATCCTGAGGAACCACTGGGGGGACATCGGATACCATTTCCTGATCGATCCTTGGGGAAGAGTCTTCGAGGGGCGGGAACTCAAATACCAGGGAGCCCATGCGGGAGACGGCAAGACCAACAAGCACAACATCGGCATTTGCCTCTTAGGCAATTTCCAACCCGGAGAAGAGGGTGCCTCCCCCCCCACGCCGGCGCAAATCGACTCCATGCGCAATCTGGTCCGGATCCTTTCGGACAACTTTGATATCCCCCCCTCCCAGGTGTTCTCCCATCGGCAGATCCGGCCCAGGGCCACCTTCTGCCCCGGGACCCTGTTGCTGCCCAAAATCCAACAGCTCAAAAAGGACCTCGCCGTCCACCGGGAAATCCTGCGAAAACAAAGAAGGCTCAGCCCTTCGCGCCTGGGCGGCTAGACGACTTCCGCGAGATCCGCCGCGGGGTCCCGCCTGGGGACCTTGCGTTGCCCCTCACTTTCTCACTGCCTCCTTCTCTGCTTTACCGCCTCACTGGCTCACAGCTTTTCTGGCTCCTTTACTGGCTCCCTGCCTCACTGGATTTGGAAGGAGGTCAGGTTGGTGAACTTGGTAGCCACCATGCCCTGAACCAGGATCTTCGCTCCCTTGAGCGCTTGGACATCGGGAATGGCTCCGGGGACCTCCACCTTCCCGGAAGAGGGAAGGAGGCCTCCCCAGACAAAGATGGGATCCCCAATGCCCCACACCCCAAAGGAAGTCTGAACCTGCACCTTTTTCGAGCCGATCATGAGGAGGGCGGGATTTCCCTTGGCACCATGCATGGTGAGGAAGACCGTCCCTTTCAAATGGGTGGCTCCACCGGCGTGCGCGAAAGGAAGGGTGGGAGAGAACTTTGTGATGTTGTACCTGCGAACCTCCGCCCGTGCGATTTCCACCTGGGCAAACGTCAAAAGTCCATCGCTGTCCGGAGTGGCCACCCGCTCCTCCAGGACCGCGCTCTTGCCCTTGGCACGAACCCGGAGCCGATAGATGCTCCCCGGGAGGACCTTGAACTTGGACAGCCGGCGAAGACTCAGGTCCACCCGGGCGAGGGCGGTCTTGGCGTAATCCAGGCGTCGTTTGTCCGCGCGCAGACGGAGTTCAAAGCCCAGGGAGGAACTGGACTCCTGGACCGAGGCGGGGAACAGCCTGGCATATCCACCGATGCATCCAATTCCATCTCCCGAAATGGGGCTACCATTGCCGGGGTCGTTGTCGAGGGAGAGGTTGCTCAGCACCGGGAGGGGACGATCCAGCCTCCATTCGGTCATCTCACCCAGGAGAGAGGTTTCCAGCGGAGTCCAAGCCCCGCTGGTGGAGTGTGTTCGATAATCCCAATAAAAGGAGCCCGCTTGCCGTGCCTGGACCGAACTCCGGAAGAAGCCGGGTTTTTCCGTCCAGCCATTGGTGATGTCCGCACGCCCCACAAAAAAGCGCATCGGCGCCACACCCGCCTTCTTTCGGACCGACATCTCCGCCGTGAAATTCAGAAGATCATAGATCTTGGGCCCCTGGCTCGTCTTGAGGTTTTGGGCTTTGCTGCCGAAGAGGTCCTTGATCTCTCGACTGAATCGGAAATCGGCATGCTCCACCCCGAAGGCAGGGACCAGCCCACCCACAGCCGCGAAGCGATCCGCGTGTCGGATTCCGAGGCCCAAGGCTCCCACCGCGCCAAAAGACAAGCCGAAGGCATAGACCCGCTGGGGATCGGCTTGGAGGCGGCTGTCCCCCAAGACCTCGTCCAGCAACCAGAGGAGCCTTCGCTCGGTGTAGTCCCGCACCAGACCCTGAGGGGAACCGAAGGCGTATTTTTCGTGGTATCCGAACCACAGGCTGTGGGTCACGGGAGGGTTGTCGTCGTCGGGGAAAACCAGGACGGCGTTCTTGGGGGTCCAGGTGGGGATCGCCGTCGACTTGAAGGTCTGCGAATGTCCGTGCAGAAGGAAGACGACAGGGCGCGGCCCCTTCTGACCCGGGTCGAAGTAGAGTCTGTAGTTGAAGGCCCGCCCCAGCACGTTGGACTGGTCCGGGAGCCCGGGACGTCCCTCGGCCGGGGCGAAGTGGACATACCAGGACTCTTTCCCTCCTGAGCTGAGCTTTTGGAGGATGGGTTTGGGCGGGGCGATGGTCTCGATGACAGGCCCCTTGCTGTTGCCGTTGCTGCCCGTGTCGAGGGAGCGGTTCTCCTTGCCCTTGAGAACTCCAAGAACCGCGAAGTAACGCTTGCCCACCGCCTTGGGCGTAAGGACCAGAAACCCCTGGTTCGCCTGGAGGGGTGCCCCCCCTGCTTTGAGGAGGAACCGGCTCCCGAGGCGCTTGTTCCAGGAGCTTCCCTTGGGAACGGTCGCAAGGAGCTTTGCCTGGTTGAGGTCGGCCGCCGTCTTGATCGGTTTGGTCCAGGCGTAAACGTGGTAGGAATCCGGGGCCTGGGTTCCCCCACCCTCCGTCCAAACCACAAAGGTCTGCCCCAGCCGATGGGCCAAGGTCAGCCTGGTCGCCTGCGATTGCGCTCGCAACTCGGCGGCACCGGACAAAGCCATGGCGAGCCCGAAGAGGACCAGGGCGGGAGAGAAGACCCCCTTGTGGGGCCTCCGCGAACATGGGAGGCATGGAGCGGCCACCCTTGGTTTAGCTTGCACGTGTTTTTTCAAGGCAGGACGTCTTCGGAAAAAGTGAAAGGAGAAAAGGGACAAAGGACCTAGACAAGGAAAAGAGACGGCAGAAGCCTCCCCAGTATACCTTTGCTTTTTCCCACCGAAGGGGGGCTTCCTCAGCTTTTCTCTTTCTCCCCGCCCTTTTTCCGTGCGGAGGCCGGCCGGAAGGCGACGCATTCCGAGCTTCGGGTCTCCAGATACGGTCCTCCCACAAGGTCGATGCAGTAGGGGATCGCTGGAAAAACCGCGCCAAGGCAGTCATGGATCGCCGAGGGCTTGCCGGGGAGGTTCAGCACAAGGCTCTTTCCCCGGATCCCCGCAGTCTGCCGGGAAAGGATGGCCGTTGGGACCACCTCAAGGGACTTTTGCCTCATCAACTCCCCGAAACCGGGGAGCATCTTTTCACAGACATCCTCGGTCGCCTCGGGGGTCACATCCCTGGGCGCAGGCCCTGTCCCCCCCGTGGTAACGACCAGACAGCAACCCTCCACATCGCAGAGTTCCCGGAGGGTCTCGGCGATCCCCCCCCTCTCATCGGGAATGACCCGGCAAACAGGCTCGAAGGGAGTCTCGAGAATCCTCCGCAATTCCTCGAGGATGGCAGGTCCGCCCCGGTCTTCGTATTCCCCCCTGCTGGCCCGATCGGAGACGGTCAGGACCCCGATCCGAACCCTTGCTTGTGAGTTTTCCGTCATCGTGATTCCTCAAAAGAATGGGGCGGAAAAGGCTGTTGGACCGGCCAGCACAGAGGGGAAGTCATGGAGAACCGAGGCTAGAGGGCCTCGACAGGCTGCACCCAATCGATCCCGAAAGAACTGGCGACGGCCTCGTCGGTGAGTTTGCCTTTGACCACACTGGCGGCGCTCCGGAGAGCGGCACTCTCGCGGATCGCCTTTTCGGGCCCCATGGCGGCCAGCTGGCTCGCATAGGGGAGGGTCGCGTTGGTAAGGGCGAAGGTCGAAGTCCGGGGAACGCCTCCCGGCATGTTGGCCACACAATAGTGCACCACTCCATCGACAACAAAGGTGGGCTCCTCGTGGGTCGTCGGTTTGCAGGTTTCAATGCAGCCGCCCTGATCCACGGCGACGTCGACGATGACCGAGCCCTTTTTCATCAGGGCGAGGTCCGCCTTGCGGACGAGTTGGGGAGCCCGATGCCCCTTGACCAGGACCGCCCCCACGACCAGATCGGCGTCGCGCAGGTTCTCCCGGATGGCATAGGTGCTCGAGTGGAGCAGAGTCACATTCTTGGGGAGAAGGAAGCTCAGTTCCCGGAGGCGGTCCAGGTCGATGTCGAGGACCACGACCTCCGCTCCGAGCCCGGCGGCCATGCGTGCCGCTTCGGTTCCAACCACCCCACCCCCCAGGATCAAGACCTTACCCGGACGCACCCCGGGGACTCCTCCCAGAAGAACCCCATTCCCACCTCGCGGGGCCTCGAGATGATAGGCGCCCTCCTGGACAGCCATCCGCCCCGCCACCTCGCTCATGGGGGTGAGAAGGGGAAGTCCCTTTCCTGGGATTTCGAGAGTTTCATAGGCAAAGCAGTAGGCCCCGGTCGCGAGCATTCCGTCCGTGAGCTTGCGGTTGGCGGCGAAGTGGAAATAGGTAAAGACCGTTTGCCCCTTCTGGATCAATCCATACTCCGACTCGAGAGGCTCCTTGACCTTGACGATCATCTCGGAGTTGCCGTAGGCCTCCTCCGCGCTCCCCACGATCTCCGCGCCGGCGTCGATGTAGTCCTGGTCCGAAACACCGGCCATCACTCCTGCACCGGTCTGGACCAGAACACGATGCCCTTCTTCTACGAGGCGATGCGCCCCAGCTGGAACCATGCCGACACGGCCTTCCTGGGGTTTGATCTCCTTAGGGACTCCGAGAATCATCACTACCCTCCACGGGTTTCAAAAGTGCGCTTTGCGGGCCAATCGAGAGGAGGACGATCTCCCCTCGGAAAAGGCGAAAAATCTTAGCCAAGTTCCGGGGAAATTCGACCCTTGGTCCCAAAGCTTTCCCCTCAATTCGAGGGAAAGGACATCTCTCCCATGGCCAGGCTCTGGCAGCGCTCGCGCAATTCCCGGCGACGATGGGCTGGGAGGTTTCCTGGGACATAAAAGCGCAGAGAGAGGCTCCCGTCCCGGCGCCGGTCCACCCGCGGTTCGGGTCGGACCAGAACGCAGGACTCGGAGGCGAGGAAGGCCCGCACCGCCTCCTCCCCCTGGGGCGCCAGTTCCTCCGGCAAGATGCGAAGAGCGATGTGCATCGGAGAAGGAGAACCAGGACTGTCCGCCCTTCCGGGCCTGGGAAGAGGCGCGAGCGCTTCGCCCTCGTTGGCCTCCATCCTGCGGTCGCCTGGGCGGGCCGGCGCCTTCGGAGCATCCCAGTCTCTTCCTTCCCCGGGGAGAGTCCTCGGTCTCCGCCCCAGCAGGACGAAAAGGAGCAGAAGGAGCAACAGGCTGGGAACCCAGTATTCGGGACGCTCGAAGAAACTGTCCCCCTCCCCGAAACTCGGTAGCCCCGCCTTGCGACGGCGAATGGGAGCGGGAGACTTGGGGTCGGGTCCACGGACCCCAGGAACCTTGGGACCGGTCTTGGAGGGCTTGGGGCTCTTGGATGCCTTTGTGCCCTGGGGAACCTTGCCCCCTTTGGGAGGCTTGGAGGGAAGGGCTCCGGCCTTGGAGGGCATGGTCTCATTCTTTCCGTTCTTTCTTGGAACCGTGGTGCCCCTCTCCCTCGACGCTCGCCCCTTGCGCGCCGCCTGGGCGCGGAGGGCGCGGACCGCCTCCACCAGAGAATCCACCGCCCTTCCCAGCGCGGTCACCTTGAGATCCAGGTCCTCGACCCTCCTCTTCCCCAGGGCCTCGGACCGCCGAATCCGATCCTGGAGGGGTTCGAGGGCCGACCGGAGTTTGGCCTCGAGGTCCACCTGGGGAGCGGGGGCCGTTCTCTCGTGGATCTCCTTGAACCTTTGCTCGAGGTTTTTCTCCAGCTTTTGGGTCTGGGCCTCAAGCCGCTCGATCTTCTGCAGCAACCCCTGCTCGAACTGCTTGCGCTCCTGCGTGGCCGCAGCCCGGCCCTTGGCCATGGAAACGGACAACTCCCTCAGTTCCGCCTTCCAAGGCTCTTTCTCCCGCTTATTGCCCCAGGCTTTTTCTTTCTGGAAGGCTCTTTCCAAGGCCTCGAGCCTGCGGCCCAATCCTCCGAACCGCGCATCGAGCTGTTCGAGTTTTGCGTCGAGCCCTCCGAGCTTTTGATCGAAGCCCTGGACCTTTTTTTCGAAGCCTTGGACCTTTTTTTCGAAGCCTTGGACAAGGAGCCGCCGGCTCTCCGCAAAAGCCTCCTGAACCTTTTGGAGCTGGGCGCCGAGCTCCCCTCGCAGCTTCTCCTGCATCCCTTCGCCCATCTCCCCCAGCTTGTCTAAAACCTCGGCGAAACGTGCGTCGAGGCGGGCCTTTTCTTTGGCCTTTTCCTCTGCTTGCCTCCGCTCTCGCTCCGCCCGCTCCCGTGCCTGGAGTTTTTCGCGAAGCTGCGCCAGCTCGGCGCGGAGCCGGGCGGTCTCGCGCTCCTTCACCACCCGCTCCATCTGGAGACGCGCCAAGGCCTCCGCCTCGCCCGGATTCCCCCGGTTTCGGTCGGAGGGAAGGACGCAGGAGAGTGGAAGCAGGGCAAGGATCAAGAGAACTCGCTTCACATCCTCCCCTTTCGGATCCCAGGGCCCTCCCCATTCTGTCGCTCCTGAGAATGTCGCTCCCAGGCGCGCCTTTGTGGAGCTGAGCCACTGCCAAAAACCCAGCGAAGCGGAGCCAGGAGATACAGCCCCCCCATCTCCCGCAAGCCCCCCTTGCCCGCGTCCAAGCGGAGCGTCTCCACCCGGGCCGTCCGCCGGCCCTCATTCGCCAGGTAGATCCGGCACCAGAGCCCCGGGCCGCCGCGCTTCGGATCGGGGCGGGTCCCCACCCGGAGCGAAGACTTCCAGGGGTGGAAATATCCCCCGTTCTCCCCCCAGGCTGTGCGCAGCCCCTCCTCCGGGAGACGGAACAGCTCCAGACATTCACCTCCCCGGACCAGCTCCACCCGCTGCTCCATGGGGAAGCGCACCCAGGCCCGCAGCCGCCCCCCCGGGGCCAGCAGGATCTCCTCCTCGAAGGCCAACTCCAGCGGCCATCCCGGGCAGCGGATGGAGACCCGCAGGCAACCCTCCCCTTCGGGGAGGCCGAGCCAGCCCTTCCAGCGGGGCTCGGAGCCCAGCGCGAGACCGCGCACGCCATTGGGAGTGCGTTCAAAAAACCATTGCAACCCGCCTAACTCGAGGCGCGTCGGCAGCCCGGAGCGGGGGAGTGGAACATCCAGAGATAGAGCCATGTTGGGAGGTGTTCGCGATTCGAAAAGATCCAAGCGAGGAGGGAGGGGGAGGCGTCCACGCGGACCCTAGTATCCAGTTTACCCCCAAACTTGCAACGCTTCTGAAACCTGGGTTTTTCCTTGCACTCCCACTCGCGCTCGGGTACTTCTTTGCGCCCCCTTTCAAAGGGAGTTTTTTTTGATAAGGGCGATTAGCTCAGTTGGTTAGAGCACTAGCTCGACAAGCTAGGGGTCACTGGTTCGAGTCCAGTATCGCCCACCATTCCTTTTCCTGGCATGCCTGATCGCTGGCGTGCCCAATCACAGAGAGCCAAGCTCCCATACTCCCCATGTCAGGGTCCATGCCCGATCGCATGGCAGGCCGCCAGGTCCCTTGCAGGCCTCTTCCAGAGCCCCTTGAAACGCGGTCCAAGGGACCCTGGAATCCCAATCCAACAGAACTCCCACCGAAACCCCTGGGGTGACCTCCATCCAACCCTGGGGAAAACGCCGAAGGAGACGCTTAGGATCCCCTCTTTGGCGGAGGAGGCGGGCCATGGGCGTTTCCCCTGCCAAAGAGGCGATCCAGGTCCTCGAGGAGCGCCTGCGCCGTCGCTGCGGGACCCACCCCATTTCCCAGGTGCAGGCGCAACTCACCCCTACGCAGCCGGTAGCCATAGGCCACGTTCCGCCAGGGGATCGCCAGGTTGGAATCGAGCGGGATCTCCTCGTAGCCGAGGTGCAGAGTCCCTCCCGGCTTCGCCCTGCAGACCAGCCTCGTGGTAAAACCCCGCTCCCTCCGCCCGCGCAACATTCCCGGGTCCAGCTCCCCCGCCGATGGCCGCGAGATCGCGTCGAAGTCCACCTCCGATCCAAACACCGCGCGCGCGACAATGGAGAGCTTGAGCGCCGCGTCCTTGCCCTCGAGGTCCTGCGCGGGGTCGTGCTCGAGGAGACCCTCCTCTCCAGCCCTCCGGGTCGCCTCCTCAAAGTCGAGGCCCTCCTCGATGCTTTGCACCAAGAGGGTCGTCGTCGCGTTCGGCACCGCGACGATTTCGGCGCAAGACGCCCGCAGTTCGTCCAGCTCCTCCATCAGGTTCCACCCCGTTCCCCCGAGCAAAGCGTGGATTCCCAACCGCCCTCGAAACCTCGGCTCCAGCAACGCGCCCGTGTCGGCGAGGAGACTGTCCTTGGCCCCCAGGACCACCGCTCGCCCCGACTCCAAGATGGACAGGGTCCGCCGCAGGGCGCGCCCGGGGTCGTCCAGGTCCGTGGCCGTGCAGTCCACGACGCAGTCCGCCTCGACCCGGGAGACGGCCGTCTCCGTCTCGATCTCCCAGGAACCCGCGATCCCTTTCAGGCTTTTCCCCTCGGCTTTTTCCCTCAAAACCCAAAGAGGATCCAGCCCCCCTCTCTCGTAGAGGCTCGCCTTGGAGTCCGTCACACAAAGGAGGCGATACGAGCGTTGCGGGAGGCATCTCAAAAAGGCCTTCCCCACCTTGCCCACTCCCAGGAGGTGCAAGGTGGGGAGACCCTCCTGCGGTGGGGATCCCGATGTGAAACAAGCGTCCCGAAAAAGCCCCCCCTCGGATCCCTTTCTGGTCGTCATCCTTCCCATCCCTTTTTGTTCTCATAGAAACGCAGGAGCCCCCGGACATGGGGAGAAGATCCCAAGAAAAGCCCAGGCAAGCAGGGGTTCACAGGGACTCCCCTCCCTGAGGACGAAGGCTCCCGCAGGAATTGGTACCTACCACGCGCCATCGGAATGCCGGGGGTTGCCTCGACTTCAATGGGTTCGTCCCTCAAACCCTCTTGATGACCAGGCGAAGAAAAAAGGCTCCCTCCCGAAACCTACCAGGGCGAGGTTCCTCATTGGAAAAAACCAGGGCATCCCGATCTGAAAAAACCTTCTTTTCGGTCCCCTTCGCAAAACCGCAGCAGCAATGAAAAAGCCTCAACGCGGGAGCTGGATCCAGCTGCCCTGCACTTCGAGGCGGCCCTGGTCGACGAGGCGGGCCAGGCTCTTGTCCAGGACGGCGCGGAAGGGGGCGGTTGCTCGGGAGATGCCCATGCGGTCCAGAGCCAGGGAGATGAGTTCCTTGGCGCCGATGCGGATGTTTTCGCGGACGGTGGCGAGGACGGCGAGGTCGATCTCCGAGGGGGGGAGGGCGTCGGGGCGGCGGATGCTGGGGGGCGCGTCGCTGCGGTCGCGGATGGTGGTCCGGGGGGGCCCCTTGGGACGGACGAAGGCCCCCTCCTCCACCGCTCTCCGGTCGGTGACGAGTTGGCGGAGGGCCTCCTCGGTGCTCTCCCTGATCTTCTTGGTCATCCGGGTCTTGCCGAAGAGTTGGCCGAAACGGCGCGCACACTCCTCGCGGTGGATGGGACCTTCGATCTCCAGGATCCGCAGAAGGATCTCGGCCCGCTCCTGGAGGGGGAGGGTCTGGGGTTCGGGGTTGGCCCCAACGGGGAACTCCGCGACCTGATAGGGGTCCTTGGGCGGTTCGGGTGGGGCCGGCCGCCGGGTGTTTTCGTGAGGCTCCTTTTCTTGCTTCCTGGGCACTTCGTTGGCCTCGGGAAGGGGAGGGGGCTGGTTCCTCTCCCGCTTTCTCGCTTCGGCGGCCTGGCGGACCTTGGTGAGCAGCCAGGCCTTGGAGGCCTCGGGGTCCTTGAACCAGTCGACGGACCAGAGGCGCAGGACGCGCCAGCCCATGTGCTCGAGCACCTCCTCGCGCAGGCGGTCCCGCTCCCGGGACCAGGGGGCGTCGCGGTAGGCCGGCCCATCCAGCTCGATGCCCAGCAGGAAGGCCCCCCTTTCCTCGGGATCCCGAACCCCCAGATCCACGAAGAGGCCGGCCACCCCGACCCGGGGGACGATCTCCAACCCTTCGGCCTCGAGGGCCTTCTGCACCTCCTGCTCGAGAGTGGAGAGGGAACCTTCGGAGACTCCCCGGGGCGAGTGGAATCCTCGCTCGGTCTCTGCTTCTTGCAAAAAGCGCCGCAGCACCTGAGCGCCTCGGGACTTGGCCCTCCCCAGGTCGATGTCCGCGGCCCGGATGGAGGAGTAGATCACGCAGCGCCTTCGGGCGCGCGTCATGAGGACGTTGAGCCGGCGCTCCCCTCCATCCCGACTGACCGGTCCGAAGTGCATCGCGAGCCTTCCCTCCTCGTCGGGCGCGTAGCCCACGGAGACCAGGATGACGTCCCGCTCGTCTCCCTGGATGTTCTCGAGATTTTTGACGAAGAAGGGCTCGGCCAGGTCTTCGCGGAAGAAGGCCCGCAGCTCGGGGTGCTTGCGCCAGCGCAGCTCCAGGGCGTCGAGGATGGCGTCGCGCTGCGCGACGCTGAAGGTCCCCACCCCAAGCGACAGCTCGGGAAAAGCCCAGGCGTGCTCCAGCACCGCGTCCGCGACCACCTCCGCCTCCACCCGGTTCTTGCGGTCCTTGCCGCGACCGAAGACCCCTCCCTCGACGAAATGGAAGCTGAGACCCAGCTCCCGGTCGCCCGGTCTCGGGCTGGGGATGATCTTGAGCCCTCCCTCGTAGAACTCTTCGTTGGAAACCTGAATCAGGGACTCGTGCCGGCTGCGGTAATGCCAGCGCAGCATGGTCCGGGGCATGCCCTTGCTCGTGCAGAGGCCGAGGACGCTTTCCAGCTCGCGCGCGCTCCCCAGGCCTTCTTCGTCGGGGTCTTCATCGGCCTCCACCGCTTCGAAGAACTGGGTCGGGGGGAGCTGGCACTCGTCCCCGACGATCACGCACTGTTCCGCGCGGGCGATGGCGCCCAGAGCGTCCACAGGCCGGACCTGGCTGGCCTCGTCCATGAGGAGGAGGTCGAAGCGGAGGGCCCCCGGCGGGAGGAACTGGGCCACGGACTGCGGGCTCATCATGAAGACCGGCTTGATCTCCTGAACGGCGGGGCCGGCCTTCTCCAGGAGGCGGCGGATCGGCAGGTGACGGCGCTTCTTGGAGAGTTCGTGGCGGATGAGGCCCATGGCCCCCCCGCTCCCGCGGGGGATGCGGGCGCTGTGGCTCGCGCGGACCTCCTCGCGGGCCAGGGCGATCCGGGCGCGGTCCTCCTCGCCGAAACGCTCCTGGACCCGGCGGTGATGGCGCCCCTCGAAACGAGCCAGCTCGGGGCGGCGCAGGAACACTTCGTCGAGCCAGACCCGGTAGTAATCGAAGGCGAAGCGCTCCCGAAGGTTCTCCGTGTCGAAGGACTCTCGGCGCAGCAACTCGGCCAGGTCGGCCAGATCCAGCTCCACCAGGGCCTGGAGACGGCGCTCCCAGAGGATACCCTTCTCGACCAGGGGGAGCTGGGCCCTCCAGCGCTCGACCGCGCCCCGGAGCCTCGCGAGAGAGAGTTGGGACAGCTCGGGAGCGCCGAGGGAACGCGCAAAGTCCAGCTCCAGGAATCCCCGCAGGTTGGAGAGATGGCTCTCCAAGGCGTCCAGGGCCTCAAGAGCTTCCCGGGCCCGGTCGGGGAGATCCCCCAGCTCCGACAATCCAGCGAGGATGGAGGGAAAGGGGAGGATCCGGACCCCCTCCGCCAGGGCAAGGATCCCCTCGGCAAAGCCGCCCAGCGCTTCCCAGTCCGATTCCAAACCCTTCCAACGGGTCCCGAAGGCCCGCAGGCCGAAGGCGTCCCCCGTGCAAAGGGCCTCACGTTGTTCGCGCGCGGCCGCCAGGATCCCCAGCTCCTCGAGAGCCGCCCGGTAGCTGAAGCCCCGCCCCTGCGGGCAGAGGGCAAGGTAGCCGCGCCGGGCCCGCCGCCAGCTCGAAAAGAGCGCCCGCCAGCCCGGGAGCCCATGGGCCGCCAGATCCTCGCGCAACTTCTCGGCCTCCTGAGGCCTGCCCCCCAGGGCCATGGGCTCCAGACGACCCGAAAGGCGCTCCCGCGAGCGCGCAAAAGCGCGCCCCGTCTCCAGGAGCCGCCGAAGCCTTTCCGGCTCCTCCCGCCAGAGCGGGTCGGCAAGCGCTTTCCAATCCCCCTCGGGAGCCTCGGCAAGCCGGAGGGCGTCCTCGGCCCGGCCGCGCAGTTCCCCCAGGCTGGCGCTCCCTTCCAGGCCCAGCGCCCCCTCCAAGGCCCGCCCGGCTTCCTCCGCCCGCTCGAGGGAGGCGCGCAGCTTGGCCAGCATCCCCTCCAACTTGGGCCGGTCCAGGGCGACAAAGGTCTCCCGACCCACCCCCAACCAGGGGTGCAGAGCAGGCGGCCCCTCCTCCGCGATCCTCTCCTCGATCTCCGCGAGCAGAGCCAGAACTGCCTCCAGGCGGCCAGCCGGCCAGCCCAGCACCCGCCCCAGCTCCAGTTCCTCGATCGGCCTCGCCCCCGCGCCCCCGAGCCGGGTCAAAGCCCCAAAAATCTCGTAGGGCGTGTGGCCCGCGGGCTCCATCGGTCCGTGCAGGGCCTCCACGTGCTGGTCCAGGCGTTTCCGGTCCTCTTCGAGCGCGCCTGTCACCTCCTCGCCCCGCGGCGGGGTCGCCCTGCTCGCCTCCAGGGTCCTGCCCAGAGCTTCCAGGAAAACCCGTTTGCGCGCCTTCTTGCTGTGCAGCTCGAGGCAGAGTTCACCGAGACCGATCTTCTCCAACCTGCGTTGCACGACTTGCAGAGCCGCCGCCTTTTCGGCTACGAAGAGGACCCGCTTGCCCTCCCGCACCGCCGCCGCGATGAGATTGGTGATGGTCTGGGACTTGCCTGTGCCCGGAGGCCCCTGGAGAGTCAGGTTCTCTCCATCCAGGACCCTGCGGATGGCAATGGCCTGAGAGGCGTCCGCGTCCACCACGTGCCCCGCGTGGGCGGGGTCGATCCGCTCGTCGAGCGAACCCTCCTCCGGCCAGCTCGGCGCTTCCCCCTCGAAACCCTCTCCGAGAAGGGCCATCAGAAGTCCGTTCTCCTCGAGGCGGGCGTGCTCGGGCCAGCGCTCGGGGTCGAGGTCCAGGAACATCAGGAACTTGGCGAAGGCGAAAAAGCCAAGGAGCATGTCGTCCTCGAGGACCTCCCATCCTGCCCGCTCCCCGATGGCGTCCCGCACCCCGGCCAGATAGGCCGAGGGGTCCAGCTCCTCCCCCTCGGGCATCTCCGGAAGCAGGATACCAAAGTCCCGCTTGAGCCGCTCGCGCAGGGAGAGGTTTTCGCCGATCTCCGTCTCGTCGAACTCGAGCCGGATCTCCCCCCCCACCGTCTTGCGCAGGAGCTGGACCGGGACCAGGATCAGGGGAGCGTAGCGCTCCTTCCCTCCCTCTTCGATCCAGCGCAAAAAACCGAGGGCCAGGTAGAGGGCGCCCACCCCATGCTCCATCTCGAAGCTGCGGGCGTCGTAGAACATCTGGAGCAGCTTCTTCTGGAGCTGGGCCTCGGTCAGTTCCGTCTGGAGGAAGAGGTCGAGGTGCCGGGGGGCGAGGGGTTCGGTCTCCGGCGCTTCGGCTTGTGGGTCTTGGGTTTCTTCAGGCTCTTCTGGGTCTTCGGCCCAGGGCAGAAGGATCGGGGCCGGAGAATCCTCGTCTGCTTCTCGGGGCGATTCTCGCTCTTCTCCCTTTTCTTCCTCGCCTTCCTCCTCTTCTTCTTCCTCGATCTCCTCCAGTTCGGCGACAGGCAGGAAACGCAGGCGGCGCTTCTCGGTGACCAGGAGGCGGAAGATCTCGCTGCTCTTCTCATCCACGATCTCGATGGTCTTGCCGCGCATTCGGTGGCGGGGGCAGGAGACCAGGCGGTTGCGGGTGCTCAGATCGAGAAGGGCCAGGCGGAGGTCTTCGAGGGTCGTTGCAATACTCATTGCCTCCCAATGATTCCAGGGATGCTCCCCGCATGCAAAGGTGCGTAGAAAACTCTGCAGTAGGGAACGCCGGTAGGGAACGCCTCCAGGCGTTTCATGTAGGAAACGTCTCCAGACGTTTCGTGTAGGAAACACCTCCAGGTGTTTCATGTAGGGAACGCCTCCAGGCGTTTCCCTGAAAAGCCTGGAGGCTTTTCCTACAAAAAACGCCTGGAGGCGTTTTCTACTGGCGTTTTCTGCTGCACCTACCGGAGTTGCAGGAGGAGGGGCGGGGAGAGGCGGGGAGAGCCCTGGGCAGGCAGCTCGAAGGACTGGATCGCCACCTTCGCACCGCGCAAGGTACTGAGATTGGGAATGTTCAGCAGAACATCGACAAACCCCTTCGCCACCCCCTTGGTCCCCACAGTCCCCATCGGAAAAACCAGAAGAGGCTGCAAACCCAACCTCCCCCAGGGAGTGCCCACCGGCTGGATCGGCGTGCCCAGAACCTGGAGAACCAATGCCCCCTCCGTCCCCCGGTGACTCAGCAGGACCTTGCCTCCCAGCACCGCGTCCCCCTGGCTCGCCAGATCGGGGAGGACCGGCGCCCTCCCCGTCCAGTCCACCCGAAAAAGTCCCCCCTTGGGCAGGTGAGAAGTCACATAGAACTTGCCGTCGGCAGCCACTTTCGCGTCCACCGGAAACGAGATCCCCTTGAGCACCGTCTCCGAGAGCACCCGGTCGGCCGGCTTCCCCGCCAGCTTGAGGATGCGAATACTCCCGTTGTGGGCCACGAACCAGAGGCTGTTGACCCATTCCGAAGGATAAGCCTTCCCCCGATAAAAGGTCAGGCTGCAAGGCCCCAATGTCGGGGTCCAGGTCTTGAGGGGCTTCTCCAGGCCGGGTTTGTTCTGGTTCCCCAGTTCGGTGGGCCAGCCATAGTTCTTCCCCGCCTTCAGGATGTTCAGCTCGTCGGTGGTCGTCGGCCCATTGTCCCCCGCGAAAAAATCCTTGGTGAAGGGGTGCCAGTCGAAACCGAAACAATTCCGGAGTCCCAAGGCGTACTGGCTGTTCGCCCCGCCGAAGGGATTGTCCTTGGGGATGCTTCCATCGGGGTTGTAGCGGTGCATCTTGCCCGCGGGATTCGCGGCGGATCTGTCCTGCGCGTTCTTGCCGATGCCAAAATCGCCCACCGCCGAATAGAGCTTGCCGTCCGGACCAAAACCCAGAGTTCCCCCATTGTGGACATGGGCCGAAGGCAGGTTGACCAAAAGATCCGTCCGCTTGACAGCTAGATTCCCGCTCGCGGTGAAACGCACCAGTCGCGCGGCGAACTTGGTCCCCTTGGTGTAGTGCTGCAGCACATAGACATAGGGCCTGGTCGGCCAGGCTGGATCCAGGGCGATCCCCAGGACCCCCCGCTCGCTGTGATCCCCGCTCTCCTTGTTGGGAAGAGTGGCGAAGGGTTTCGCCAGCACCTTCCCCGTCTTGGTGTCGAAGATTTTGATCGCCCCCGAAAGCCGTTCGGTCACGAAGATCCGCCCATCCGGCGTCGGGGCGAGGCATGTGGGGTAGTCCAGGTTTTTCGTGACCTGGACCAGCTTGAACTGCCCAAAGAGAGAAGTTGTGGCCACTCCGATCAGGGCCATGCTCAGAAACGTGCGATTCATCGATCTCGAAGGGAAGAAGAAAGGACGTGAGGAAGGCCCAAGCTTAACAGATTCGGCCAATCCCGAGGAACCGGTAGGAAAAAAGCCCCGCAGCCCCCGGCATTGGGGAAACGAGGCTTCTCCCTGGGTTTTCCTGGCAGAGAGGCCAAAGCCTCTTCCCCATGGCTTTATGGGTTCTTCACGTAGGCGTTCTTTCTCAGGTAGAACCAGTGGTTGATGACGATGCAGACCAGGTAGAAGGCGGCAAAGCCATAGAGGGCGTATTCGGGGGTCGTGGCCTTGATCTGCCCCTTGAACTCGATCGGAATGATGAAGGCCCCATAGGCAGCGACAGCCGAAGTCCAGCCCAGGACCGGACCGGCCTGCTCCTTGTCGAAGACCACCGCGATCGTGCGGAAGGTCGAACCGTTTCCGATTCCGGTCGCCGTGAACAGGACCAGGAAGAGGATCAGGAAGGGAACGAAGTATTCCTGCGGTGTCGCCGAGGCATAGGCAAGATGCATGAAATAGGCCACCCCCACGGAACTGAGGACCATGATGACCGAGATGATCTGGGTCACCAGGGCCCCTCCCACCTTGTCGGCGATGACCCCACCCACGGGGCGGATCAAGGCCCCGATGAAGGGACCCGTCCAGGCCCACATCAAAGCGCTCGGACCCGCCTTGTTGATCGTGTCATGGGTCATGACCCCATCCACCATGAGATGCTGGTAACCGAAGATCACCTTGATCGCGAAACCAAAGGCCGCCGCAAACCCGATGAAAGAGCCAAAAGTCATCGTGTAGATGATGGTCATGGCCCAGGTGTGCTTGTTTTTGAAGATTTTGTATTGGCGGTCCAGGCTGCTCTTGATGGAGCGCGGTGTAAAGAGCTTCAAACTGAACACTGTGAGCACGACAACCAGCGGAAGGACAATCCAGCGGTGGATGGGAAAGAGGTAGAAGCCCCCTTTGGTCTCGGGGAGATAAAGGAGAAGGCCGATGGAAGCCGTGACCAGCCCAATGAGGAGCATGCCCAGGATCTTGCCGAAGGCGGCCATGGTTCCCCCGATGTTGGGGGAGACGTGCTCATCCACGATGTTGTTCATCCCGAACCAGGCCGCGATGACCAAGGGGATGAGAATGGCCACCCAGATATACCCCGCGTTCGCGATATAAGTGGTGGTCCCGGGAGGAATCTTGCCGATCAGGGTCCCGGATGGGGCCTTCAGGACCATGGCCGTGGCCCCGAAGAGGGAAACCGTCATGACGAAGGGGATCAGGATCTGCATGGTCGTGACCCCGAAGTTCCCCAGGCCCGCGTTCATTCCCAGCGCGTAGCCCTGGATCTTCTTGGGAAAGAAGTAGCTGATGTTGGACATGGAGGAGGCGAAGTTGCCCCCGCCGAACCCGGAGAGCAGGGCCATGATCTGGAACTTCCAGAGGGGAGTGTTGATGTCATTGAGCAAGATCCCCGTCCCCAGGGCGGGAATGATCAACAAGGCCGTCGTCAGGAAGATCGTGTTCCTTCCCCCCGCCATGCGGATCAAGAAGGTCGAGGGAATCCGGAGCGTCGCCCCGGAAAGCCCTGCGATCCCCATAAGGGTGAGAAGTTCCGGTTTAGGGAAGGGGAAACCCAGGTTCAGCATCTGAACCGTGATGATCCCCCAGTAGAGCCAAACCGCAAACCCGCAGAGCAGACAGGGGATCGAAATCCAGAGGTTCCGGTTCGCGATCTTCTTTCCCGTACTTTCCCACTGTTCAGGGTTTTCGGGATCCCAATTCTTCAAGTCCTGTCCCATCCGATTCTCCTCAAGGATTCCTAAGAACGTTTCCGGATTAGGCCTGCTGCTGAGAGGCCGAACCACTTTCGAAGTCGTCCGCGATCCCCGGGGCGTGCGCCCTTGTGATCCTGCGAACGACAATGTGCATCCAGATCAAGCTGACGGCGGAGAGGGCTCCGATCAAAAGCCAGCAGCTGCTCCAGAGTCCGGTCCATGAAAGGAGGTAGCCGAAGAGGACCGGGCAGACGAAGCCCCCCAAGCCCCCGAGGACTCCCACCATCCCCCCCACGACCCCCACGTCCTCTGGGAAGTAATCTGGGATGTGCTTGTAGACCGCCGCCTTCCCGATCCCCCAAATCGATCCAAGAAGCACGACCAGGATCGCGAAGATCCAGACATTGGCCTGGAAGAAGATCCGCGTTCTTCCCTTGGCAACGAGGCCCTTTTTCTGGATCTTCTGACCCTCCTTGACACGCGGAATCTGCCACATCTGCTTGGTGGGAAAGATCAAGGTTCGTTCCTCACCCTCGGTCCTTCCAAGCCCAATGATCTTTTTGGGCTTCGGGATCAGCTTGTAGGTCCTCGGCCCCAGCTTCTTTCCGCTGAGGGCGACCTCCTCTACGACGACTCGATCCGGCTCGACCTTGGTCACGATCCCGTTCCGCTTGGCCATGACTCCCTTACCCGGAGCTTCGATGGCCATACGAGGCACAATCAAGAGAAGGCTGATCACGAGGGAACTCCCCAGCACCCAATACATGACTGTCCTCGCCCCGAACTTGTCCGAGAGCCAGCCACCCACGGCACGAATCACCCCCGAGGGAAAGCTGAAGGCGGAGGCCAAATAACCCGCCAGCGCCAGATCCATCTCGTAAGCGTTCACGAAATAGGGATTCAGCCACTGGGAGAAGGCGACAAAACCCCCGAAGACCAGAAAATAGTAGAGCCCGAAACGCCAGACCCTCATGTGCTTGAGGGGTTCCAAGCGTTGGGGGAGGGTTTTGGTCGCGCTCGCAGGTTTCTTGTTCTTGGTCAAAGCCAGGAAAAGGACCCCCATGACCACGAGGAGGATCGCGTAGTAGACGGGGAGTTGTCGCCAGCCATCGGCGTCCTTCCCGGAATCGGTCAACTGGATCAAAAGGTTCGGGGCAAACAAAGTCGTCAACGCCGCTCCCGCGTTCCCCGCGCCGAAGATGCCGAGGGCGGTCCCCTGCCGATGCTTGGGGAACCAGACCGAGGTGTAGGCGATCCCGATGGAGAAGCTCACCCCGGCGAGACCGAAACCAAAGCTGCACAGAGCGAAAGCCAGGTAGCTGTTGGCATACGAAAGCAGGAACATGGGGATGGCGCAAAGGAAGAGGAGGGCCGAATAAATCGGCTTCCCTCCATACTTATCCGTCAGGATCCCCGCAGGCAGGCGGAAGATGGATCCGGTGAGGACCGGGATTCCGATCAACCAACCCATTCTCTTGTAGGACCAGTCGAAGATCTGGTTTTCCACAAGAAAGGTCACCAAGACACCGTTGAGCATCCAGGCCGCGAAACAAACCGTGAAGGCGATGGTGCTCATCGCCAGGGCCCTGTAAGAATCTCGATTGACAACTTCTTGCATGTTTCAAACCTTTCATCAGAACCCAGCTCAAAGGTCCCCCAGGGAACTCATGAGCGCAAATGGGGAAAAAGGATCCTCAGTTGTTTTTGGGCCTCGTCGGCGACCAGCGTTCCCCGGGATTCCTCACCTTTTTCCGATCCCAGTTCCAGATGACCCGCTGGTAGGGACGCCCGATGTAGTGGAAGGGAGCCACAAGGAGGTGCATCAGGCGCGTGAAAGGGATCAAGAGGATGATCAAAAATGCGTTGATGATGTGCAGTTGCACCAGGAGGGGCATGGCGAGGACTGCCTCGGGATCGGGCCGGAACAGGAGGATGGACCAGAGATAGGGAGCCAGGTCGGAGGCGAACCAGCTCGACCCCCAGCGGTAGAAGATGGCGACACAGAGCCCAAGGATGATCTGGACCAGGAGGAGGAGTTCGATGATCACATCCATTTCATTCGTGACCACCTGGATCCTGGGGTTGGTGATGCGCCGCCAGAAGAGCTGGCCCAGCCCCACAAGGAAGCTGAGCCCAAAGGCGTAGCCGGTGATCTCCAGCACAAGGAGGCGCAGCGGGTGGGCATTCCAGGCAAGGATTCCGGAGGGAATCAGGAAGGCGAGGAGATGCCCCAGAAAGACTACGATCATCCCCAGGTGGAAGGGAACCGACCCCCAGAACAGCTTCTTCCCCTCCAGGAACTGGGAGGAGAGCGAAGACACCTTGTATCCGTTTCCGCGGTAACGCCAGATCGAACCGATCAGGAAGACCCCCAAGGCGAGATAGGGGAGTCCCACAAACAGAAAACTTTCGAAGAAGCTCATATTTCTCCTCTTTGCCCGCTCATTTCCGGGCTCACATGCTCTTTCGTGTTCTTCAGGATTCCGTAGCGCATCAGGACCCTTTGATGTCCTCGGTCTTGTTCTCCACCTGAAGAGACTTCAGGAAGTCACAGTTCAGCTCGACCTCGGCGGCGTCCACCTCAGGCAACTCGAACTCGGTGGAGAGGATGATGTAACAGGCCCGGAGGGCGTACCGATAGGCGATCGATTCCACATTGGGAGTCTCGATCAGAGTCTTGTACTGCTTCTTGTAGTACTCATTCTTTTTCGCGACACGTTCGGGATCGAACTCCCGGAGCATGGCGCGCAAGGCGGGAGCGAGGATCATGTCCACCAGTTCCCGGACAAAGGGGTCCTTTCCCTTGATCGCAATCAAGCGCAAGAGGTTGGGGAGGTGGTCGGCCAGTTCGTTCCCGCAGGAGTTCCCGGAGGCGATGTGCTCCTTGTTCAGGTTGGAGAGGATCTCGCCCCGCTTGTAGTCGTCGCCGAAGAGAACGAAGCCCACGTCCAGAGTCGTGATGGGCTGGATGTCGAAGGTCCTCGTATAGAGTTCCTGGATGGCGTCGAGCCGCTCTCCTTCGCAGGCCCCATCGCGCAATCCGAGAGCCCTGGTGAATCGATCCATCTCCTCCAGAGCCTGGGGATAGAGCCCCCGGACCATTTCATGGGCGGCCGCAACTCTCTCCCCATATCCGGGCTCCGGATAATCGAAGATCGGCGCGAAGAGAGCGAACTCGGGGAGTCCCATGCTCAGAGCCCTCTCTTGGCGGAGCCGTCCTTGAAACCGAAGCCCGCGCTTCCCTTCTCGTCCCCGGCGAATTCCATCAACTCGATGGCCTGCTCCCGGTGAGCCGCAGGGATCACGAAACGATCATCGAACTTGGCCAGGGAGGTGAGGTAATAAATCTCCTCGGCCTCCTCCGCCGTCAATCCGGCCTCTGCCAAGGTCTCGGCGGCCTTCTCCTTGCTGATGTCCCCTACCGTGACCTGCCGCCGATGGATGCGCACGGCCATCAGCTTCTTCATGACCTCCTCGACCCTGCTCTCGTCCCCCACCGAGAACATCTCGGCCATGTACTTCATGGGGAAGCGCGCCTGGTGGATGGACCCGAACAGCTCATCCGTGCTCGTATCGTAGAGCCACTTGTCGGGCCAGACCTTGGCCTTGTCGTTCATCTTCTCCTTTTGGGCGCTCTGGTCCACATTGCGGATCGAGGCCATGACCGGGAGAAGGGGCGGGACGTAGAACAGCATCGGCATCGTTCGGAACTCCGAGTGGAGCGGGAGGGCCATCTTCCAGACCTTGGTGAACTTGTAGGTCGGAGATTGCTGGGCGGCTCGGATGGTCGAATCCGCGACACCATTCTCCTTGGCGGCCTTGATGACCTCCTCGTCGAAGGGATCGAGGATGATGTTGAGGTGGGCATCGACAAGGCTCTCATCGGGAGCGCTCGCGGCCTCGTGGATGCGGTCGGCGTCATAGAGGACCACCCCGAGATAACGGATGCGCCCCACGCAGGAGTGCATACATGCCGGTGCCAGGCCCGACTCGATCCGGGGGAAGCAGAGAATGCACTTCTCAGACTTGCCGGAGTTCCAGTTGTAATAGGTCTTCTTGTAGGGGCAGGCCGTGATGCACATGCGCCAGCCGCGGCAGACATCCTGGTTGATCAGGACCACGCCGTCCTCGCCTCGCTTGTAGATCGCGCCCGAGGGGCAGGAAGCGACGCAGGCAGGGTTGAGGCAGTGGTTGCAGATCCGGGGGAGGTAGAACATCGCCATCCGCTCCAGTTGGAACAGGGCCTCCTTTTCCGCCGGGGTCACTGCCTCCAGGTTGGGGTCCTGCCTGGCATAGTCGGGGGTGCCGCTGAGATCGTCGTCCCAGTTGGGTCCCGACTTGATGTTCATCGGCTTGCCGGTGATCAAGGACACGGGCCGGGCCGTGGGCTGGTCCGAGGAAGGCCCCGACTCGATCAGGTCGAGGTACTTGTAAGTGAAGGGCTCGTAGTAGTCATCGATTTGGGGGAGGTGGGGATTGTGGAAGATGTTGGTCAGGCTCTTCCGATGCCCGGCTCCCTTCAGGTCGATGTCATCCCCCTTCTTCTCCCAGCCACCCTTGTAGATGTCCTGGTCCTCCCACTTGGTGGGATAGCCGGTTCCAGGCTTCGTCTCCACGTTGTTCCACCACTGGTACTCGGCCCCCTTGCGGTCGGTCCAGATGTTCTTGCAGGCGATGGAGCAGGTGTGGCAGCCAATGCACTTGTCCAGGTGGAAGACCATCGAGATCTGGGATCTGATATCCATTGTTCGGTCCTTTCTTTCTCTTCGTTTTGAATGCGCTCTTCTGAATCAAGGGCCCCGAGAAGATCGAGACCCGGACGACAACCAGGTTTCGATCGATCAATCGGGACGGCCATGGAAGACGACTTTGGTCATCTTCTTCACCGTCACATGCGTGTCTCGGTTGGGAGCGATGGGCCCCCAGTAGTTGAAGTGGTAGGTGAACTGGCCATAGCCTCCGGCCAGGAAATTCGGCTTGAGGTGGACACGAGTCAGGCTGTTGTGGCCCCCGGCCCGTTTGTAGCCGCGCACCTGGGATTTGGGGATCCCGATGGTCCGCTCGGGAACGTGGTAGACGATGCAGACCCCCTTGGGAATCCTCGAACTCACCACGGCGCGCGTGCAGTAGACCCCGTGGTCGTTGTAGACCTCCACCCAGTCGTTGTCCTCGATCCCCAGCTCCTTGGCGTCGGGCTCGCTGATCCAGCAGGGCTCGCAGCCTCGAGAGAGGGTGAGCATCCGGAGGTTGTCCATGTAGGTGGAGTGGATGTGCCATTTCCCGTGGGGGGTCAGGCAGTTGAGGATCTTGGCCTCCCCCGACTCCAGGGTCTTCTTCAAGTCCCCATAGACCTCCGGCTTGGGGGAGGGCTTGTATGTGGGGAGGTGCTCGCCGTAGGCGAGGTAGACCTCGTGGTCCAGGTAGAAGTGCTGGCGCCCGGTCAGGGTCCTCCAGGGGATCAGTTCGTCATGGTTGTAGGAGTAGGCGGCGTAGGCCCGGCCGTCGAGCATCAACCCGGACCACATCGGCGCCGTGTTGTAACGGTGGGGCTGCGCCTGGAGATCGGCATAACGGAAGCTGACGTTCTCCTGCCCGGCTCCCAGATGCTCGAGATCCCTGCCCGTCTTCTTGGACATGTTGCGATAAGCACGGAGGGTCAGCTTGCCGTTGGTCAGGGTCGAGAACTTGAGGACGATGTTGGCCGCGTGCTCATCCTCCTCGAGAGAGGGGTAGGTTTTCCCGTCGCTCTGGACCACCGGGAAGTGGCGGGACTCCAGGACCTCGTCGTAGATGTCCTCGCATTGGTACCCCACGCCATGGGCGCCGAGTCCATTTTCGCGGACGCCTTCGCCCCAGCTGATGAACTTGTCGTAGAGCTTGGTGTAGTCCCTCTCGACCACCACGAGTTTGTGCATGGTCTTGCCGGGGACAGCCTCGCATTCTCCCTTGTACCAATCTTTAACTGTCGGCTGGGAGATCTCCCCGGGAGAATCGTGCGCGATGGGGGCCGCGACGATGTCCTTGACGGGTTCGGGGAGATAGGTCTTGGCCATCTCGCTCGTTCCCTTGGCCAGGTCCCGGAAGATGTTCCAGTCCGTCTTGGCCTCCCAGACCGGGGCAATGGCCTTGGACAGGGGATGGATGAAGGAGTGCATGTCGGTGCTGTTGAGGTCGGCCTTCTCATACCAGGAGGCCGCAGGTAGCACGATGTCGGAATAGAGGGCCGAGGAGTCCATCCGGAAGTTCAGGTCGACGATCAAGTCCATCTTTCCGGTGGGAGCGACCTCGTGCCATTCGACCTCCTTGGGTCGCTGCTCCGAGTCCTCGCTGATCGTGTTGTTCTGGGTTCCGAGGTAGTGTTTGAGGCAGTACTCGTGCCCCTTCATGCTCCCCATAATGGCGTTCCCCCGCCAGATGTACCAGACGCGGGGGAAGTTGGCCTCCCCGTCGGGGTTCGCGATCGAGTATTTGAGCTCCTTGCTCTTGAGCTTCTGGAGCACGTAGTCCTGGATCCCCTCTTCGCCCTTTGCGCCTTTCTCTTCGGCCTCCTTGCAAAGCTGCAGGGAGTTCTGCTCGAACTGGGGATAGAAGGGCATCCAACCCATCCGAACCGCCTGGAAGATCTGATCCGCCGTGTGCTGGTCGGTGATCTTGTTCTTGGGAACGGTGTTGTACTGGGAGAAGTGGCCGTCGTACCGGTACTGACAAGTGTTGATGTAATGCCAGATCGGGGCTTGTTGGAGCCGGGGGGCCTTCACCCAGTCCTTGCTGAAGGCCAGGCTTCCCCAGGAGTCCCCCGGGGCCAGCTTCTCTTGCCCCACGTAGTGGTTGAGCCCACCACCATTCTTGCCCACACAGCCACAGAGCATCAGGGCCATGGCGGCGGCACGATACATCAGGTTGGCGTGGTACCAGTGGTTGATGCCGGCCCCGGTGATGACCATGCACTTGCCCTCGGAGACATTGGCGGTATTGGCCCACTCCCTGGCGAACTGCAGCACCGTCTCCGAATCCACGCCCGTGAAGACCTCCTGCCACGCCGGGGTGTAGGAGGCGTCCTTGTCCCGGTAATCCTCCGGATACTCGCCCTTCAACCCCCTGGAAACCCCGTACTGGGCCATGATGAGATCGTAGACCGTGGTAACGGCGACCTTTCCCTGTCCCGTCTCCACGTAACGGACCGGCACCCCCCTCCGGAAATGGCGGTCCAGACCGAACTCCGTGAGCCGCACTTGGAGTACGTCCTCCTTGCCCTCCAGGAGGGTCAGGAGAGGATCATAATCTTCCTGAGTGGCCGAGTCCTTGTACTCCAGGTTCCAATGGCCGGGCTTCTCATCCCAGCGGTGGCCCACCGAACCCTGCGGAACAACGAACTTGCCGCTTTCGCTGTCGATGTTGACGAACTTCCAGTCCCCGTTGGAAATCTCTTGGAACTCGGAGAGTTCTCCCGCCCTGAGAAGGCGGCCCGGGACCCAATCCTCTCCCTCCTTTTCCAGTTTGACCAGGAAGGGACTGTCCGTGTAACGCTTGCAGTATTCCAGGAAGTAGGGAGTCTTCTGCTCGTGGTGGAACTCCTTGAGGATGACGTGGGTCGCGGCCATCCAAAAAGCTCCGTCACTCCCCGCGTGAAGAGGGACCCACTGGTCGGCGTATTTGCAGACCTGGCTGAAGTCCGGAGAGAAGACCACCGTCTTGGTCCCATTGTGACGGGACTCCGCGAAGAAATGGCAGTCGGGGGTCCTGGTCATGTTGAGGCAGGCGCCGAGATCCGCGATCATTTTCGCGTTGTACCAGTCGGCGCTTTCACAGACGTCGGTCTGTTCGCCCCAGATCTCCGGGAAGGCGGTCGGGAGATCACAGTACCAGTCATAGAAGCTGAGATTGACCCCTCCCATGAGCTGGAGAAAACGCGACCCAGCCGCATAGCTCAACATGGACATCGCGGGGATGGGTGAGAAACCCACGATCCGGTCCGGTCCATACTTCTGGATCGTGTAGATGTTGGAAGCGCAGATCAACTCCAGAACCTGGTCCCAACTGACCCGGCGGAAACCGCCCTTGCCACGCGCGACCTGATAGGACTCGCGAGCCTTTTTGTTTTCCTGGATGGCGGCCCAGGCCTGGACCGGGTCCCCCCCTGCTGCCTTCTTCTCGGCCAGCCAGAGATTCCAAAGAGTGCTGCGGATCAGGGGATACTTGATCCGGAGGGGGCTGTAGAGATACCAGGAGAAGGAGATCCCCCGCTGGCAACCCCTCGGCTCATAGGGAGGCAAGCCGTCCTCCAGGAGGGGATAGTCCAACTGCTGGGTCTCCCAGACGACGATCCCTTCCTTGACATGAATCTGCCAGGAACAACCCCCTGTGCAGTTTACGCCATGGGTGCTTCGCACGACTTTGTCGTGCTGGAACCGGTTCCGGTAGAACTCCTCCCACTTCCGCGTCTCTGGAGAGATGATGTCCTGAATCCAACTCATGTCTTTCCCTTTGCCTTCAACAAAGAAACTTCAGTCATT
>DROQ01000198.1 GCA_011321845.1 Planctomycetota bacterium | reverse complement strand
TTGGAAAGTCTGGCGAGAGAATTTCTGAAAGTCTGACACTGCCCTCAGTAAGGCATGCCCCCTCATAATGATCTTGTCCAAGGCTCCCAAGGCCTCTCCCTCGACCCTCAATACCAAGCCCCGCCCGGTTGCAAGGTTCACCCGGTCCCAAAAACCAGTTCGCGGTTTGGGGGGCAGGTTTGGATGACTTGGAACAATCAGATGCGGCCTGGGACCATCAGAAGCGGATGCGCCAGACGATGCCCATGTTGTAGTCCTCGTAGATGTCGCGTTCGACTTGGAGGGCGAAGTGTTTGCTCAGGGCGTATTCGCCGACGATGGATTCGAGGCCGGTGGGGCCGATTTCGGTGCCGACCTCGATGCTGATGCGGTCGAGGAGGGTGTCCCTGGAGTCGACGTCGTCCTGGGAGAGGCTGCCGAGGAATTCGCTCAGGGCGTAGTTGCCGAGGAGCATGAGCTTGCCGCGGTCGGAGAGGCGGTTGATGCCGCTGGGGAGTTGGCCGGTGAGGGCGAGGACGACGAGGTCTTTGGTGGGGAAGGAGGGGGTGGAGCCGAAGTGGATGCGGGGGTCGTCGAAGCTGCCTTCGGCGAGGACGCGGAGGTCGATGCTGTGGCGGCGGCCCTCGGCCTGGAGGATGAAGCGTGGGTGTCCCGGATCGCTGGGGGGGAAGCTGATGAGGCCGGATTTGAGGCGGAAGGCCATGCCGGGGAGGCGGATCTTGCCGCCGTCGGTGTGGAGCCGGCCGGTGAGGCGGGGGAGGAAGGCGGTGCCGCCCAGGTGGAGCTGCATGTCGAGGCGGGTGTCGGCGAGGTGGGTGCGGACGACGAAGGGGTCCTTGGTCCCGAGTTGGACGTCGAGGTCGATGCGGTCGCCGAGGGGCTCGGGGACGCGGAAGAGGCGAAACTCCTGGCCGGCGCGGGGGGAGCCGGAGACCTTGAGGTTGGGGAGGAGGCTGTGGCGGTGGGCGTATTTGCTGGAGACGAGGTCCACGCGACCCTGGACGCGATAGCAGCCGGAGGGCTGGGCCAGCACCCGCAGGTCCAGGTCGGCCCGCAGGCGAAGGCGGGGGGAGCGGTGGAGGAGGACCTGGTCTCCCTCCAGGTGGAGCAGCTCGCCATGGGGGACAGCCGCCTCGGGTCCGAGGGGCAAAGGAAGGAGGCCGCTGGCCTCGAGGCGTCCGCCGCCCATCTCGCCGC
Organism: Planctomycetota bacterium; assembly: GCA_011321845.1. Lineage (GTDB taxonomy): Bacteria > Planctomycetota > UBA1135 > UBA1135 > HyVt-539. The sequence continues at coordinate 21,015 of DROQ01000198.1, read as the reverse complement.
GCAGGCGGACGAGGCGGATCCGGTCGCCTTCGAAGGAGAGGCTGCCCTCGAGTTTGCGGAGGCGGGGGACCTTGTCGATCTTGCACTCGCCTTCGCTCAGGCGGAGGACACCCAGGGGGCGGGGGGCGTCGAGGGTCCCGCCGAGGTCGATCTTGCCTTCGACGAAGCCCCGGAGGTCGGGGAGGGGGCGCCAGGCCTTGGGCAGATCCCGGAGGTCGAGGCGGCTGAGGCGGAGGCTTCCGCTGAGGTGGCGGCGGCCGCGGAGGGAGGCGCTCCCCTCTCCCCGCAGGCGGAAGGCCCCACCCTCGACCACGAGTTCGTCGACGAGGACGCGCCCCGAGAGGAGGTTGAAGCGTGCGGAAACCCGGACCTCGCATTCCTCCGGGAGCAGGCCGTTCAGCCTTCCCTCCGCCCATAAGACGGGCTCCACAAAGGACTCCCGCAAAATGGCCAGCGGATTCCAAAGGGGGACACCCTTGCTCCAGAGGCTCCACTTTCGAAGGTCGAGGCGCAGGCCGGTCTGCTCCTGGAGGCCGGCGAGCAGGCGGGCCTGGAACTGGGGCAGGAGGAGGCGGTCCCGGGCGAGCCAGAGCATGGCCAGCAGGAGGAGGAGGCCGAGCAGGTTGGCGAGGAGGAAACGGAGGGCTTTTTTCATCCTCGGAGGGGTCCCGGTATTCAGGAGCCTTTCAAGAAGCCGGAGTTCTTGAGGGCACGGCAGCGCCGCTCGTGGAGGTCCCGCTTGAGGGCCTTGGGGTCCCCGGGGTGGCGCCGGGCGGATTCCTCTCCGGAGACGGTGCTGAGAATGGCGTCCAGCTCCTCCAGGTCCCGGACCATCCCGGCCTCGAAGGCGTCCCAGTCCACGGAGGATGGGTGTCCCGGGGGGACGGGGAGGCCGAGGTCCTGGGGGCGCATCCGACCCTCCTGGTCGCAGCGGACGAGAGTGGCGAAGAGGCGGAGGTCCTTGCGGTGGGGGGACAGCTCCTTGTCCCAGAGCCGGACGAGGGTGCCGTGGCGCACATCCCTGAGCTTGTCGATCAGGAGGTGGCAGCGGGTCGTGGACTGGACGAGCCGCATCAGGCTTTTGGAACCAAAGCCGGGGAGCCGCTGGAACAGGGATCGAATCTGGGCGAGGCCGGTGGTCTCGTGCGCGGGGTGGGAGGGGAGTTCGTCCATCGGAGTGACGCCCTTGCCGAGGTCGTGGCAGAGGGCTGCGACCAGGAGCTTGTGCCGTCCGGCCGGATCCAGGCCCTGTTTCTCGGCCTGGAGGACGGCGGCCCTCAGGACGAGGATCATGTGCAGGGCCTGGGAGATCTCGGGGTGGTGCCGCACGCGCCCGGCGGGGATCCCGTGGAAGAGGGGGGCGATCTCGGGGAGGAGTCTGGCGAGGATCAGCTCCTCAGCGCACATCTGAAAGAAGACCCCGGGGGAAGCGGCCTCGGCCAGGACGCTGCGAACCTCCTGGGCGAGGGCCTCCGGGGCGAGTTCGCGCGCGATCTCGGGGCCGAGGGCGCGGATGGCCTTGCGCGTCCTGGTGTCGAGGTAGAAGCCCAGGGTGGTGACCTTGCGGATATAACGGAGGGCCCGCACCGGATGCTCGCGGATGCGCTCCTCGGGATCCCCGCAGGCCCGGATGAGGCCGCGTTCCCAGTCCTGGAGGCCGCCGAGCGGATCCAGGATCCGGTCGTCCCAGAGGGTCCAGAACAGGGCGCCGATGGTCATGTCCCGCCGCGCGGCGTCCTCGGCGATCCGCTCCCCCGCGCTGCCGCCTCCGCCCCGGTAGGTCGTGAATTCCACCCGGAACCCATCGAACAGAGCGCCCAGCGTCCCCCGGTCCAGATTCCCCTGGGTGGCGCTTACCTCGATCCCCCGCTCCTCGAGCAGGCGGCGGCCCTGCTCCAGATCGAGCTTCCAGGCCACGTCCAGGTCCCTGGGAGCAGGCGGCAGGCTCAACCCCTCCCGGCGACAGGCCTCGTAGAGGGCGGTCGAACCGACCAGGCTCGCCTCCAGCCCGGGATCCCTGAGAAAATCCAGCTCCGCGGGGAGGGGGCGCTCTTCCGTCTGATTCGGGGCTGTCCTGGTTTTCGGGCCGCGGTCCATCAAGCTGCCATAGAGGGAGAAGTGCGGAAGGTTGCGTTTCTTAGCGCTTTTTTCGGATCCTGGACAGTCCTCCCTGTTCCTTGATCCAGGTTTTCGCTTCTTTTTTCGAAGGGAAGGTCCGGCCGAACAGGGCTTCGAGGGCTTTGAGCAAGGCTGGTTTGAAGGCTTTCCAGGCCTTCCATCGGCGCTCCCAGTACTCGGCAGGCGGGTTCTCCCTGGCATCGACATTCTCGGGGCTGGGCGGGTCTAGGTGGTCGAGGAGGAGGTCGACGCTGTCCCAGTCCCTGCGCTCTTCGACCGATTCCAAAAAGGCGATTTGCGCGAGGGGACCCAGGTCCAAAAAAGAACTCCGCAGTTTGTCCCAAACCTTTTTCGGGGCGCCGAAGCGGCTGAGGATGCGGATCAAGGGAGCTTGGATGCCTCCCCTCCCCTTGAGGGACTTGTCTCGGAGGAGTCTCAGGGCAGCGGCCCTGGCCTCCTTTTTCGGCTGGGCGAAGAGGGCCCGGGCGGCCTTGGTCCGGACGATGTCGGTGGGGTCCCTGCGGACGACGGTCTCGAGGACCCGCACGAGGGAGGGGTGTTGGAGGGTCTCCAGCTTTTCGATGGTTTCGAGCCGCTTGAGAAAACCCTTGTCCTTGGGAGCTTTTTTTCCTTTCTTCCCCTTGCGGTTCTTTCTGGCTGCTTTGGTTTTGAGAATGGGAGTGATCTCTTTGAGGAGCTTTTTGGCCTCTTTGTTTTCCAAGACCCGAACCTTTCCCACGGGGGTCAGGACATACCGGGGGCCCTTGTCGTCCTGAGCTGGGAGACCGGGGGCGAGGAGGCCCAGGAGGGGAAAAAGCCCGCCGAGCAGGAGGGCCTTTTGAGGCAGAGTCTTTGGACAAATCCGCATGGGGATACTGTAATGGATCCAGAGCCGAATCGGCAGGGGGTCGCAAGATGTTCAAGCGCTGGCAGTGGTCCGAGGCCTACGGGTTTTCCTGGGAGGGGCATGTCTTTCCGCTGGGCAAGTACGCCAGACTCAAGGACCGCCTGGTCGCCGAGCTGGGGATCCCCGAGGACGAGATCGGAAGGCCCGAGCCCCTGGACCGGGACACCCTTTTGCTGGGGCACACGGCCGAGTATCTCGACCGGCTCGAGGCGATGACAGCCTTTCCCGAGCAGGGCTGGTACGAGTTCGAGGCGCCCTGCTCCCGGGAGGTGCTGGACGGCTTCTACGCCATGGCGGCCGGGACGGTGGCCGCCATCGGGGCAGGGCTGGAGAGCCGGGGCTTTGCCGCCAATCTGGGCGGGGGCTTCCACCATGCCTTCCCCTGGAAGGGCGAGGGGTTCTGTGCCATCAACGACATCGTGGTCGGCCTCCAGGCCGCCCACAGGGACTGGGGCCTGGGCCGGGCGGTGGTCCTGGACCTGGATGTGCACCAGGGGAACGGGACCGCCAAGGCCTTGGAGGACGAGGAGTGGGCCTTCACCTGCTCCATCCACCAGCAGAACAACTATCCCATCAAGCAGCGCTCGGACCTGGACATCGGTCTGGAGGATCGGGCGGGAGATGAGGAATACCTGGCCGCTCTCGACCGGGCGTTGGAAGTTTGCCGGGCCCAGGATCCGGAGCTGCTCCTCTATGTGGCTGGAGCGGACCCCTACGTGGAGGACCGCCTGGGGGGGCTCGATCTCAGCATCGAGGGTTTCGCCGAGCGGGACCGGCGTGTCTTCGGGGCTTTCCTGGGGGAGGGTGTCCCGGTTGTCGCGGTGTTGGCGGGGGGATACGCCGAAAAGGAGGAGGATGTGGTGGAAATCCACTTCCAAATGATCCAAGAGGGGATCCGGGTCGAAAACCAGGCAAAAGCGAATCCAAAGGATTGCCGATAGGGGGGAGATGGAGGCCAACTCATGGGAATGATCCTTACAAGCATCGCAGCCGCCCTGCTCGTCCCTCTGCTTCCTGCGCAGAGTCCGTCCGAGGCTCGAAGCCAGGACAAGGCACAGGCCAGGGCGCAGGCCAACAAGGCCAAGAAAAAGGTCAAGAAGCAGGATGGGCTGACAGAGAAGCAAAAACAGGCGATCATCCGGCGCAAGATCCTGGAGCACAGGCGCCAGAGCCGGACGGTCAAGCGCAATGTCAAGGTACGGGTCCGGCTCCGGAACGGAGAGAGCCTGATCGGGGTCGTCAAGGAGGGGCGCTTCGTCGAAAAGGTCCGGGGGCTGGAGTTCGTGCCGGCCGACATCCGAACCAAGGGCGCAGGGATCCGCCTCTGGTATTACGACAATACGGATGGCTACATCTTTTTGCCCTATACCATGATCCGAACCTACAAGATCCTCAAGGAACTGACCGGGGTCGAGATCAAGGCCATCCGCGATCGGATTCTGGAGCGGCGAAGGAAGGCCAGCGAGCTGGCCAAGAAGCGTCTGATGGAGCTGAAGCGAAGAGAGCAGGAGCTTCTGAAGAACAAGAACGCTTCGAAAAAGTTGGACAAGCTCGCCAAGAACCTGAAAGAAGAGGAGAAGAAGAGGAAGGAGGAGGAGCGTCTCCTCGCCTTGATCCAGGAGTTTCCTCCGGACAAGGGCTGGGGGCCGAAAAAGATCGAGGAGATCCGGATTCGCAAGGTTGCGATCGGGGCCTTCCCGGACGCCAAGTCCAAGCGTTTCGTGGAAGTGTTCGAGGACTGGGTCAAGGGGTACAATCTCTGGAAGGCGCTGAAGGAAAAGGAGAGTAAGAAGGTCAAGAACGGCAAAGTCGAACCGGTCCAGGGGAACAGCGGCTCTTCTTCGGGCAAGAAAAACTAGTTGCTCCCGGGGGGAGGAAACCAAAGAATAAAGGGATGGATCCCTCCCAGACCCGCAATTCCCTGCTGTTTCGTCGGGCCGTCGCCTTCCTGATGGATCTCTTCTTACTGGGCCTGGTCCAGGGCATTTTTCTCGTCTTGATCCTTCTTCCCCTGTTCGTCGGAGAAGATCCCCTGGACCGTTTCGTGGAAAAGGTGGAAGGAAACCCCGCGATCATCATGGAGATGATTCTGGCCTATTTTGGGGTCATTCTTTTCTTCTTCGTCTTTTCGGGGTTCTACTTCATCCTCCTCCAGAGCTCCACCTGGCAGGCGACTTTGGGCAAGAGGATGTTGGGACTCAAGGTCACGGATTTGGGAGGAAACCCCATCGGCTTCGGGACCGCCTTGATGCGCTATTTCGTGCGGGTCCTTCTTTCGTCCACAGGCCTGTTGATTCTGGCGGATTTCATCGTCGGGTTCACCAATGACGAAGGGCAGACCATCCACGACCTCGCCGCCAGGACGCGGGTCTTCGAGATCAAGGAAAGCCCTCCTCCCCTGGGACGATGAAGACGGCCCTTGTTCTGAGCCTCTCCCTCCTGGCGGGGTCCCCCCAGGGAAAGAAGGCTGCGCCGCAAAAGGAGCGTTCCCCCCGGGTCGCCATCTATTGGGACAAGGGAGTCTGGGAAGTCGAAGCCAAGAAGGCCCTCCCCGCTTTGCTGGAGGAGATGAAACTGGGGTACCGTTTTGTCTCGGCCGAGGACATCCGAAAAGGGGCGCTCGCCCGGGGGAAGAAGCCTGCCTTCGATCTCCTGATTGTGCCGGGGGGCTGGGCCCCCGATTACATCCAGAAACTCGGCGGGTGGGATGGCAAGGGGCGCGGGGATGACGCGCTCCGTCGCTTTCTCAAAGGAGGGGGGGCCTACCTCGGCTTCTGCGCGGGCGCCTTCGCCGCCGTGAAGACGACAAGATGGTTGGGGGTGGATCACAGTTATCCCTGGCGCCTGGTGGAGGCTCGGGCTCAGGGACCCCTCCCCTGGAACCCCCTGCACAAGAAAAAGCTCGGGGCCGTGCACGGGGAACTGGTCCTCGAGCCCGGCCGGAGGGAGTGGAAGGGGCGGGGCCTTCCGCGGCGGATCCACCCCCTTCTCTATGGGGGGCCGAGCTTTGCTCCTCTCAAAAGTGGTGAGAAAACGTTCCAAGTTTTAGCCAGGCACGCCCAGGACCGTTCCCCCGCCATCATCCTCTCGCGCTATCCCAGAGGAAGGCGCGGAAGAGTGCTGCTCTGCTCCTTCCACCCAGCCGTTTTGACCGATGACAAGGGCAGATGGGACCGAAGCAAGGCAAGCCTGGCCAAGGAAGGCGCCGGCCGGGATCCCGACGGCTCGGGGCCCGATTGGAGTCTCGCCAAGGCCCTGGTCCGCATCGCCCTGGGCGAGAAGCCGGCCCGACCCAAGCGAGTGCCTGCATCCCGGCCGGGGAAGAAGTAAGCTTGGGCACTGGAACGAGCCGGGGAGACTTCTCACAGAGATCCATCCCAGGTTCTTTCTCTGATCCCATGAAGAACGCGGCGGGGGGCGCGAAAAAACTCAGCGACCTATGAGCAAAGAGAGTCTTTTCTACCGGTATTCCTTGCTTGGAGTCCTCCTCTTGGGGGCCTTCCTGTTCGTGTTCCGGCTGGACCCGAACCTGACCGACATCGACTCCTGGCGCCAGACCGAGACCGCCACGATGGCGCGGAACTTTTTGCAGCACCCCAATCTCCTCTTTCCACGGATTGCCTGGGGGGCTCCCGGCCCGGGAATCGTGGAGAGCGAGTTCGCTCTCTATCCTTGGCTGGTGCACTGGATCTATCGCTTGCTCGGGGAGAACCCTCTCTACGGGCGTCTCCTCTCCGCAGCCTTCATGCTGCTCGCCCTCGTGAATTTCGCCAGATTCTTCGAGAGGATCCTTCCCGAGCGCACGGCCAGGTTCGCGACTTTGCTCCTGGTGACCATGCCCCTCTTCGTCCGGATGGGGCGGGCCTTCATGCCCGAGGCCACGGCGATGCTCTTTTTCTCCCTCGCCCTCCGCATGGTGACGGACGGACTCAAGGACGAGCGCCGGGGGCGCTTCTTGGCGGGAGGAGTCTTCTTGCTTCTTGCGGCCTTGGTCAAACCAACGAGCCTGGTCCTCGGTCTTGTGGTCGCCATCCTTGTGGTCCAGCGCTGGGGGTTCAAGGGGCTTTTCCGCTGGGAGGTTCTTGGCTTTGGCCTGGTGGTGCTGGGCCCCTTGGCCGCCTTCCTGGCCCACGCGGCCCGCCTTCACGCGGAATATGGGAACACCTTCGGGGTCCTTTCGGGGGGGGATTCGAAGTGGGGAGACTGGGGGATGTGGTCCAGCTACAAGTTCTGGGGGCGCCTTGTCAAGATCGAGGCCAAATGGGTCCTGGGTTTTGCTGGTCTCGTTCTCGGGACCCTGGGATTGTGGAAGCCTCTGCGGACGACTCCTCGGAGGATCCTAAGCGTCGGAGCGGGGGTCATGCTGCTTTACTTGGCCCTTGTGGGGCGCTACTCGAGCTATGACGGGAGGGGATCCCATTACCACCTTTGGGTGACTCCCTTCGCCGCGGCGGCCATCGCCTGGGGGGCTTCGATCCTCTGGCGGCAGCCCAAGCGCTGGTTGCAGCTCGGGGGGACCCTGCTTTTGTTGCTGGTCTTCGCGCAGAACCTCTGGGGAACGGCCAAGCTCTTCGATCTCGGACATCCCGACCATGTCTTGCGCCTCGCCGGCCTTGCCGCTGAAAAAGCGACCCAAGCAGGGGAGAACATCGTGGTCCTCTCCTTCGATCCACAATGGGACATCGATTCCAGAGGCAAACCTGTCGCCAACAATTTCGAGATGCCCAACATCTTTTTCCACGCGCATCGAAACGGTCGTGTCCTACCCCGGGACGGTCAGTCGCCCGAAATCTTGAAGGAAACGATGAAAAGGGCGGGTGCACGGGTCTTCATCAATATCCCCGCCTGGAACGATGTCGCTGCACCCGGGTTTCGCTCCTACCTGAGATCCAAAATGAAACTTCTCGTTCAAGGGAAGGGCTTCGAGCTTTGGGTGGTGAAATAAGCCGGAACGACCGGGTTTGACCGGGGAGGGGGAACCCGAATCAGATCTCGTATTTTTCGAGTTTACGCTGGAGGGCGAATCGGCTGATTCCAAGAAAGGCCGCGGCCTTGGACTTGTTGCCGCCGGCTTTGGTCAGGGCCCTTCGGATCTCATTCTCCTCGAGGCGTTGCACCAGCTGGGGAAGGGTGGTGCCGCTCTCGGAGGGAAGGGGGGAGTTCTCGAGGTCTTCGAGGCCGGGGTTTCGGACGCGATCGCTGAGATGCTCGGGGAGGATCTCGCCTTCGGTGAGAAGGAGAGCGCGCCGAAGCTCGTTCTCCAGTTCACGAACGTTTCCCGGCCAGTGGTAGGAGGAGAGGATGTCGAGGGCCTTGGGGTTGATCCGGGGGGCGGGGACCTTGGCTTCGAGGGCACAGCGTTTGAGGAGGTGGGAGACGAGGAGGGGGATGTCCCCTTTGCGTTTCCGGAGGGGGGGGAGCTGAATGGGGAGGACGTGGAGCCGGTAGAAGAGGTCCTCCCGGAAGGCCCCCTCCTGCACCATCTGGCGGAGATCCCGATGGGTCGCCGTGACCAGGCGGATGTCGATGGGGATGGTCTTGGCCGATCCCAAAGGGCGCACTTCTTTCTCCTGGATGACCCGCAGGAGTTTGGATTGGAGGTCGGGTGACATATCCCCCACTTCGTCCAGGAAGAGGGTGCCTCCCTTTGCCTGGACGAAGAGACCATCATGGTCCCGGGTAGCACCCGTGAAAGCGCCTTTGCTGTAACCGAAGAGTTCGCTCTCCAGGAGGGACTCGGGAAGGGCCGCGCAGTTCTCCGAGACAAAAGGTCCCTCCGCTCTTGGTCCCTGTTCGTGGAGGACGCGGGCGACGAGTTCCTTGCCGGTTCCCGACTCTCCGAGGATCAGCACCGGGTCGGTGGCGTCCACGTAACGGTCGAGGAGGCGGAAAACATCCTGCATGGCCGGGGACTCCCCGATGATCATCTTGTAGCTGTGCCGCAGGCCGAAGATCTTGCGCGAGGCGTCCAGCTCCTCGCGCATCTCTTCGATCTCGGCCGTCTGCTTTTTGACCCTGCCGGCGAGTCGGGCATTGAGGGCGGCGACCTCCTCGTGGGCGCGGAGGAGTTCTTCGTTCTTTTTTCGAAGGTCGGACACAAGCCGGGAGTTGCGAATCGCCACCCCGCTGATGTCCGCCAGGACCTGGAGAAGGTGGCGGTCCTCGTCCGAAAACGCGTGCTGTTGGAGCCGGTTGTCCAGGTAGAGGACCCCTACGATTTCGGAGAGCACGCGGAGGGGAACGCAGAGGACCGAGCGGAGCCGGAGGTCCTCGACGCTCTGAAGATCCTTGAATCGCTCGTCCGACTGGGCGTTTACCGTGAGTCTCCCATCCCCGCTCCCGAGCACTTCCTGGACGATGGTTTTGCTGATTTTCTCGCCTCCCCCCTGGATGTCCTCCCCGACGAAGTTCTTCGCAACGGGAACGCTGAGGTTGTCTCCCTTCCGAAGCACGAGAAACCCCCGTTCCGCTTCGGTCGCCCGAATGGCGGACTCGACGATGAGTTCCAGGAGGCGTTCGGGATCCAGTTCTTCGTTGAGGGCTTGGATCAGACGGGCGAAGGTCCCCGTGTCGAGCGGCCCTCCGCTGTGCTTGGTGTCCTCGGTGGCGAGGCTGTGCTCGTCCAGGCTCTCGTGGACGGCTTCGACCTGGATTTGAAACGGACCGATTTTGAGAGTCCCTCGGTTGGGGATCTCCACCCACTGGTTCGGAGGGAGTTTCTTTCCGTCGATGAGGGTCCCGTTCTGGCTCCCCTCGTCCCGGGCCATGAATTTCTGACCTTCTCTCCGAAGGCTCAGGTGGTGCCTCGAGATGGATTTGTCGGGGAGAGGGATCTCCCGCTTGCGGGATCTCCCGAGGGTGATCCCTGCTTTGCGAAACCTGTGCGTCGTCCGTTCGCCATTCCTGAAGACGTGTACCAGATAGGGTTTGCAGTAATGGTCGAGTGGGACTTGTTTTGTTTCCGTCATATCCGATTCCAACGGGGGACCCCCGATTGTAAAGAAAAATCGGGGCAACGGGTTCCGTTCTTTGGGTGGGAGCGCGAAACTCCAGGCATGAACCACGAAGCCCATCGGCCAGGATTCCCCAAATTACGCTTGCTCGACCTGAGACCCTACAAGGACGAGGAGCGTGAAGGGCTCCTTCTTATCGATCGCAACGGACTCTTTGAGGATCCAGTGTTCGTGCCGGCCGAGCTGTTGCCGATCCTGGGGGCCCTGACCGGGGAGCGGGACAGCCGGGAGATCGCCGAGGACCTGGGACGGGAGATGGGTTACAAGGTTCCGGTTTCTCTGGTGGAGCAGGTCGTGGAGATGCTGGACTCCAAGCTCTGCCTGGAGGGAGAACGGGCGGAGCGTGCCTCCCAGGAGAGGAGAGAAGCGTATCTCGCCTTGGACCGGCGCCCGGCCCTTTTTCCCGGGACACCCGGCTATCCAAGCGACCCTGCCCGGTTGCGGGAGGAGCTGGATCGGATCCTGGCCGAGGGGGCGGGGGTTCTCGGGAATGGGGAGCTGCGGGGTCTGGTCGCCCCTCACATCGACTTTGCGCGGGGGCGCGAGGGCTATGCGGCGGCCTATGGGCGCCTTTTCGCGGAGGAGAGGCTGCCGGAGCTTCTGTTGGTGTTCGGGACGGGGCACGCCGGGCCTTCGACCCTGCTGGTGCCCTCAACCAAAGATTATGAGACGCCTCTTGGGGCCCTGGCCACCGACGAGGAGTTTGTGAAACAGACTCTGGAGGCCTTTCCGGAGTTGGCGGCGGAGGAGCACCTCCATGAAAAGGAGCACTCTCTGGAGTTTCAGGCCGTGTTCCTGGCCCATGTCTTCGCCAGGCATCCTTCGGGAGCGGTTCCCCACTGCGTTTTTTTTCTGACCGGCCGCCTGGGGGAGGAGCCCGATGAGGATCCGGGAGTCCAAGGTCTGCTCGATTTTTTGGAAGAGAGGGTTCGCGCCTCCTCCAAAAGGACCCTCCTCCTGGCCGGGGCGGATCTCTCCCATGTCGGCCCCGTCTTCGGGGATGCCGAACCGGTGGACCAGGATCGGGTGGCGAGGCTCGAGGCTGCGGATCTCGCCGATCTCGAGAAGGCCCGCTCTCTTCGGCTCGGGGACTTCGTCGCAGGGCTCCAGCGGGCCGAGGCTGAACGTCGGGTCTGCGGGACCACGCCCATCTATCTCCTGGGGAGATTGGCGCAGCGGCTGGCCGGAGAGGGGGAGCTGGAGGGAAGGGTGCTGCGCTATGGGGCTTCTCACGAGCCCGGTGGAGGGCAGTGTGTGACCTGGGCCTCCCTCGCATACGAGGCGGGAAATCGCAGATGAGAAAGATGGGGCTCATCCTCGACCGCTTCGACCCTGGTCGGGGCGGGCTCGAGTCTTACGCGCGCTTCCTCCTGGAGCGCTTTGTCGAGCAGCAGGGGGAGACCCTCCTGATCACAGGTTCCTCGCCCCAGGATGTTCCCAAGGGGGTCTGTCTCCATACCATCCCGGCCACAGGCCCCGCCTTCTACACCGCCGTCTCCCGCCTGGCCCCCGCCATGCGGGACACCCATGTGTTGCTCTCGATGCGGCATCCGGGGGAGGCCGCCGAAGTCTTTCTGCCCTTGGGGGGGCTGTTCCGGGACGCCCTCGAGGCGAAGCGGAGGGCCGAGCCTCTTCCCAAGCGCCTCCCCGCCCGGCTCGCGCGCTGGGTCTCACCCAAGAGCCGTTTTTTTCTTGCGGAGGAGCACAAGTTCTTTGCCCGGGGCGAGGGCCTGGTCCTCTGCAGCTCCGACCTCGTCGCCGGAAGAATCCGCGAGGCCTTCCCTGCTTTTCGAGGTTGTTTGGAGGTCACCGGACTTCCGGTGGATCCTGAGCGCTTCTCCATCCCGGAGCCGGCGGAGGTCGGAAACTTCCGGAAAACCCTGGGTTTGCCTCCCGAACCGGCCTGGCTCCTCCTCTGGGTGGGAAACGACCCTAGGCGCAAGGGCCTCCCCCTGGCCCTGGCCACCCTGGGCCGACTGAGACAGCGTAAACTGGAGGCCTACCTCCTCTGCCTCGGGAGAAACCTTCCAAGGAGGCTTGCCCGCAACCCCTACTGTATTCTCCGCTGGGCGGAGGACCCCAGCCCTTATTTCAAGGCAAGCGATCTCTTCCTCCTCCCCAGCCTGGAGGACAACTATAGCCTGAGCCTCCTGGAAGCCATGGCCTGCGGCCTCCCCTCCATCACAACCCTTGCCAACGGAGCCCATGTCCACATCCGCGATTCGATCGATGGGAGGGTTCTTTCCCGCCCCGACGATCTCGACGCCTTGGACAGGGCGGCTCTTTGCCTCCTGCAGAAGAGTTCCTTGGCACAGCGCCTTCATCGCCGTGGCTCTGTGGCCGATAATTTCGAAGACAAGCATTTCCTTCGTCTTTGGAACCGCATCCAAACCCATTTTTCTTGAATCTCTCCTCCTCGTTAGCCTAGAGTCTCCCCTTCATGAATCGCAAAAAGGGCATCCTCCTCCTCCTGATTTTCTGCATGGCGCTGCTTCCCGTGCTGTGTTTCGGGGGAGTTTTGCAGCATGCTTGCCCCGATTGCCCCGCCCCCTGCGGGCATGAAGCCCAATGTTCAGCGGATCCCTGCGCACCCCTTCTTTGTTCGAGGGATTCTTTCGGGATGCAACCTTCCATGGACCTTTTGCGTCCCGACCTGCTGGCATCGCCTGCACAGGTTCTTCTCCTCTCCGGAACCTCCTGGGAGTTGAGGGACCTCCTGGCCTCCTTGGGGGGGGACGCGGAAAGGATCGAGCATAGGCCCGTGTCCGCCTCCAAAAAACTGCTCCCCTTCGAATCTTCCGAGCTTCCGCTCCGGCTCTGAGCCTGACCCTGGTCCAAGGCTCTCTCCCCCGGCTCCGCGCCTCCGGTGTGGCGTTTCCAGGGGAACTACATAGTCGTTTCGGTATGGAAGGAAGATGTCGAAAAAGATTGGTTTGGGATCCAATAGGGTCCGAAGTGTAGGGATCGGGGTTCTCCCCCTCCTGTTTTTCAGTTGTGTGAGTTACCAGGCCGAGCCTGTGGAGTTGTCCGCGCTCCTTTCCCAGCTGGAAAGGACCAAGGTCAAGGATCTCCTTGCGAAGAGGGGGGAGGAAAAGAAGGCGGCGCTAGGGATCCGGGACGCAGTGCTCCTTGCGCTCCGGGCCAATCCAGGGCTCCGGGCCTTTCGGGCGCAGTTGAAAGTCGCCAAGTTGGGGGTGGAGGCGGCGGGCCTCTTCCCCGATATCGAGCTGGGCTGGGATGCGATGGACGTGGTCGCGACCGAGACCACCGGGGGTAAGGCGGAGGCCGAGCAGTTCCTCTCCGGTTTGGGGCTGAGTTTCCGACTCCCGAGGCCGGGGGAACTGAGCGCGGAGAAGGACTTCGCCCGCGCAAAAAGCGAAGAAGCCTCCCAGACCCTTTTGGAGGCGCAATGGAGACTGGCTTTGCAGACAAGCTTTGCTTGGCTCCGGGTCAAGCGTATGGAAGCCGCTCTCAAGTTTCAGGAAGAAGCCCTGAAGAACGCGGGACGCCTCGCGGACTTCTTCGTACAAGCGCGGGAGATGGGGGCAGCGACTTCTATGGAGAAGAACTTAGCACTGGCCGAGCAGGCCAAGATCCAGGCCGAGTTCATCCGCCAAAAAGGAGAGGAGCAGAGGGCCCGCAGGAAGCTCAATCTCCTCCTGGGTGTCTCCCCCGAGGAGCGTTTCCCTCTGGAAGGGATCCCCGGAGGACTTTGGGATGACACAAAGGGGGGGATGTCCCTTCTATGCAAGAAGGCGCTTGAGCTGCGTCCCGATCTCGGACGCCTCATGGCCCGCTACCAACAGGCGGAAGAATCTTTGCGGCTTGAGATCGCGAAACAATGGCCGGGGCTCTGGATCGGAACAGGAATCACCCTGTCCCTTCCCCTCTTCAGTGGTTTCAACGGGCCGCAAATCGATGTGGCGAAGGCTCTTCGAGAGAAGAGGCGAGAGGATCTCCTGGCCGCCGTTCACAGGGTCAGGGCCGAAATCGCTGAGGCCCTCGCCAGAAAGAATCAAGCCAACCAAGTTTGGGATGTATTGAAAACCCGTCTCCTCCCGGCCGCTGAACAAAATCTCAAAGTTCTGCGTGAAGCCTTTGATTCCGGAAGGGTCACTCTGCTCGAGACCCTGATCGGGCAAAGACAAATCATCGACGCGAGGTTGCAGGAACTGGACGCACGGGTGGAGAGATTGGAGGCGTCTTTGAGTCTCAGGTGGGCTTGTGGGGACATTTCGCTAGGGCTGGACTCCTTGATCAAGACCGAAGGAAAAAAAGAAGAAACAAAGAAAACGAAGGAAGGTGGGAAATGATGGAGATGTGGAAGACGAAGAAGAGGGTCTACGTTTCTTGGGCGCTGTTTCTCTTGTTGGGCCTTGGAGTCCAGGGCTGCGGCAAGGGGACTGGTGAGGGGCGCGATGAGCATGAGACCCACCAGGGCGAAGGGCACGAAGGCGAAGGGCACAAAGGGGAAGGGGGTGAGCATGGTGGGGAAGTCGTCCTTTCCCCGGAGATCCGGAAGAAGATCGGAATCCAAGTAAAACCCGTAGGGCCGGGAAATCTGGAGGAACGTTTGCACTTGACTGCCTCGGTGGAAAGCAATGAGAACGCGGTCATTCATGTGAGTTCACCTGTTCCCGGGATTGTCCGGAAGATCTACAAGGGAGTCGGCGAGGCCGTTTCGGCGGGAGACCTCCTTGCCGAAGTCTGGAGTGCGCAGCTTGGAGCGGAGGTGGGGGCCTACTTCGAGGCCAGGGCCCGTCTCGATGCCGCCCAAACCTTGTTCACCAGATACAAGGGGATTTTCGAAGAGCGCCTCCGCTCTTTGACCGGTGTCTTGAATGGGGAGGTCGAGGTCTCTCGGAAAATCTACGAACGGGAGAAGGAGTATCAAAAGAAGGGAGTGGGGACCCTCCGGCCCTTCCTTGAAGCCGAAAAGGCGTATCAAGGGGCTTTGCTACGAAGAGAGCGCGACCTCACCGACCTCAAATCCGAGCGGGATGCCAAGCTCCTGGAGCTGGAAGCGGATTTGTTCGAAGCCAAGATCAACGAAAAAGCTCGGAGGATGAAAGTCCTATCCCTCGGGCTGAGAGCTAAGGATCTGGACGCCCTGGCCGAAAACGACAAGGACTTCTCCGTCCTCAAACTTTACGCTCCCGCCAACGGAGTCATCTTTGAACGCCATATCACCCGGAATGAAGCCATCACGGAGAGCCGCAAGCTCTTCGAGATCCACGACCTTTCCAAGGTCTGGGTTCTTGCAGCGGTCTATGAAAAAGATTTTGCCAGGGTTCGGGAAGGACAGGATGCCTATATCCGCTTCGATACTTTTCCGGGGCTTGTCCGCAAAGGACGGATTTCCCTCATCGACTACCGGGTCAACGAAAGGACGCGGGCGGCTCGCGTGCGCATCGTGCTGGAAAACAAAAAGCTCCGTCCCGAAGGGCGGGACTTGCCTCTCAGGCCGGGGATGTTCGCCGCCGTCGAAGTTGTGACCTCCTCCCGGAGGGTCCCCTTCCTCCTTCCCGAACGCGTGATCGTACACGAGAGGGGTAAGAACTACCTCTTCGTCGAGGAAAAGGAGGGGGTCTTCGAAAAACGGCTCGTCCGGATCCGGAAAGGAGCCGGCGGGATGGTGGAGATCGTCCATGGGATCGAAAAGGGGGAGCGTGTGGCCATGACGGGCCTCTTCGAGCTGAAATCCCTCTCGAGAAAGGGCGAGCTGGGCGAAGGCCACGCACACTGAGGAGGCTGCCATGATTTCAAAAATCATCGATTTTTCACTGAACAACAGGTTCTTGATCCTCGTGCTCTGGACCCTTGTCGCAGCCTTGGGGATCCGCTCTTTGGGAGAACTGCCGATCGACGCGGTTCCCGATGTCACCAATGTCCAGGTCCAGGTCCTCACCAACAGCCCTGGGATCGCTCCTCAGGAGATGGAGCGATTCATCACCTTCCCGGTCGAAACCGCCATGAGTGGCCTCCCCCGGGTGGAAGAGATCCGTTCGGTGTCCAAGTTCGGGCTTTCCGTGGTCACCATCGTCTTCGAGGAGGGGACGGATATCTATTGGGCCAGGCAGCTTGTCTCCGAGCGTCTGGGGCAAGCAAGAGAGGGAATCCCCGAGGGCTATGGAGAGCCGGAGATGGGGCCGATTTCGACCGGTCTCGGTGAGATCTACCAATTCGAATTGAAGGGAGAGGGTTACAGCCCCATGGAGCTTCGCTCCCTCCTGGATTGGGTCGTTAATTTCCAGCTCCGTTCCGTCAAGGGAGTGGTCGAGGTCAATTCCTTTGGGGGAGAACTCAAGACCTATCAGATTACGATCGACCCTTCGCGGCTCACTGCCCTGGGGATTTCTCTGGCTCAGGTGTTCGAAGCGGTCGAGAAGAACAACCGGAACGTGGGCGGTGGGTATATCGCCCACTCGGATGAACAGTACTTGATCCGTGGCGAGGGTCTCATCGAGTCGCTGGAGAGTCTGGGGAACATCGTGGTGACCCATGATGAAGAGGGGACCCCTGTCTTCATCAAGAATCTGGGGAAGGTGGAGTTCGCTCCCATGATCCGACAGGGAGCTGTGACCCGCGATGGGAGGGGAGAGGCCGTGATCGGCATCGTCATGATGCTCATGGGGGCGAACTCCCGCGAAGTTGCCCAGAACGTCCACCAAAAGGTTCTGGAAATCCAGGAAAGCCTCCCCGAAGGAGTGGTGATCGACACCTTCTATGACCGAACCGAGCTGGTGGATCGCACCATCAAGACGGTCGCTACGAACCTTGCGGAAGGGGGGTTCCTGGTGATCGTCGTGCTGCTCCTCCTGCTTGGGAGCTTCAAGGCGGGGTTGATCGTTGCTTCAGCCATCCCCTTCTCCATGCTCGCTGCATTCATCGCCATGCGAGCCGCCGGGGTCTCGGGAAACCTGATGTCTCTCGGAGCGATCGATTTCGGTCTGATCGTCGATGGCTCGGTCGTCTTGATCGAGAACGTGGTCCGCTACTTGCATGACCACCGCAAGGAAAAAGGCAGCCACCTGGAGAAGGTTCGCAAGGCCTGCCAACAGGTCGCCCGCCCTGTGGTGTTCGCGGTTGGCATCATCATGATCGTCTACATTCCCATCCTCGGGTTGAGGGGAATCGAAGGGAAAATGTTCGGACCGATGGCTTTGACGGTGGTCTTCGCTCTGATCGGTTCGCTCATTTGTGCCCTCACCTTGATGCCGGTTCTTGCGAGCCTCTTCTTGAAGAATATCTCGGAGAAAGAACCTTTCCTCTTCCGCCTGGCCAAAAAGTACTACACGCCCATTTTGAACACCGTGATCAAAAGACCCCTGCGAACCGTTCTTGTTGCGGTGAGTGTCTTCCTGCTCTCGGTGGGGTTGACCCCTTTCCTGGGGGCCGAGTTCTTGCCGAGGTTGGATGAGGGGGCGATCGCCCTCCAGATCTGGCGTATCCCCAGTATCTCTCTCGAAAAGTCCAACGAGATCAGCACGAAGGTCGAGAAGATTGTGAAGGGTTTTCCGGAGGTCCGGACGATCATCTCTCGAACGGGGAGGGCGGAAATCGCCACCGACCCCATGGGTGTTGAGATCAGTGATACGTACATCATGCTCAAACCCAAATCCACCTGGAGGTATTCCTCCAAGGAGGAGTTGATTCTTGCCATCAACGAGACCTTGGAGCGGGAAGTCCCTGGGGTGGTCTTCAGTTTCTCTCAGCCCATCGAGCTGCGGGTCTCTGAGCTGATCTCAGGTGTCCGGTCGGATGTCGCTGTCAAGCTGTTTGCTCCGGGCGGGAAGCTGGAGCAGATGAAGGAAGTGGCGGACGAGATCGTTCGTGTTGTATCCGGAGTTCCGGGGATGCGGGAGGTCAAGGCGGAGCAGATCACCGGCTTGCCCACCGTTCGTATCCGCCTGGACCGAAGGGAGATCGCCAGGCTCGGAATCAACGTCAACGACGTTCTCGATGTCGTGGAGACGATCGGTGGAAAGACCTTGGGCAATGTGCTCGAAGGGCAGAAACGATTCACCATCCAGGCACGCTTCGATCCCCTTGTTCGCTCGGATCTCCACATCCTGGAAGATCTCAAGGTGGCCGAAGTGGGAGGCGAGTCGGATCAGGGGCGGATCCTCGTCCCCCTTGGGCAGATCGCAGACATTTCCATCGAGGAGGGTCCGGCGCAAATTTCGCGGGAAAACATCAGTCGCCGCATCTCCATCGAGGCCAATGTGCGGGGCCGGGATCTCGCATCCGCCGTGGCCGAAGCACGCAAAAAGGTCGCAGCACGGGTCGAGATCCCCACCGGCTGGTGGGTGGAATGGGGAGGACAATTCGAAAACCTCGAAGCAGCGAGCAAAAGGCTGGGTCTCCTCGTTCCATTGGCGATGCTTTTGATTTTCGTTCTCCTCTATTCGACCTTCCAATCGGTTCCTCTCGCGGCTCTGATCTTCCTCAACGTACCCTTGGCTGTCACGGGGGGGATCTTCGCGCTCTGGGTCCGGGGGTATCCGTTCTCCATCTCCGGTGGAGTCGGTTTTATCGCCCTCCTTGGGGTCGCGGTGTTGAACGGAGTCGTTCTGGTCTCCTACATCGTCCAGCTTCGAAAACGTGGGGTGGAGCCTGGGGAAGCCGCGAGCGAGGCGGCCAAAATCCGGTTGCGACCGGTTCTGATGACGGCCCTTGTGGCTTCTCTCGGTTTTGTCCCGATGGCGCTTGCCACCAGCGCAGGGGCGGAGGTGCAGCGGCCTCTCGCCACGGTGGTGATCGGGGGCCTGGTCACGTCGACCCTGTTGACTCTGCTGGTTCTCCCCTCCGTCTATAGCTATTTCGCCAGCCGGGCCAGGCCCCAATCCGAAGATTGATGGATCCCGGACCCGGGCAGACCGGCTGGGAATGGTCTCAGCCGGCCTGCCTGCTTTGCACCAGGGCGCAAATGCTCTGGACGTCGGCGAAGTTCTCCTCGTTGAGATCCATCATGTCGAGTTGGACTCCAAACTCCGCCTGAAGGGCGATGACGAGCTGAACCATGCTGAGGGAGTCCAGGATGCCGGACTGGATCAGAGGCTGGTCGGGGGTGAGGGTGAGGTCTTGTCCTGTGCTCTCGAGGAGGACCCGGGAGACGACTTGGGAAATGTGTTCTTGGAGTTCCATGAAATCTATCGACGAGGTGTTTGGCCTTGAGTCCCTTCAAAATGTTGTCGGACCTTGGAGAGATCCGGTTTGCCTGCGGCTGTCCTCGGAAACGGGCTGAGGGCCTGAATTCGCTGGGGGATCTTATAGGGGGGGAGGAAGGTTCTGCAATGGCGCCTTAACGCTCCTTGGTCCCAATCTTCTTGGACCTCCAAGCCAGCTGCGATCTTTTGGCCGAGCAGAGGGTCCTGAACACCCACCACCACCGCATCCAGGACGGCGGGAAAGCTCCGCAGCACGGCCTCGATCTCGCCGGGTTCGATCCGATGTCCCCCCGATTTGATGAAGCTGCTGGATCTTCCCCGGAGATGCACTCTCCCTTCTGCGTCCATGGAGGCGAGATCCCCCGTGGAGAGCCAGCCTTCGGCGTCGTCCAATCTCTCGAAGCGCTCCGGGGAACTCAGCTGGCCCAAGCAGGTGCAGGGCCCCTTGGCCCTTAGCTCCCCCGGCTCCTCTTCGAGGCCGGGGAGGTTCTGGATCCGGATTCCAGGGACAGGGGGGCCCACCAGGCCTCGGGATTCCAGGCCTTTTCCGGGCGGGATGTCCAGGCGAGTGAGAGCGCCGACCGATTCGCTGAGTCCGTAGCGGAGATGGATGTGGGCCTGGGGAAAGGCCTGTCGGAGTCCTTGGACCAGTGTGGTGTCGACCGAAGCGGTCCCCAGGGTCATGGAGCTGAGGGAAGGCAACTTCTCGGCGGAGAGGGCTCCCAGTTTGAGGAGGAGCTGAAACCAGTTCGGGCTGGCGAGGACGGAGCGGCATGCGAACTCGGTGATCCGCCCGAGTTCGAAGGCGGGAACGAAGCGATTGGAAAGATGGACTGGGATCCCATGGAGGAGGTATTCCAGGACCACCGCGTTTCCCATCGCGTGGAATTGGGGGATGGGACAAAAGACCGGGCCGGGATGGATCCCCTGGATATGCTCGCGGTTGATCTCCAGGTTGGCTGTGAGCTGCGCCTTGGAGACCAGGATACCCTTGGGGAGGCCCGTAGAGCCGGAGGTGAACTGCAGCATGGCCGCTTCTGCGGGGAGGTCCGCTCTCTTCCCCACGGTTTGGGGAGAGAGGCCTTCGTCACCGAGGAACAGATCGGGCTGGAAGAGCTCCAGGTATTTTCCCCGACCCTCGGGAGGAGTTTCATGCGGCATGGCCGCGAAGACGAGCCCAGCCTCGATCGCGGCGAGTTGCACAGCCAAGAAGCTCGGCCCCCCGGGGAGGGAGATGAGAAGCCTTGTGCCCTTGGGATAGGAGGAAAGACGCTCTCTCCAGTCTTCCGTGAGCCGGAGGAGCTGAAAAAAGGAAAGAGCCTCTTGCTCGTTGGAGATGGCGAGGTCGTCGCTCCGGCTTGCTGCTGCCTTCTCGAGGCGCTGGATCATCTGGGCCCGTCCTCCGGGAGCCTTTGATCCCTCAGGATGTCCTCGGGCCTGCCTGGAGTCCGGACCAGATAGGCCTCTCCCTGGTCGACAAGGACCTCCCCGGGAGTAGGGTGGCTGAGGAAACTGTGATTGCTGAAGGTCAGCCCATAGCCCCCCGAGCCCAGGATCGCGAGGACGTCTCCTTGGTCCAAGGAGGGAAGGGCGTAATCCGCGGCGAATTCGTCGGCCGGAGTGCAGAGGGGACCGCCCAGCGTGTAGGCCTTGTCTCTTTCGGCATAGGGCGCCTCCGCTTTGACGATGGGGAAGGCGCGCCTGAGGATGGAGCCCACACCTGCCGCTGCGCTGTGTTGGTGCATCCCCCCGTCGAGAATGGCGTGCGTCTTTCCCTGCGATTCTTTGAGGTAGATCACCCTGCAGA
>DROQ01000197.1 GCA_011321845.1 Planctomycetota bacterium | reverse complement strand
TGCTCAGAGAACCCACTCCAAAACCGACGGGGAGAATTCCGACCAACTGCGATCCTCCCTTGGTTCCATCGGTCCACCACAGGGGCATGGTCCTGTCTTTGTAAAGTTTGTAGGGACCGGCGATCAGGAATTTGCCTCCAAAGGGAATGGCCCGTGAGACGATCTGTTTCGCGTTAGGGTCGTATTTTTCCAGGGGGAAGAAGAGCCTGGTGCCTTTGGGGGTTCCATCCGTCCACCAATACTATCCTCCCAGCGCCTTCGAACCCAGGTGGACAAGGACACCCCCTTGGTAGGAAAGAGGAGAGGAGAAGCTTTCCGAGTCCAGGAGAAAGATGCCCTTCAGCAAGACTTGGGGAGCTGTCTTGTCGCGGTCCCAGCTAAGGAGCTGGAAAGCGGTGAAAAGGGGATCAACGGAGAGCAGGTGGGAGCCGATGGCGCTCAACTTGTTTTGACCACCTTCCCAGCGCCGGATCGTTCCTTTTTCCGTACCGTCCGTTTGTCCGATTTGGGTTGGACCCAGGCGGTTATCGAATAAAAAGAAGGCTCGGTCGCCGATTTGCGTGAAACTTCTTGGAAAGGATCCATAGGGGGAATAGCGGACGGGGGCAATGTCTTTCAACCGATGGGTTCCCTGCTTCGTGCCATCGCTGATCCATGGCTCGACTCCCTTTTCATCGGCATTGGGGAAGAGAACGGCCCTTCCAAATCCTCCAAGACCAAAGGGGATCCTGTTGGGGTTTTTGCGGGTTCCAAGCTTTTGAAGAAAGGTTAAGTTTTCTGGCTTTCCATGGGTCCGATAGAGGTTTCGTTGTCCTAGTTTCTTTGCGACAAAGTAACTTGAAGTTCCTACGGAGAGGAAGGAAGAGGGGTCGGAGGAGGCTGTTCCTGGTTCTAGATCCTGGATGAGCCTCGTTCCCTTCGTTGTCCCATCGCTGAACCAGGGTTCTCTGCCCTCCTTTGTGGTTTTCGCGGAAAAGAGGACTCCTTTGTTCAAAGGAACGAGGTCCTTGGGATCGCTTGAATTGGGCTCGCCCACTCCGCCTTGTGCAATGTCTTTGACGAGGACCGTTCCCGAAGGGGTCCCGTCGGTTCGCCACAGCTCCCGGCCATGCTTGGGATCGGCGGCCGAGAAGTAGCAAAAGGCACCCGAAGTTTGGAATTCCCGGGGGGAAGAGTCACCCTCCCCCGGCCAAAGATCCTTGAGGAGTCTCGTCCCTTTGGGGGTTCCATCGCTGATCCAAAGTTCCTCCCCCTTGGTGCCGAAGAGGGAGCGCGCTGCGAAAAAGAAATGCCCATTTAAAACAGGAAAATGGGATTTTGGCGTTCGGATCAGAAGGAAGGGATCGGTCAAGAAAAGGGAGGTTCCTTTTTTTGTACCATCACTGATTCCCAAGCCTGATTTGCCGTAGGAGGCGGAGAGGAATTGGAATACTAGGCGGTTTCCAAAACGGGTCAGGCCCTGAAGCTGATCCGGCGAGGAGAAGAGAGGGATCGTTCCTTTGCTGGTTCCATCCGTAACGAAAAGAGTCCATCCCAAATTCTTCGTCCATGCTTGGAAGAACATTCCTTGGGGGAGAGATACAAAATTTCTTGGATCCGAGCTGAGGGGAAGGGTGGAGTTGAAGGGGTCTGTGCCCGGGGCCAAGTCTTTGACCAGGTATGTCCCTTTGGAAGTTCCATCGCTACGCCAGAGTTCCATTCCTGCCTTGGGATCCCAGGCCCGGAAGAGAAAGAGATTCTTCCAGGCGGCTCCGTCCGGAAGCAGGTTGTGGAAGGGGTTTCCTTGGTTCTTGTGAAGAAGGATGGTGTTCCGGGTCGTCCCGTCCGTGCGCCAGAGTTGGTGATCCTGGCCGATGCTTGCCCAGAAATAGGCAAAGGGTCCTGCCTGCCTGAAATGGTAGGGGTTGGAACCTTGGTTCACGAAAGGATCGGGGTTGATGTTTTTGAGGAGGGATTGGGCGAGGCCCGCTTGTGGGAAGAAGAGAAGGAAGAGAAGGGCCGGGAAAAACGATAAGAGCCCCGGGATCCAGGAGGAAGGTCTCCGTGGGTGGGGGTTGTTCGAGAGGAAGGGTTCAGTTGAAAAAAGACCACCCGGGATGGGATGGGGGTGCTGGAACAAGCTCATGGCGACTCCTTGCGATACCCACTTCCAGCTTCACGGCAAGCCAAAGTGACTTTGTTATTTTGCCTTCCTTTTGGAGAAAGGGAAGGGGCTTCAGCGGTAGAGGATCAGGTTGATGCTGATGCTGTGGCTGGCCTGAAGGCCCTTTTGTTTTTTGTAGAGGCCGGGCCAGTAGCGAAGGGAGAGGGCCTGGCCGGGGCGGATCCAGGGGCCGAGCTCGATCTCCCAGGGGGGGACGTAGGAGCCGGGGGCCCAGGCGGCGCGGTGGAACTTCCAGGTGCCGGCCTGGGGGCGGCAGGGGTTGAGGTAGACCTCTTCGTTCCAGAGGCGTTTCTGGAATTCTTGCTTTCCCGCGACGCGGAGGTGGAGGTCGCTGGGGCTGAACTCGCCGTCCTGGCCGTGGCCGGTGACGGTGACCCGGAGCTTGGCGTCCCCGCAGTCGGAGGGGAGGGGGACACGCATGCCGGGGAAGGCCTTGGCGATGGCCTCCTCGCTGTTGCCGAAGTGGAAGCTCTTTTGCATCAAGGGGATGACGCGAAGGGGGACCCGGCTGGGGCGCCCCTTGTAGTAGCGCAGGGTGACCCGGGGACGGAAGCCCTTCTGCGGTTTGCTCTTGCCCTTCCAGGTGGAGATGCTGAGGCCGAGGCGCTGCTTGCCGCGGAGCAGGGGGGCGAAGTCCGTGACGTCGGCGGACCAGGCGTAGCGGCGGCGGAAGGGAGTGATGTAGCGGAAGAGTTCGATCCGGGTGGGGGGACGGGTGCCTGGGGCCCTGGCCTGGCCGATCGAGCCGAACTTCGAAGAATGGGTGTCCCCCTTCCCCCTCTTGAGGGGGCTGGCGCCCTGGACCCCGGCCTTGCCCGCTGCGCCGGGCTTCGAAGGATGGGTGTCCCCCTTTGCCACGAGGTAGACGGAGGCGCCGCGGTCCCATTCGTCCCAGCCGCCGGGGCCGGGTTCGAGCTGGAGGGTCAGGACGATGCGGCGAAGCTGGTCGGGGGGGAGATCGGGGAGGTCGAAGTCCTGCTCCTCGCTGCGGTGGCCGGCCCAGAGGGTGGCCTTGCCGAAGAGATGGACGAGGGCGTCGGGCTGATCCGTGGCGCGCGCGGGGGGGAGGGGGTCTTCCCAGCTGAGGTCCAGGTCCTCGACGAAGAAGTCGGCGTGCTGCCGGGGCCCCGAATGGGCGCCGAGGGCCGGGCGGCTCTCGTAGGGGAGGAGGCCGGGGAAGAATCGCTTGTTGCAGAGAAAGTGGTCGTCGATCAGGAGGGTGACGAAGGCGCCGCCACGGTCATAGCGAAGGGCCAGGAACAGCTCGTGGCTCTCCTCGTCCCGGAACTCCACCGGGGAGAGGAAACGACCCTGCTCCTTGCCGTCCAAGAAGAGG
>DROQ01000196.1 GCA_011321845.1 Planctomycetota bacterium | reverse complement strand
GAGCGACTCGCTGGCGATCGCCGCCGACGAGGGGCGGCTGCATCGCAACTTC
Source organism: Planctomycetota bacterium (assembly GCA_011321845.1). Taxonomy (GTDB): domain Bacteria; phylum Planctomycetota; class UBA1135; order UBA1135; genus HyVt-539. The sequence continues at coordinate 2,879 of DROQ01000196.1, read as the reverse complement.
ATGGGCTACACGACGCGCATGGGCGAGGGGCGGGCCGGCGAGGACATGCTGATGTTCGGGATGACCTCGATCGGGGAGGTGGCGGGCGCCTTCGGGCAGAACCATAAAGACCTGAAGACTTGGACCCAGGCCATCGACGAAGGGAGGCTGCCCATCCACCGGGGGATGCGGCGCTCGGCCGACGACGAGGAGCGACGCCGGATCATCCTGGACATGATGTGCAACTACGAGGTCCGCTTCGCCGACTACGAGAGGGAAGGGCGGGAGCCTTTCGCCCAGCGTTACGCGGGGGCGCTGGAGGAGCTGCGGACGATGCAAGCCGACGGCCTCGTCCATGTGCGGGAGGATCGCATCGAGGTCCCGCCGCTGGGACGGCTGTTCCTGCGCAACCTGTCCATGCCCTTCGACGCCTACCTCGAAGGGCAGCAAAAGACCAAGGGGCCGATGTTCTCCCGCACGATTTGAACGATCCCCCTTCTTGAACGATCCCTCCTCGGGGAACCCTTAGGAAACAGCAGAACGCCATGGGAACCAAGACCGCCATCCTCCTCCACAACCTCGGGGGTCCTTCGACCCGGGAGGAGATGCGCCCCTTTCTCCAAAACCTCTTCTCGGACCCTGAGATCTTCCGCATGCCTGGGTTCTTGCAAAAGCCCTTCGCCCGTTTTCTCTCGGCGCGGCGAGCGCCCGAGGCCTGGCGCAACTACGAGGCGATGGGAGGCGGCTCCCCCGTCCTCCCCTGGACCGAAGCGCAGGGCCGCGGCCTCCGCTTCGGCCTTCGCGAATACGGTCTGCAGGAGGACTGCTTCTGCCTGCCGGCCATGCGCTACTCCTCCCCCAACATTGACGAGGCCCTCGCCGAGGCCCGGGACGGCGGAGCCGAGCAGATCCTCTCCTTCAGCCTTTATCCGCAGTATTCGATGACCACCACCGGCTCGAGCGAGAACGAGCTGGACCGCGCCCTCGCCCGCATGGGCTGGGATGTCCCGGTGCACAAGATCTCCCGCTGGAGCGACGATCCCGGCTACATCTCCTGCCTCGCCTGGCGGCTGCGACGCGCCCTCCGCAAGGTCCCTCTCCCCCTGCGCCCCAAGACCCTCGTCCTCTACGTCGCACATGGGACACCCATGAGCTTCGTCCGGCGGGGCGACCCCTACCTCTCCGAGGTCCGCGCTTGCATGGAGCGGGTCGAGGCCGAAGTGGGGCATGGGCTGGCGCACCGCCTGGCCTTCCAGAGCCGGGTCGGCCCCGTCGCCTGGACCAGGCCCTACCTGGACGAAGTCCTGCGCGCCCTCCCCGGGGAGGGTGTCCCCTCCGTGGTCCTGGTCCCCCTCTCCTTCGTCTCCGACCACGTCGAGACCCTCTACGAGCTGGACATCCAGATGCGCGCCCTCGCCGAAGGGGCAGGCATCCAATCCTACATCCGCAGCGAGTCTCTCAACGCCGACCCCGACTTCGTCGCCGTCCTCGCCCGACTCGCCGCCAGCGCCCTGGGCGCAGAGGTCCCCCAATGAACACCATCGTCCTCGGCGGCGGCATCTCCGGCCTCGCCTACGCCCATGCCCTCCTGCAAGGGGGGACACCCATGGATGAGCTGCTCCTCCTCGAGGCGGCCCCCCGCCTGGGCGGGCTCATAGAGACTTGCCTCGCAGAGGGTTACCAGTTCGAATGCGGCCCCGAGACCTTCGTCGACGACGGCAGCCTCCTCGACGGCCTCGTCGCCGAGCTAGGGATAGAAGCCCAGGTCCAGCGCCCCCCCGCCAGCGCCAAGCTCCGCTGGCTCGCCCACGGGGGCCGGCTCGAGCCCCTCCCCATGGGCCCGGGCGGCTTATTCAGGACACCCATTCTGAGCTTCGGCGCCAAGCTGCGGCTCTTCGGGGAGCCCTTCGTCCGGCGAGGCAAGGACCCCCAGGAGGATTTCGCCAGCTTCATCGCGCGCCGCTTCGGCCCCCAGGTCCTGGACCGCCTCGCCGACCCCTTCGCCTCGGGCGTCTACGCCGGCGTCCCCGAGCAGATGGAGACCCAGGCCTGCTTCCCCAAGCTCTTCGAGGCGGAGCAAAAGCACGGCAGCGTCCTGCGAGGCGCGCGCAAGGTCGGGATGAAACCCGGCAAGATCTTCAGCTTCGACCAAGGCAACGCCCAGCTCGTCGAGGCCCTGGCCCAGGCCCTCGGCCCCTGCGTCCACACCGGGTTCCGGGCGGTCTCCCTCCAGCGCGACGGCAGCGGCTACCAGGTCCAGGCCGAGGACGGGCGCCGCTTCGCCGCCGAGCGCCTCGCCCTCGCCCTCCCCGCCGGCCCCGCCTCCCGCCTCCTCCAGACCCTCTCCCCCGACCTCGCCGAGCTCACCGCCTCCATCCCCTTCGTCAGCGTCTCCTCCGTCCACCTCGCCTACCGCGAATCCGACCTCCCCCCCGAGATCCAAGGCTTCGGCTTCCTCATCCCCCGCAAAGAAGCCACCAACCAGATATTGGGTGTCCTCTATTCCTCCCGCCTCTTCCCCAGCCGCGCCCCCGAAGGCATGGTCCTCCTCCGCGCCCTCCTCGGCGGCGCCCGCAACCCAGGCATCCAATCCCAGCCCGACCAAGCCCTCGTCGCCCAAGTGCGGGACACCCTATCTCAGCTCACCGGCCTCCGCGCCGAGCCCGCCTTCGTCCACGTCAGCCACCGCCGCCGCGCCCTCCCCCTCTACCAACCCGGCCACAGCGCCAAGCTCGCCACCATGGCCAAGGCCCTCCAGGCCTTCACCGGCCTCGACCTCCTCGGCCTCTCCTACCTCCGCAGCTCCGTCGCCGGCTGCGTCCGCGAGGCCCGCCGCCTTGCGCGGTCCCACGCAGGCTAAGCCCCTCTCCCGACCTGAGCTTAGAATGGCGTCCTCCCCT
>DROQ01000195.1 GCA_011321845.1 Planctomycetota bacterium | reverse complement strand
GTCATGATCTCCAGCACGGGCCGGGCGGTTGCGGTTCACACGCATGGTGGATGCTCTACCTCCTCCACCAGCTACAACCGCGGAACGCGCCAGGACTACCTTCCTTTCGTGACGGGACGCGCAAGGATCTGCACCCGGCGGCCCCTGCCGGACTTGAAGCCAGTCTTCGTGAGCGGTCCCACCACCTTGGTGGCCGGATCCTCCACCACGATCTCCTCGCGAATCTACAACTATGGAACGGCTTCCTCGCCCTCCACTACCTCGGGGTATTTCATCTCCACAAACAGCATCATCTCGACCAGTGACCAGCTCATCGCATCCTTCACGACCAACGCCCTGGGTGTGGGGAATTCTCACTTCCACTCCGCGAGCGTTCAGATGCCGCGCAACCTCCCATCCGGGACTTGCTACCTGGGCGTTTACGCCGACAGGTTGAGGCGTGTCGCCGAAGAGAGCGAGGTCAACAACGGCCTCGGAACCCGCAGGACCTGCAGGGGACTCCCCGACTTGAGCCCGACCGCTCTCACTTCGAGCACAACGTCCATCTCCCCGAGCCAAGTCTTCACGATGCGTTCAACCATCAAGAACATCGGGAAGGCCAACTCCCCGTCCAACATCTCCGGCCACTATCTGTCGACCAACTCCGTCATCTCCACTGGGGACACCCTCCTGGGTTCGTTTACGACCAACGCACTGGTCGTCAACGTTTCCCTCACAGTTTCCCAGGCCGTCCGAGCACCAAGCAGACTTCCTACCGGATTCTGCTACTTGGGTGTTTACGCCGACCGCCTCTTCCGGGTCAACGAGATCTCCGAGAGGAACAACACAAAAGCGATCCGTGTCACTTGCAGGCCTCCGACCCGCAAGCCCGACCTCACTCCGATCGCGTTCAGCGCTTCGACTACGACCTGGGTAGCTAACGGCCTCGTGACGCTTCGTTCCACCACCAAGAACGTGGGACAAGCCACAGCGCCTGCATCCAACAACGGGTACTACCTGTCGACCAACAGCGTCATTACCAACAGCGACACCCTGTTGCGGGCCTTCGCCCTCCCCTCGCTTGCAATCGGTGCTTCGAGTTCCAACCTCTCCACAGTGAGGATCCCCTCCAACGTCCGTACGGGCATCTGCTATCTGGGCGTCTTGAACGACCGCACCAACAGCATCTCCGAGGCCAACGAGCTCAACAACGCCAGGGCCATTCGGGGGAATTGCCTGGGCCGTCCCGATCTGACCATCACCGCCCTGAGCGCCTCCAGCCTTTTGGCCGGTGGAACGGTCAGCGTCCGCTCGACGACCAAGAATGCTGGAAACGCCACGGCTTCCAGCACCTTGACCGGCATCCTGCTCTCCACCAACAGCCTCATCACGACCTTGGATGATTACCTGGGTGGATACACGACCGGGAGCTTGGTTGCCGGAGCGTCCAGGACCGTCGTTACCCGGCACCGGGTCCCCTATTGCTTCCGCACGGGTCGGTATTATCTGGGCGCCTACGCCGACATCGGTCGGGCGGTACCCGAACTGAACGAAGCCAACAACACCCGGGCCCTCGCGGTCGCCCTCACAGGCTACTCCGGCTCCGGGCGCTACATCGAGTTCGTTCCCCGCTTTGGGACGATGACGAAGAGCACCATCTTCGCGTCCTACTCCGCTCGCCAGGGTGGCAGGGCACGGATGTGCATCACCGCGCCGAGGCTCAGGGGCTACTGGTACTACTGCCTCTGGAGCGGACGCAGCTTCCCCTTCCAGTTCGACAGCCTGACCAGCTTCAGCATCAGCCTGGTCAACACGCCGATCTTCGCCAACTGGCTGGGTAGGCTCAACGCCAACGGGCAGGGCTTCCCCTCCTACAATGCGCCACGTGCAAGCATCCCCCGCAGTTTCAACGCTTACACCCACGTGGTCTTCTTCACGCCGAGCTTCTCCGCTCTCGCCGGATTCAGCAACAACTCGATCCGGACCCTCATTCTCCGCTAAGCCTTAGGCGATTGGCTAGGAGAACGCCCTTCTCCCTCGGGGGAGGAGGGCGTTTTTTTTTTGATGCATGTCGACACACTCCTGCAACTCCCGCGGGAGTTTTCCGAAAAAATCCCAAAAACCTGTCCCCTTTTCCGATCCTATGCGAAGGATATTCTTGTTCCCCCACGATCCAGTTCGCTTCCCTTTCCAGTGTGCCGTTCTTTGCACACAAGTATTTCCTTGGGACCTCTGCATCGTCCTTTCCATTGGGAGCCGTTTTCGTTTCCCAATTATCTTCGTTACTTTTTTCCCTCTTAAGGAGCCCATCCATGAGTTCGCTTTTTTTTCATAAGAGCCTAGGCGCATTGTGCCTCGGTACGATCTTTACAGCCGCTGGGGCCTTCGCCCAAAGCCCAACCACTCCCACAGTGGGGACTGTCAAAGCCTTCACCTACTCCTCACCCAACGGGAGCAATGACGGCCCGGGCCAGATCCTGGTCGCCGAAAAAATCATCCGCTTCCAAAAAGCCTCCTTCCTGCAAGTCGAGTTCTCCAAGATCCAACTTGGTGAAGGATCCGTCCTCGAAGTGGAATCCCTCTTCGATGACGAAAAGCAGACCTGGGAATGGAACAAGATCCCCGAAGTAGGAATGCATTCCTACTATTTCAACGGGGACAGCCTCCGTATCCGCCTCTTCGCGGGCCCGGGAACCAAGACCAATTCCTTCGCGATCAAATCCATCGCAGTCGGCAACCCGGTCGACCAACTCCCCCCTCTATCGATCTGTGGCTCTGCTGACAATCGCGTCCGCTCAAGCGACCCCCGCGTTGCCAGGCTCCTTATCCGCAGAAGATTTGTCGTTGGAATCAGCACGGGCTGGCTCATCTCGCCCGTCAATTGTTTTGTGACCTCTGGGAACAGCTTGAGCGGCTCCATTGGCCTGGTCACAGTGCAATTCAATGTTCCCCTGTCCACGCATGGGGGCAGAATCACGAACCCACCGATCACTTCCCAGTACAGCTGGGAGGGGTCGAAACACCGCCTCTTCGAAAACCGCGGCGCAGGGAAAGACTGGGGTGTTTTCTCCACCTTGAAAAATGCGGTCCTTTCCCGCTACCCGGGTTCCGTCCAGGGGGGTTATTTCCACTTCACCAGCATTCCCTCCAACGGAACGACTCTCAGGGTAACGGGCTATGGTCTTAAGGCCATACCCCCGACACATAACTTCGTCCAGCAGACTCATTCTGGTGCCCAATCCATCCAAGGAAGCAGCCTCCTGGGATATCGGGTTGATACCATGCCCGGCAACTCCGGAAGCCCTGTGATGATCGCCAACACGGGACGAGCGGTAGCGGTCCATACGCATGACGGATGTTCTACCTCTTCCTCCACTTTCAACCGTGGCACCCGTCAAGACTACCCCCCCTTCGTGGCTGCTCGGACCAAGCTCTGCAATCGGAAGCCCCTTCCGGACTTTAAGCCTACCTTCGTGAGCGGCCCCCTCACCTTGGTGGCAGGAGCTTCCGCCACGATCACCTCGACAATTCACAACATAGGGACGACCTCATCTCCTTCCACGACCTCGGGATACTACATCTCCACAAACAGTGTGATTTCGACCGGGGACCGACTCCTTGCAACCTTCACGACCAACCCTCTTACTGTGGGTTCTTTTGACTCCAACACCACGACCGTCCGGATGCCCTCGGATCTCCCTGGCGGGACTTGCTACCTGGGGGTCTACGCCGACATGTTGAAGGGAGTCAACGAGGAAGATGAGTCCAACAACGGCCATGGGACCACCAGGACCTGCCAAGGGCTCCCCGACTTGAGCCCGATCGCCCTCACTGCGAGCACGGCTACGATCTCTCCGAGCCAAGTCTTCACGATGCGCTCCACCATCAAGAACATCGGGAAGGCCAACTCCCCATCCAACACATCCGGTCATTATCTTTCGACCAATTCCACCATCTCCACTTCGGACACCCTCCTGGGTTCATTCACGACCATCGCTCGGGGTGTCAATGCTTCCCACATCTTTTCCCAAACCGTCCAGGCACCAAGCAGTCTTCCTGTGGGTTTCTGCTACTTGGGCGTTTACGCCGACCGCCTTTTCCAGGTCAGCGAAGTCTCCGAGAGGAACAACACGAGAGCCCTGCGGATCACCTGCAAGCCTCCGGCTCCCAAGCCCGACCTCACTCCGACCGCGTTCAGTGCTTCGACTACGACCTGGGTAGCCAATGAACTCGTGACGCTTCGTTCTACCACAAAGAATGCGGGAAAAGCTAAAGCGCCGGCATCCAACAACGGATACTACCTATCTACGGACAGCGTCATCACCAACACAGACGTCCTCCTCGGGACCTTCTCTCTTCCCAGCCTGGGTGCCAACGCTGTGGCTTCCAACCTCTCTACAGGAAGGATCCCATCCCACGTCCGACCGGGGACCTGCTACTTGGGCGTCTTGAACGATCGCACCGGGAGCATCTCCGAGGCCAACGAGCTCAACAACGCTCGGACCATTCGCGGCACCTGCGTCGGGCGTCCGGACCTGGTTATGACCGCTCTTTCTTCTCCCAACCTTACTGCAGGCTCCACCGCGGTCATCAGTACCACAACGAAAAATGTCGGCACGGCCACGGCTGGGTCCTCGCTCACCGGCATCATGCTCTCCACCAACAGCGTGATCTCCACTGCTGACGATTACTTGGGAGGATCCCAAACAGGGACACTCTCGGCCGGAGCATCGAAGACAGTCCTCAGCCGGCATGCGATCCCTTACTGCTTCCGGACAGGACGTTACTATGTCGGCGCAATCGCGGACATCGGTCGGGGAGTAACCGAGCTGAACGAAAGCAACAATACAAGGGGCACCCCCGTCGCCCTCACCGGTTACTCCGGCTCCGGGCGCTACATTCAGTTCGTTCCCCGCTATGGGACGATGGCGCAGACCACCAACTTCGCGTCCTACTCCGCCAGCGTTGGTGGAAAAGCGGGCATGTGCATCACAGCGCCCGGGCTCGGGAGCCACTGGTACTACTGCCTCTGGAGCGGACGGAGCTTCCCCTTCCAATTCGACAGTCTGACCAGCTTCAGCATCAGCCTGGTCAACACGCCGATCTTCGCCAATTGGCTGGGTCAGCTCAATGCCAACGGGCAGGGCTTCCCCTCCTTCAACGCTCCAAGTGCGAGTCTCCCCCAGAGCTTTAACGCTTACACCCACGTGGTCTTCTTCACCCCAAACTTCTCGGCCGTCGCCGGGTTCAGCAGCAACTCGATCCGGACCCTCATCCAGCCCTGATCCTGTTTGCATTGGGACATGGAATGCCCTTCTCCCCTCTCAGGGGGAGGAGGGCGTTTTTTTCTGAGGCCTTTCCGTTCCTTTCTTGGTCCCCACGAAAGAGTAGGGAGAAACTCCTTACCATCCCCCTTTTCCCCATGCGGATGAGAGTTATTCTTAACTATTCATGTTTCAGTTCGCTCCCCTTTCCGATGTGTCGTCCTTTACACCTCTCAGGGGGATCTCCGCATCGTCCTCTCACTAACTTCTATTGAGAACCGTTCTCGATTCTCAATTTCTTTTATTTCCTCTTCCTGATCTTAGGAGTCCACTAAATGAGTTCGCCCTTCCTTCGCAAGAGCCTCAGCGCATTTTGTCTCGCGGGAATTTTTACGGCCACTGATACCTTTGCCCAAAGCCCAACCATCCCAACAGTGGGAACGGTCAAAGCCTTCACCTACTCCTCGCCCAACGGGGGCAATGACGGCCCTGGCCAGGTTTTGGTCGCCGAAAAAATCATCCGCTTCCAAAAAGCCTCCTTCCTTCAAGTCGAGTTCTCCAAAATCCAACTTGGCGAAGGTTCCGTCCTCGAGGTGGAATCTCTCTTCGACGACGAAAAGCAGACCTGGGAATGGAACAAGATCCCCGAAGTAGGAATGCATTCCTACTATTTCAACGGAGACACCATTCGGATCCGCCTCTTCGCAGGGCCGAATACCAAAACCAACTCCTTCGCGATCCAATCCATCGCCGTCGGCAACCCGGTCGACCAGCTTCCTCCACTCACAATCTGTGGCTCCACTGACAATCGCGTCCGCTCCAGCGACCGCCGCGTTGCCAGACTCTTGATCCGCAAGGGTACCTCCGTAGGGGTCTGCACCGGCTGGCTCATCTCCCCCGTCAACTGCTTTGCGACTGCCGGGCATTGCTTGAGCGGGTCCGTTTCTCTGGTCACCGCACAGTTCAATGTGCCCCTGTCCACGAGCACAGGCGCGATCCGGAATCCTTCGACTTCATCCCAGTACAACTGGGAAGGTCCTACACGCCGCACCTTCGAAAACGGTGGCCAAGGCAAGGACTGGGGTGTCTTCTCCACCTTGAAAAACTCGAGCACCGGTCGCTACGCCGGTTCGGTTCAGAGGAGCTACTTCCTCTTCTCCAGCGTTCCCTCCAACGGAACGATTCTCAGGGTGACAGGCCATGGTGCTGACTCCAGTCCCAGGACTTACAACTACGTCCAGCAGACGCATTTCGGTCCCCAAAGATTCCGGGGAAGCAGCGTTCTGGGCTACAGGGTGGATACCATGGGCGGCAACTCAGGAAGCCCGGTCATGATCTCCAGCACGGGCCGGGCGGTTGCGGTTCACACGCATGGTGGATGCTCTACCTCCTCCACCAGCTACAACCGCGGAACGCGCCAGGACTACCTTCCTTTCGTGACGGGACGCGCAAGGATCTGCACCCGGAAGCCTCTACCAGACTTGAAACCAGTCTTTGTGAGCGGTCCCACCACCTTGGTGGCGGGAGCTTCCGCCACGATCTCCTCGCGGATCTACAACTATGGGACGGCTTCCTCTCCCTCGACCACCTCGGGGTATTACATCTCCACAAACAGCATCATCTCGACCATGGACCGGCTCATCGCATCCTTCACGACCAACGCCCTGGGTGTGGGAACTTCTCACTTCCACTCCGCGAGCGTTCGGATGCCGCGAGATCTCCCCTCTGGGACTTGCTACCTGGGCGTTTACGCCGACAGGTTGAGGCGTGTCGCCGAGGAGAGCGAGGTCAACAACGGACTCGGGACCCGCAGGACCTGCCGGGGACTCCCCGACTTGAACCCGACCGCTCTCGCTGCGAGTTCGACGTCCATCTCCCCGAGCCAAATCTTCACGATGCGTTCGACCATCAAGAACATCGGGAAGGCGAACTCCCCGTCCAACATCTCCGGCCACTACCTGTCGACCAACTCCGTCATCTCCACTGGGGACACCCTCCTGGGTTCGTTTACGACCAACGCTTTGGCCGTCAATGCTTCCCACACGGTCACCCAAGTCGTTGTGGCCCCAAGAAACCTTCCGACGGGATTCTGCTACTTGGGCGTTTACGCCGACCGCCTCTTCAAGGTGAACGAAATCTTGGAGGGGAACAACACCAGAGCCTTCCGCGTCGCTTGCAATCCACCAGCCCCAAAGCCCGACCTCACTCCGATCACCATGTCTGCAACCAGCACGACTTGGGTTGCTGGTGGCTTCACGACCGTCCTTTCCACCACTAGGAACATTGGCCTGTCCACCGCACCCGCATCCAATAACGGATACTACCTATCCAAAAACAGCGTCATCACGAACCGTGACTTCCTCCTCCAGGCCTTTTCTCTCCCCAGCATGCCTGCCAACAGTTCGGTTGCCAACAGAGCGGTAGTGATGATTCCCTTCAGTGCGCCAAGCGGTACCTGCTACCTCGGCGTCTTGAACGACAATACGGGGAGCATTTCCGAAGCCAATGAACTCAACAATTTTCGAGTCATTCAAGGCACCTGCACCGGGAAGCCGGACCTGATCGTGACGGATTTTACCTCTTCCAAGCTCCAAGCTGGATCAATCGCCACTTTCAAATCCACTGTAAAAAATATTGGCACCGCCACGGCCGGATCTACGCTCACCGGATTCAGGCTCTCCATCTCCAAAACGCAGACCTCCTTAGAGGATTACTTGGGTGGTTACTTCACTGGGACACTCCCTGCCGGAGCGTCGAAGACAGTGGTTAGCCGGCACGCAATCCCTTACTGCTACCTGTGGAGCAGTTACTATCTCCGCGCCACCGCGGACTTCGACGCTAGGGTGACTGAGCTGAAAGAAGACAACAATACGAAGACAAACTTCGTCACCATCCTGGGTTACTCAGGCTCAGGCCGCTACATCCAGTTCGTCCCCCGCTATGGGACGATGACGAAGAGCACCACCTTCGCGTCCTACTCCTTAAGCCTTGGCTCAAGTCTTGCTGGAAAGGCGCAGATGTGCATTACCGCGCCCAAGCTCTGGAATCATTGGTACTACTGCCTCTGGAGCGGACGCAGCTATCCCTTCCAGTTCGACAGCCTGACCAGCTTCAGCATCAGTCTGGTCAACACGCCGATCTTCGCCAAATGGATGGGCAAGCTCAACATCCACGGGCAGGCCTTCCCCTCCTTCAACGCGCCACGGGGAGCGACCATCCCCCGGAGTTTCAACGCTTACACCCATGTGGTCTTCTTCACCCCAAGCTTCTCGGCCGTGGCCGGGTTTAGCAGCAACTCGATCCGGACCCTCATCCAGCCCTGATTCTGTTTGCATTGGGACATGGAACGCCCTTCTCCCCTCTCAGGGGGAGGAGGGCGTTTTTTCATCCGATTCTCCAAGAGTGCTCGCCCTCCTTCCATCTCACCCTCCTTCCATCTCACCCTCCTTCCATCTCACCCTCCTTCCATCTCACCCTCCTTCCATCTCACCCTCCTTCCATCTCACCCTCCTTCCATCTCGCCCTCCTTCATTCTCAAGGGAGTTTCAGGGGATGCGGCAAATCTCCAAACATTCCTGTCCGCAAAGATTTCCTCATCTTTTTATGATGAGAAGCAATTCTATCTGAGAAAAAACACTGTTTTCCCCTACCTCCTTTTCGAGTCCTCTCATGAATCCAAACCTTTCACGCCGCAAACCGTCCGCATCCTTCCTTCTTCCCCTACTCCTCGCCGCCTCCCCTTTGCTGGCACAAAATACGTCCATCCCAAAGGTGGGAACCGTCCGAGCCTTTCCCTTCGTTTCTCCCAACGGCATCAACAGGGGAACAAGCCCCGTTCTTGTCACGGAGAAGGTCATTCGCTTCCAGGATGCCTCCTTTCTTCAAGTCGAGTTTTCCCAAATCCGGCTCCAAAAAGGATCCTATCTCGAAGTGGAATCCCTGTTCGACGACCAGAAACAAACTTGGACCTGGAACAGGATCCAAGAGATCGGGATGCATTCGTACTACTTCAACGGAGACAGTGTTCGGATCCGCCTCTTCGCCGGCCCTAAGACAGAAAAGAACTTCTTCGCCATCCGATCTGTAGCGGTGGGAAACTCCACCCATCATCTCCCTCCCCTTTCCCTTTGCGGAACCATCGACAAACGTGTCCGCTCCTTCGATCGACGCGTAGCCAGGCTCTTGATTCGCGTAGGAAGCCAGGTCGGAGTCTGCACGGGGTGGTTGATCTCTCCTGTCAACTGCTTTGCCACCGCCGGGCATTGTTTTGCTGGATCCGTCTCCCTGGTCACCGTGCAGTTCAATGTGCCCCTCTCTCTTCGGACGGGCTTTTTCGTCAACCCCCCGCTTTCTTCACAATACAACTGGGAAGGCAGCACAAGGCGCATCTTTGAGAACAAGGGGAAGGGGAAGGATTGGGGCGTTTTCTCCACCCTGAAAAACGCCAAAACCGGGAGGTATCCGGGCTCGGTGCAACAAAGCCATTTTCTCTTCGCCAGCATCCCTTCCAACGGCACTCTCCTTCGAGTCACCGGACACGGCACGGATAGCTCCCCCAAGACCTTCAACTATGTGCAACAAACCCATAACGGCCCGCAAAAAAAACTGGGAAGCAGTTTCATCGGTTACCGAGTGGACACCATGAGTGGAAACTCCGGCAGCCCGGTCATGATCTCCTTCTCCGGGCGTGCCATCGCTGTCCATACCCACGGAGGTTGCGGGACTTCGTCCACGAGCTTCAACGGGGGCACCCGGCAGGATTATGCTCCCTTCGCTTCAGCCCGTTCCAGGATTTGCACAAGGCGCCCCTTGCCCGATCTCAGGGCCGAGTCCGTCTCCGGACCTGATCCGCTCATCGCAGGGAACTCCGTAACGGTTTCATCGCGCATCTTCAACGCAGGAACAGCCTCCTCGCCATCGACGGTTTCTGGTTATTTCATCTCCACCAACAGCATCATCTCCACCGCAGACCGGCTCATCGCCAGCTTCACGACCAACCCCTTGGCCATCGGCGGTTCTCACTTGCATTCCACCGCTCTTCGCCTCCCTCGGGACCTCCAGAATGGCAGTTGTTTCCTCGGAGTCTTCGCCGATCGACTGCACCGCCTCCCCGAGGAGAACGAAACCAACAACGGCCTTGGAGTCAAGAGGACCTGCCGTGGGCTACCTGATCTGCTGATCAAGAGCCTCTCCTCCACCAGCCTCTCGGCCGGCGGAGTTGCCGCCATCACCTCCTCCGTTCGAAACAACGGGAAAACAAGCGCCAACAGCTCCTTCACGGGGATCCTGCTCTCCCTCAACAGCACGATCACGACCAGCGATGATTATCTGGGAGGTTACGCCACGGGATCTTTGGCCCCTGGGGCACTCAAAACCGTCACAAGCCGGCATGCGATCCCCTTCTGCTATGCCACAGGAAGGTATTTTGTGGGCGCCATTGCCGATATCGGCCGGATCATCTCCGAAAGCGACGAGAGCAACAACACGAGGGCCATCCCTGTCTCCCTGACGGGGTATGCAGGAAGTAAAAGAATGATCCAGTTCGTCCCCCGCTTCGGGACCATGGCGCAGAGCACAACCTTCGCCTCCTACTCGGCCCGAAAGGGGGGGAAAGCCAAGATGTGCATCACCGCCCCCAGGCTCGGAGGCCACTGGTATTATTGCCTCTGGAGCAGCCGCAGCTTCCCCTTCCAGTTCGACAGTTTGACCCGAATCAGCATCGGCCTGGTCAACATCCCTCCCTTTACAAACTGGTTCGGCAAACTCGACCTCAAGGGGCGCGGCTTCCCCGCCTGGGATGCCGCGGGACATGGCACCCTCTCCAAGGGTTTCACAACCTTCACCCATGTTCTCTTTTTCACGCCGACCTTCTCGGCCATCTCCGGGTTCAGCAGCAACTCCGTTCGAACCCTTATCCGCCGCTGAGTGAAGTGGGAAGGGGGGGATGGCGATCGCAGCCATCCAACTCCCCAGGAAGGGGGTTGGCATCTTTCCTCATGCCATCTTTTGGTCTGGCAGGGCAAAAGAGGAACCAGGCCCAAGGTCATCCCAACAAGCGTTGCCCACCTCATCCTTCCATCCTCCTATCCTGCATGAGACATGGCCTCCCATCATACAGGCAGGTCCAAATCCAAAAACACGAAACCCTCGCGCTCCACCACCTCTCCGGGTTGGATGGGGATTTCTGATCCGAAGCCGGGACCCGCGAACGCAAAGGTATGGAACTCTCCGTTTTCCCCGCAGGGGTCCACACCCTCTGGAAGGGTCACAAGGAAAGAAGGGTCGAAGGTCCTCCCGATTCCCTGGGCGGGGAACACTCGGGGATCCACACAGCTCAGGATGGCCCGAAGGCCCGCTTCCACCATCTCCTGGGCCAGGGCGGCCGTATCCATACCCCAGAGGGGGAAATGGGTTTGCAACCCGAGGGCTTCCAATTGCCTCTCCCGGTAACGACGCACGTCTTCCAGGAACAAGTCTCCAAAAGCGACCCCATGGATGCCCTGCTCCCGGACCCGGAGCAGGACTTCTCGCATCCGAGCTTCGTAAATCGCATTGGAGCAGGGATGGGGAAGGGAAACCGTTTCCAATGGCAGACCGAGAGCCTCGGCCTGGGCCTGGAGGAGGCACTGGCGCACCCCGTGCATGGCGACGCGCCCGAATTCCTGGTTCACCGTGGTCAAGAGACCACGGACTTCGAAGCGTGGATCCTCCCTGAGCAGATGGAGGGCCCAAGCGCTGTCCTTGCCCGTGCTCCAGGAGAGCAGGATCGGCTCCCTGGCCATGCGGAGCTAAGCCAGGATTTTGGAAAGCCGGGGCGCGGATCGCAGGGCGGGGAACCTGCGCTGAAGCAGCGCGAATCCGCCAAAGAGGGCCAGGCCGAAGACGGCGTAAGCCGCCAGGGAATTCCCGAAGAAGGGGAGTGCCGCCGCATAGCACTGAAGCAAACCGCCCCAATCATGGGAGTAGAGGCCTCCGCCCACCCAGACAGCGAAGTTGGTGACCAAAAAGAAGAGCAGCGCCGAGAGCAGAGAGCGAGAGACCACCGGAGCGAAGCCAACCCTTCCTCGCATCCCAAGGCCCAGCAAAACCGTCAAGGCAATGCAGGCGTAGATCACCAGCGTCATCCATCCCAGGGGCCAGCCAAAGGCCCACCAGAGCAAAAGGTCCGAGAGCAACATCGCAAGAAGCGGAAAGCCCAAGGCTGCCACCCGGGAACCGAAGAGAGCCCCGCCGAAGAGGGCCATCGCCCCGATCGGAGTGAAGTTGGGGGGATGGGGAAGCAGCCGGAAGAGCGCGGCGCCCAAGATCAAGCCGAAGAGAACAAGGGGACGGACGCGCAGAGCGCGCCTGGAACCATCAGAGGGGGATCCATGCATCATTCGAGTCTCCATTCCTCGAGAGACAACTGAAATCGTCTGGCCGGGCCGTCTTCTGACTTGCGCCCACGACTCACTGCCCTTCCCAGCGCATGGCGCCAGTGGTTTCCGCAGGAGTCCTCAGCGTTCACAGCGGCGGGACCGTGGAGGATTCGCACCTCGCTTCCGATACCCGGTCAAAGGGAAGGGAGCTTAGCGGCCACACCGAAGATTTCGAAGGAATAAAGATTGCCTGGGTTCGATAGCCTTGAGACCCGGCCCTGCTGTCCCCTATGCGACAGTTTCGGGTCTACGGTGAATTGGGCCAGCTCGAATCGCTACTTGCGCCCCAAGGCCCTAGGGCTGTTCCACCCAGACACAGGGAGATCCGCTCCGCCTTCGCCTAAGGAAGAGGCTGGACCGCAGAGCACCAAATGCGCATCCAACACAAAACCCGCAACATCCAAAAAACCGACCTGCTCGCTGTCGCCGAACTCTTCGGCATCCGGAGACCGGAGCGTTTCATCGACGCGTTGGCCTCGGACCTGGCAGGATGGAACGAAACCGCGAAGGAGCTAGGCGTTTCAGGAGAGGTGAGGCACCACATCCAGGAGGGCTTGGATGCGAAGCTGGCAGAAGTTAAGACTTTTAACCCGCCTGATGGATAACCTCCAGATTTGAACAGCTTCTCTTGCCCGATGGCCGGGATCCTTTGCCCTTTGGGGCAAACCTGGCGCAGGAATAAGTCTGAACTTGCCTCAACCCCATCATTCCTTTGGACTCCCATGTGAATTTGATTCCCGAAGAAATTAGAAGGGTCCACCCCCCACCCGCAGCTCCACCAGCCCGGGGCGGAGTTCTTCTTGCTGGAAGGTCACCCCTGTGAACTGCTGGAGGATGTCGAGGTTGGTGCGGCAGTGGGGGGTGAGGGGGAGGGTGCGGAAGCTGCCGCGGCCGGCGAGGGCGAAGGGGATGAGGAGTTGGTCGGCGAGGTGGGGGCCGACGGGGGCCTGGCTGGCGAGGTAATTGCGGGTTTGGGTGGCGGCGCGCTGGGCGACGGATTCGGCGCGGAGGCTTTTGCGGCCGACGCTGGTGATGACTTCGTGGATGTTTTGATGGTGGATGTGGACTTCGATGAGGTTGCCGGGGCCGGCGGAGTTGGGGAAGTCTTGGATCTCGATGGCTTCGGGGGGGAGGTTGAGGCGTTTCTGGAGGACTCGGGATTCGCGCTTGGCGACGTTGGGGTCGAGGTGGGCGCTGAGGATGCGGGCGTGGATGTGCTGGAGGGGGCCGCGCTCGGTGAGGTCGAGGGGCTTGAGGCTGGGGACGGAGCCGAGCTGTAAGCTGAGGCGACCACCGCCGGCGGGGTAGAAGCCGGGGCGGTGAAGCTCTGCGGAGACGGGAACCCCCATGCGCTGGAGGATGGGGAGGAAGGCGTTTGCGAAAAAACCATAGGGCGGAGCGAAGGGGTTGTGGGTGCCGCCCTCGAGGGTGAAGCGGACGGGGCCGGCGAGGGGGCCGGCCCCAGGATTGACCGCTTGGGGGGAAGCATGGCTGTCCACTTTGGCGGTCTCCCTGGACGAAGCATGGCTGTCCTCTTTGCCCTTTCCCTTCTCTTTGCCATTCTCCTTCTCTTTGCCATTCCCCTTGGGCATAGGATGACTGTATCCCCTGGGGTCCCCCATGGCGTCCTTGGCGTTCCCCCTGGCGGCGGAGGGCGGAAGGAAGGCGGGCAGGAGGGTCTGCAGCACGAGGATGGTGCTGCCGGCGCTTCCGATGTTGAAGTGGTAGTCGCCCCGACGAGGGGCGGCGGGCTCGAACTCGAGGCGGTCCGAGCCCAGCTCGGCGCCGTGGACGGTGGAGCCTGAGACTTGGGCGGCGGCGAGGACGGCGGTGAGGTGTTGGCGGAGGAGGCCGGGCTTTTTGCGCTTGGCCCGAATGTTGGTCAGGGTAAAGGGGCGCCCGGTCAGCAGGGAGAGGCTGAGCGAGGAGCGGAGGATCTGGCCTCCGCCCTCGCCGAGGGAGCCGTCGATGTGGAGAGGTTCGGACATGGGCGTTACCGGCTAGCCTTTGACACAGACGACTTGCTTGAGGGTGTGCACGATCTCGACGAGGTCCTTTTGGGCTTCCATCACCTGGTCGATGGGTTTGTAGGCCATCGGGGTCTCGTCGATGACCGAAGCATCCTTGCGGCACTCGACGCCTTGGGTGGCGCGGACGTGGTCCTCGACGCTGAAGCGGCGCTTGGCCTCGGTGCGGGACAGGGCGCGGCCGGCTCCGTGGCTGCAACTGCAGAAGCTCTCGGGGTTGCCCTTGCCGCGGACGATGTAGCTCTTGGCGCCCATGGAGCCGGGGATGATGCCTAGGTCGCCGAGGCCGGCGCGAACGGCGCCCTTGCGGGTGACGAAGACTTCTTCGCCGTAGTGGACTTCGCGGCGGACATAGTTGTGGTGGCAGTTGACGGCCATGAGATCGGCGCGGAAGCTCGGCAGGTCCTTGCGGACGCGCAGGGCCTCGAGGATGTGGCGCATCATCAGCTCGCGGTTGACGCGGGCGTAGTTCTGCGCCCACTCGACGGCGAAGACATAATCCTCGAAATGCTCGGCGCCCTCCTCGAAATAGGCGAGGTTCTTGTCGGGGAGGTTGGCGATGTGACGGCGCATGTCTTTCTGCGCGAGGCTGATGTAGTACGAGCCGATGCGGTTGCCGACGCCGCGGGAGCCCGAATGGAGCATGACCCAGACGCCGTCGCTCTCGTCGAGGCAAAGCTCGATAAAGTGGTTCCCCGTGCCGAGGGTCCCGAGCTGGCCGACGTGCCGGCCGCGATCGAGCTTGGGCGCGCGGGCGATGATGCGCTCGTAACCGGGGCGCAGGCGTCGCCAGGCGTCCTCGGCGGTGGCGGGGAGCTTTTGCCAAGAGCCCTTGTCGTTGCGGCCGCCGCGGCTGGTGCGCCCGTGGGGGACGGCCTTCTCGATGGCGGCGCGAATGCCCGACAGGTCGTCGGGCAGATCGCGAGCGTCCAGGCTGGTACGCACCGCCATCATCCCGCAGCCGATGTCGACGCCGACGGCAGCGGGGATGATGGCCTTCTTGGTGGGGACGACGCTGCCGACGGTCGCGCCCAGGCCCCAGTGCACATCCGGCATCACCGCTACCCAGCGATGGATGATCGGGAGGCTCGCCGTGTTCTTGAGCTGCCGCAGAGCTTCTTCCTCGAGAGGGACCCCGTGGACCCAGGCTTTGATCGGGACACCCTCGCTCTTGATTTGCTTGTATGTGGTCATGGCTTTCCTTGGATGAACCAGAGTAACCGGAGCCCCTTCACGAGCCTCCGTGAAAACGGAACATCCCCTAAAAGCAGGAAGGGTGCCACGACAGCGATGCAGGCAAAAAAAACGATAAACCCCTTATTCTCCCGCTACTTAGCCCAGATCAGCCAATGGCCAGGGCAAGGAACGCCCTAGCCCCCAAGGCCTTTTCCTTATCTTTTTTTATAAATTTTTATCTTTTTGCCTAATCCTTCATGGATTCCTCCGCCTGGGCCACCAACTTCTCGATGGCCTTCTCCAGCTTGGAGCCACGCAAATCCTTGAACCGGATCCTTCCCTCATGGTCGAGAAGGTAGATCGTTGGCCAGGCCATGACATTCCACTGGTTGGCAATCGGTCCATTCGTGGAGCCGCCATCGAAGAAGGATCGCCAGCTGATCCCCTCCTTGGCCATCCTCTTCTTCAATCGCTCCCGGTCCGAATCGCTGTTGACACCGATCAGGACAAAGGGACGGCCTTCGAATTTCTTCACGAGCGACCGCTCGTGCGGGTACATCGCCCGGCAAGGCCCTCACCAATCCCCCCAGAAATCGAGCATGACCACTTTGCCTCGGTAGTCGGAAAGCTTGAACGTTTGCCCCCCGATGTCCTCGCCTTGGATCTCCGGGGCCACCATACCCGGCAGCAAGTGCTCAAGCTCAAAGACCTCACGCTGCGCCGCCTTGCCTAGAGTGGTTCTTCCATAAAGGGAAATGTCGGAAGCCTCCTTCCTGCACCTTGCGAACAGCTCCAATGCCTTTTTTCGTAAAACCTCCGGAGGCGTTTCCTTCAAGATCCGAAGCGTCTCTGCCCCGCACCTCTTCTTGAAAGAGGGAGCCTGGGAGGGGTCCAAGGCCAATTGACGCCCGAGCTCCGCCAGCCGCTTTTGGATCACTCCAAGAGCAAAGAGCGCCTGGCCCCGAGCCTCCTTGGAAGAGGAATGTTCCATGACTCTTCTGGCGAAACGGCGCACCTCCGGCTTCACATTCCTGCGAAGATCCAGGCAGACCGTTCCCATCTGGGGAAGGGAGATGTGGTGCTCCCCAAGGAGATCGAGAGCCTTATAGAAAGGTTTCTCACCTTCCGTCGAACCGAGCGCATACCGAGTGATCCAAACCAGGGCATCCGCAGAAGCCTTGCTCTTGGGGTCTTTCTCAATGATCCGAAGCAGCCGTTCGCAATAGGGCGTCGCCTTGGGCAAGGTCTCCAGCAACTTGGCCCGCTTCTTCTCGCTCTTCGCCTTGAAATACTGCTGAAACCACTTCTTTCGAACACTTTCATATTCCTTGCAAATCGCCTTCAGCTCCCCCGGGTCTTTCCCAGTCTCCCCCTTCCCCGTTTGGGAGGGAGCTTGGCCTAAAGCCATTCCGGAAACGAAGACAGGGAAAGCCATCAAAACGCAAACAAGCCCAAATCTTGAACTTCGCATTGCCTTACCTCCCAGCGATTGGTTCCTCGATTTCGTGCAAAAGCGAGATTGCGGAACAGAAGGGCGCTTTCATCCATGCGAACTGGAGCCAAAGCCCCAGGGGCAAACTCGCCAAAGGACCGCGAGTGTAGATCTATTGCTCTTTTTGTTCCAGAGGGGCACACCCCCTCAAAAAACCCCCGAGCCCTTTCTCCATCGGGGCTTTTCCATGCCTTGAAAGGAAGTTTTGCGCAAGGAACACAAGAACAGCCCCCCTCTTTCCCTTTTGGCCTTTGTACGGGGGGCAAGGAATGGATTCCCCTCTGACATCCCCCTTGGCTTTTCCGAAATCAAGCTTCAAAATGGGTTCAGAGAAAGGAACCTCCAGGAAGGAGGAAGGGGAAGCCTGTCTCAAAATCAATTTTTTTTTTTGGAACAGCCCTTGCACACACACACGAGTATCTTGCCCCAAGCGCTTGTTCTCAAATTGGGAACAACGCCCGTTCCTTTGCAGTTTAACCCAACAATGAGGCAATTATGAAAACCAAACCCATTCCCATTCTCTTAGGCATTGCCCTTCCCATTCTGGC
>DROQ01000194.1 GCA_011321845.1 Planctomycetota bacterium | reverse complement strand
CTTCAAAAGGAGTGGATGGCCTATGTCAAAAAACTCCAGGTCAACAGCCTCGAGGGAATGGAACGGGCAGGAACTCGCTTCATCATGTTTGGGGAGGAAAAGATGGGCAGAAAGCTCCTGGAGAAAGCGGTCAAGATGGGAGCAAAATCCCCCGTGACCTATACCACTCTGGCCCAGGCCCTCTATAGGACTCCGGAGGAACGGAGGCGGGCACTGGCCCTCCTCGACAAGGCCGCTCAAATCGACCCCCTCTTTGCGGTCATTTACTACCGTAAGGGACAGATTCTTGGGAGCTTCAACAGCATGACCAAAAAGAAAGAGGGACTAAGGAACCTCTACCTTGCCTCCGAAATCGAGCCGGATAACTGGAAGTACCAAAACGCCATCGTCGATCTCGAAACCGAAATCGAGGAAGAATCCAAGGGCTCCAAAAAGAAAAAGGACAGCGGAAGCCCCAAACGCTGAGACTAGAGAGCCTGGCTCAGGGTGTGAAGGGAAAGGGGAGCCCCCTGGATAACCAGGATTCCACGTGCCCTAGGGGGGCGCGAAGGGAGCTTCCCGGACGGAGACAATAGACCTCGTCGCAAGCGAACTCCCGGATCCCGACCCGGAGGGTCGATGTGAAATCAAAGGTCTCGGTTACCTGCGTTTTGAGAGTGTACAACCGCAGCTTCTCCGGATCGGTCCAGAGTGGAGACCAGATGAACCCCCTACCATCGATCAGGGATACCCGAGGCCGCCGGAAACTCAAATCCGCCAACTCCTCCAAGGCTCGCTCGGCTACCGGAAGGAGCAAGGGGTTGTGAAAGGGGCCATGAAAGGCCAGACGAAAGGGAAAATCCCTTTTCCCCAATTTCACGGGGGGAAGGCGCTCCAGAAGGGCCTTGATCCCCTCTTCGCTCCCAGCGAGGACGATATGGCCTCCTAGGAAGATCGATGGGCGCAAAGAGGCTTTTGGAAGGGCACGGCCCAGGTCCTTGAGAAGACGGAGGAGGAGCGCCTTTCGTTCAGCAGACCAGGTCCAATCCTCTTCGAGGAGAGTCCACAGCACTTGGCCTCCCTTGGGGCCACGTTCTTGGAGCCGAGCCATGGTCGAAATGAGCCTCAATCCCGAGAAGGGGTCTAAAGCCCCCGATACGACAAGAGCGGAATAGAAACCCAAAGAATTGCCTCCCACCACACGAAGCTCCCCCTTATGGCGATGAACCAGTTCGTCGAGGAGAGTGCACGCATAGATCAGGGGGGAAGCGTTTCGCCCCTGAAGATGGAGCCCCGGCCGAAAACGCTCCGCACGGTCCAATTCCTCCAAACTGGGGAGATCCGGATCCAAACGGGACCTCGCTTCCTCGAGTCGAGCCAGTAGGGCCCGGCCTTCCTGGCCGGACTCTTTGGCAAGGCGATGCAACGTCCCAAGTTCGGACTTGGCATAAGAACCCCGCCCAGGACAAAGAAGAAAAGAGGAAATCATCTCTTCCTCCCTCCTTTTGAGAGCATCTCTCCGATGGCCTGGCGGACGGACGAGACCGAAGGCATCACCAGGTCAGCCGCTGGTCCTAGAGGGATGTAGGTGTCCTCTCCAGAGACCCTCTTCATGCTTCCGGGATATCCCTCCTCCCCCAAGCGGGCGAGGAGGGCCTCGGCCACCCCTCCTCCAGTTTTCCGGCATTCATCCAC
This sequence comes from Planctomycetota bacterium, assembly GCA_011321845.1. Lineage (GTDB taxonomy): Bacteria > Planctomycetota > UBA1135 > UBA1135 > HyVt-539. The sequence goes on along the minus strand of DROQ01000194.1, from coordinate 3,325 downwards.
GATAAGAACTCCCTCGCAGCGCTCGGCGGCCTCCAGGACCTGAGCTTCCGGGAGCGGTGAAAGCCAACGAAGGTCCATCAACTCAACGCTGTCCTCCACCCCCAAGCCCCGCCTGGCTTGCAGGCACATGGGCACCCCATTGCCATAACTGATGACCAGGAGCTTGGCTTTTTTCTTCGCGGGATAGGAACGGGGAGCGCCAAGAGGCACCGAACTCCCTGGGGCTGGATAGCGGAAACTCCAAGCCTGGTCTCCCTTCTCATAGAGGTCTTTGGTCATATAAAGAGCAATGGGCTCTAAAAAAGCACAAACCGAGCGTCCTACCTTGGCCGCGGCTACGCAGGTTCGGAGCATCCCCACAGCATCATCCCCCCTCGATGGAGCCGCAAGAATCAGCCCGGGGATATCCCGCAGGACCCCAATGCTGTTGGCGTTGTGAAAATGCCCACCAAAGCCTTTTTGGTATCCAAAGGAGGCAATTCGAACGACCATGGGGTTGTCCCAGGAGGAATTGGAGAAGAATCTCTGGGAGCAAGCCTCTCCCCGAAGCTGGTCCTCGGCGTTGTGCAGGTAGGCCAGATACTGGATCTCCGGCATGGGGAGAAAGCCTACTTGGGCCGCTCCAATCGCAAGGCCCAGAATCGTCGTTTCATCCAGGAGAGTGTTGAACACCCGTCCGGCCCCGAAACATTCGAACAATCCGGCGGTCACGTGATAGACCCCCCCCTTCTTCGCCACATCCTCGCCGAAGACCAGAATCTCGGGATGAACAAGCATGAGATCCTTCATCGCGTGTGAAAGGAGCATGGCTAAATGACGAGGCCGATCTTCCTCCGGGAGCCGCCCCGAGAAGGCTTCGGCTCGTTTGGAGGGATCCACGCTTTTTTCTGCACAAGGGAGTAGGGATTCGGGATCGGGGAGCTCAAGAGGCTCCACCACCTGGCTGACCGTTTCGAGCTTGGGCCTCAGGACGATCTTGTCGGCTACGCGCTGAATCCGAGCCTGGAGATCTCGATAGAGCTCCAAAAGCTCGGACCCCTTTGCAAAACCAGCCTCGACCACATCAGAGACCATGGAAAGGAGAGGGTCTCGTTTCTCCATCGCTTGAACTTCTTTTTCGGAGCGGTAGAGGCTTTCGACATCACTCCCGGCATGGCCCAACAAACGAACAACTCTCAAATTCAAAAAAACCGGTCGTCGCGCCCTTCGGCATTGGGCAATCGCCTGGGCAACAACATCCATGGACTCGAACAGATCGCAGCCGTTGGCCTCGAAATAATCGATGTTGGTCCGGTTCCGAAAAACCGAGGGGATCCAGTCTTCCGGGGTATGCACGGAGATTCCCAGGCCATTGTTTTCACAAACAAAGAGAACCGGCATGGGGATGTGCTGATGAGCCGCCCAGGTTGCGGCATTGAATGCAGTTGTGGCGCTGGCGTGGTTAAGACTGGCATCGCCAAACGAAACCATCACCAGAGCATCCTTGGGCAAACTCGGAGACAAGCCATGGAATCTCCGGTTCGGCTGTCCCTGAGCGAGGTGAAAGGCCCGCTCCAGAGAGAAGGCCATCCCCACCGCTTTGGGTAGGTGGCTGGCAATCGTCGAAGTCTGGGGGGGGACGAAAAGCCGCTTACTCCCCCAGACTTTGTGTCGCCCCCCGCTGACAGGATCCTCCCGGCTTGCACAGAGAGAAAGGAGGGTATCACTCACAAAAGTCTCCCCCCCCACCTTTCTGGTACGGGCCGCCATGAACCCACCACTGCGGTAGTGGAGGAGACAGGGATCCGTCTCTCGAAGGAAGCGACCAAGGACGGCGTTCATTTCATGCCCCGAACTGCCGATGGTGTAATAACCCTGCCCCTCGTCCTTGAGCTCTCGCGCCTTAAGGTCCAAGAGGCGGCTCGTCATGGCCGCCTCCAGGATCGCCAGCGCATCCTCTCTCAGGCTTGGGTCGACCCTCAGGCTCCCTGCACCCCCTGACTCGGCCAATTTCGCAAGAAGCTCTTCCAGGCGACCCCGAATCAAACCTTCACGCCGCAGCATAGGCCTAGACCTCTCGCAAATCTCGCGTCCCGAACAATCCGGGAGGGAGTTCCTCGTCTTCCTCTCGGATCAAATCCAGCCAGAGAAAGGCCGCAAGAACAAGAGCATGGTTCACTTCACCGTTTCGGATCGCCTCGCGCACTTCAGCCCGGTCCATTAGGACAACTTCCAGGTCTTCACCCGGATCCGGCTCGATCTCCCCCACCTTTGTGCAGTCCAGGGCAAGGACGGTTCCGCAAGTGTTCCGGAACAGGGCCGGATTGGGATTCACGGTGGCGAGATAGCGCAACTGGCCTGCCTCATAACCGGATTCCTCCCTCAACTCCCTTGAAGCCGCCTGCAGAACCCCCTCGCCCGGAGAAACCCCTCCCCCTGGGATCTCAGTCGTAACCCCCTTGGAACCCATACGATATTGCCGCACAAGGATGAGTTCCCCCTCCTTCGTAAAGGGGATTATGTTGACCCAGTTCGCTCCCTCGAGAATCGAAAACTTGTACCCAAGGCCCGATCTCGGGTTCTCTCCCAAGACCTCCAGCACCCGAAACACACGATAATCACCTTTGACCTCGGTTGAGAGAATCTTCCAAGGATGAAGCACCCAGCTCTCCTTTGTGCACAAAACCTAACCAGAATTTTTCATGACTTTGAACCATCCGGGCTAAGTGCGAATCCTCGCGGGAGAACCCCAGAATCCAAGAGGGAAACCAAGAAATCTCCCCAAAAAAACCTTTCCGAGAAGGCCGCCCGCATCAGGCTCGCCAGGATCGGTGGAAATGGGAAAGAACGGGAAGAAAAACTTGCGTCCTTTTCTCAAAAGCCTAAACACAGAGACCATGTTTCCCCTCCAAGACAACATTCCCCGAAAGAATCCCCCTTTTGTCGTTTGGGGTCTTGTTTTTCTGAATGTTGTTTTCTTCCTTTTCGAACTGAGCCTCCCCCCTCAGACCCGGGAGGCCTTTCTCTACACCTTTGGGGTGGTCCCCTTGCGACACACCCACCCCGAATGGGCTCAGGCCCTCGGGCTCCCCGTGGATTCATGGATCCCCTTCCTCACGAGCATGTTTTTGCATGGGGGCTGGATGCACCTCATCGGGAACATGTGGTTCCTGCTCCTTTTCGGAGACAACGTCGAGGATCGCATGGGGAGCTTCCGGTTTTTGATCTTCTATCTTCTCTGCGGGTTCATCTCGGCAGGCACCCACACCCTCATCCTCCATGAATCCACTCTCCCAGCGGTCGGGGCTTCGGGAGCGATCTCAGGGGTCTTAGCCGCCTATCTCTT